>DATMYW010000068.1:0-29737 GCA_035560715.1 Candidatus Fimivivens sp. | reverse complement strand
ATCGACGCACATAACAATGATATCCAAAAGAAAAAGGAAGGATATGAAGGGAAAACTGAAAGGGGGGTTGCTGGATATTTTGAGTTAGTATTGGAAAGGTCAAATTACCCAGCATCACTCACGATTTTCCCATCTGTTTTTTTTGAGAAATCATCAAGTGTGTTGCTTGTAGACATGGAATTACCGAGTGCAGATAAGTTTATTTCAACTATCGAATATAAATACGTTCCAGGAAAAAATGAGATAGTAGGAAAAGGAATGAATAAAAAAGAATTTGAAGAGTTTTATAATGACGTTATATACAAGGTTGCGCTTCGGACAATTCATGAGATTTGTGAATCAGACTATGTAAACGCGGTAGAGACTATAGTATTTAACGGTTGGGTTGACGCAACTGATCCGAAGACTGGGAAACAGATGCGGAATTGCATTGCCTCGTTGCAGGTTATGAAAAAGGAATATACTGAAATCGCTTTGGATAGGATTCAACCGATTGAATGTTTTAGGCATTTGAAGGGAGTGACCGCTGGATCATTGGTGAACCTATCGCCGGTCAAGCCGATTATGGTTTTAAATACTGATGATAAAAGAATTATTCAGGCGGTAGAGGTATTGGGTGGCTTTGATGAAAATACAAACCTAGCAAAAATGGATTGGCAAGATTTTGAAATATTAATTCGCGACTTGATTCAAAAGGAATTCTCACATGAGGGATGTAAAGTCGAAGTTACGCGGGCATCAAGAGATGCCGGCGTTGACGCGATAGCCTTCGATGAAGATCCTATTCGCGGAGGGAAATACGTAATACAAGCGAAACGATACAACAATCTTGTACCACTTAGTGCTGTTCGGGATTTATATGGTACCGTTCATAATGAAGGTGCGGTTAAAGGAATTCTTGTTACAACGAGCCACTATGGCGGTGATGCATTAGAATTTGTCAAAAATAAGCCACTTACATTGATAAACGGAGAGCAGTTGATATACATGTTTAATAAGCATGGATATAAAATGAAAATTGAGCTTACAAAAAAGCAAAGGGCAGCATCCTCAGTGTCATATTAACTGCATCTAAGGCTATGGTGCTATAGATGGGTTGAAACCGCTTTACAATGGAGGCGGAGGGGAGTAGAAAGGGGGTGAAAGAGTAGGAATAAATGTACTTGACCCCTTTTCTTTTCCGCGGTGAAATTCTTTGTCCGGTATATGAACCGCGTGATGAAAAGCTCGGATGGTTTGTACCCGATATTCATAAAGAATGAAGCGGACGCTATCGCCACCAATTCATACCGGATGCTTTATGAAAAGCCAGCGAGGCTTTTTGAGCCAGCGCGATAAGATGCTGATTTGTGGAATATTCTAAAGGAAGGCCTCGATAAAGCAATGTACCAATACGGAAGAACCTACGGCGGTGGCTTGGTTAAGTTTGAGCCGTGAGTTAAGAGATATCCCGATACCATTGTGAAGTCTCTGTATCTCACGAATAGTCTTCAATATTATGTTTGACGAACCGAGAGACAAAAAGTTGAGAGTTCTGCTTGATTCGGACTCACTCAAATCAAATAGTGCGAAAAGGTTATTGCAGTACAACGACAACGATTTGTTTGAGTTTGTATCACTTGGAAAATCTGCGAAACATACGGTCGCAAAACTCAACTTTGAGGGCGAGAGTAGTGCGACCGGCATCGTTGTTGATAAGTCCGGCGATCATTTTCGCGGGTACAAATCAAACATTTGGTTTGGCTACAACATTTCAGATATACAGGCGGTTGCCCAAAAATTGGACATCAGATATAGCGATTTGATTTTGGTTTATATTTTGAAAACTCTCATAGAAACCGGAAAAGACCAAAAGACGATTTTGATAACGGAAAGAAGGAAGTTGCTCAATCGCCTTAATTGGAGCAATGAGAGTTTTCCGGGTGTTCCGACACATAGCATATTTAGTCCAGACGAAGCGATGATTTACGTAGACCTATATTGCAAGCGACAGAAAAAATTTCTCACCGCGCCTAACTTTTACGCCAATAGAGGGCTTTGGTATCTCTACTCACTCAAAACGAAACTAACCGAATATCAACCCGCGTGGTCGGTGATTGTGTTTGGTGGCGCGTCAATACCGGAGGGGGAAAGTCTTATGGACAGCACCGCTTCGCTTGCGAGCAGAATCACGGATATGTTGATTGCGATAGACGAGATTGGAATAAATTACTATACCGATGTAAATAACGACACCCAAGACGCTACCATTTACCATTTCAACTACTGGACAACACTTTTCACCGGAGTTTTTGATGCGCTCGCGTGGATTTCAAAATATCGCTATCAGATTGAGTTCGACCAAGTGGAACGGATTGGCTTGCGCACAAGACGGCACAAGGATTTTACAGAATCGTTGTTTGAGAAAAACGCCAAACTCAAGGGTTACTTGAGTAAAAATTCGTCCATTATCAACCTGATGTATGACACTAGAGATTTGGTTATACACCGGGCGCGTTTGAAAGGATTGCGGCTTGATAACCGAAACGAGAATTTTAACTTGAACATGGTGCGAATACCGGAGAGCTTTTTTAAGCAAATCGCAGCGTTGTCAAAAGAGAAAGGCAACGTGCTGGGAAAATGGGGGCATTATAAATCGCATGGCGAGTATTTTCTTGAGTCGTACCGATTTGTCCAAAAAGCAACTCCTGCTCTGATTGAGTTTACTAACGGATATTTGAAACTGCTGGACTTTGGCGAATATGCGAACAACGACGCAAAACTCAAGAAAAAGATTGAGGATAGCCACAGCCCCAAGAAGCACAACGATTTCTCACAAGATTTAGACAGATTCGACAAGTACAGGTTGGGGTACTAAGGGAAGCCGCCCGCGAGAGCGGGCGGGCTTGCGCGAGCTCGACCGAAGTCGCCGAGCGAGTACGGAGCCGCACTGAGTACGGCGTAAAAAATGGTTCAAGTACATTTATTAATCCTTCCCTCAAATGCTCTGAAATTGGTTCGAATGCGGACGGAAGGGAAGGAATGTGCGATACTGAGGATATGACGAATGACGAGACATACGAGCGGATACTGGAAGAGGCGAGGAATGATTCCCAAGTCCTCGGTTTCGCGCTGACCGGGGGAATGGGGAGGGCAAATATCATGTCATTGTGAAACTGAAGTCCTATGGAATCGTACATGCCGAAAGTCGAATTATCATCCGATGAATCGGGACCGGAGACTCCCGAGTCCTTGGGCATCCTTTTCAATGCCGAATCATTCGACGATTTTGTCACGGCCATGCGCCGGAAATCCAAAACTAATCCGTCCGCCCGTTTCGAAATCGTTGCTGATTGGGTGGATGTCAACAAGACCCGATCCGCAAAGGCGCTGTTGGATAATTATGGAGCACGATTTCGCATCGATTCCGTCACTATTCGGGCGACGCGCGCGCAATATGAGGAAGACGTGAACGCGCTTCAATCCGGTGTGAGGTGGGTTGAGGTGTCGGAGAATGCGTAATGCGTATCGGAATGGAAAGTGGCTGGGTACTTTTTCGCGTTTGTTATAGAGTTTTGTGCGCCCCGTGGCGAAGCAGGTATACTGGCAGAAAAAGTGGGCTTCCATGTATCGATCGGAAACACATATGGGGAAATTCGAATCATTTGCGGAGAAAAAAGATACTCCTGAGAAGCGCGCGCCGGTGTTCGACAAGCGGTTCGGCGTGCGCTCATACCGGGTATACGAGGGGGATACGGAAAAAATCGACCGTTGGTTTTTCGAGATGCAGTCGATATACGAATCGCTTCGCGACCGGGACTTCGCCGCCCTGGCGCCGCTCGTCGATACGAACAATCTTCGGTTCAATACCCGAGGGATCGAGCTCGAGGCCGCCGGAAAGATGATCGAGAGGGTGGACTTATCCGACGAGGCACTGAAGATGCAGGCCGTCTCGCTCTGGATTCTCGCCCATAGGCCGAGATGGAGGGGCTCGCTCGACGTTGTGAAGCGGTTCGCACTTGGTGGTGAGCAGGAGCTGTCGTCGTTCATGAAGCGCGACGGCGAGCCGAACTGCCTGGATACTGCGATCCTGGCGGACTACTTTTCCAAGCGATTCGGGATACAGGGGGAGATGAAGGATACCTTGAAGGAATTCAGAGAGCGGGGCATACGTTTCCTTCACTGGTATTGGCAGAGCGATTCCGGGATCGTAATGGATACCTGGGAAGGATACGAAAAGCTGGGGATTTTCAAGAATGAGGACGAGTACAGGGAACAGCGCGTGACGGACACGCCTCTGCCGCACCTGTGCGGTTGAGGCGGTCGGACCATGGCGTCCGGTAATCGAAATATTTTCTCATTATGATTCGATCGGTCATTTTCGACATCGACGGCGTGTTGCTGGATTCCTTCGAAGCGAACCTGAAGTTTTTCAATGATCTTCTGCGGCATGACGGACAGAGTCCGCTGACGAGGGAGCGGTATTCCACGATGACCCGGGAACGGAAAAGGGGTCGGGTACCTTTTCGTAAACCAGATAACTTTCTCGTTGTACTATCGGAAGCACGCTAGGTGCCCGAATGAAGGGATTCGAATGCGGACGGAAGGGAAGGAATGTGCGATACTATCGATATGACAAACGACGAGACATACGAGCGGATGCCGGAATCGGCGAAGGTGGGCGGCGAACTTTCCTTAATGACACACAGGCGATCGTCGTCACGGATGACGGGATGAAACGTATTGAGGCATGAACGGAATCATTCAAAATACTAATCCGTTAGCCATAATCGTATGGACAAGATAAAGGTGGAGCAGCACGGGTTCACGGCGTTCTCGTGGTGCGCCGGGTGGCTGTTCACGATCGGGTTTTTGCACCTCACTTTTTGGAAGGGGGTGCTGGCGATCGCGCTGTGGCCGTACTACATCGGCCTCGCGGTAAGTGCTTTGGCACAGTAATCAGAGTCGGGAATGCGGAGACGAGAAACACGCTGTTTTCTTCGTTTTCCCTTAAATCGAAAACCGACCGAAAAGAAGGCCTTAACAAGCCTTCTTTTTTTGTCGAAATCGGAAAAGCGGTGGAAAGTTCGCGATGGCATTGATTTCCGCGCTGAGGCGCGGTAGAGTGGCGCCAGTGTGAAATCGGCTCTTTAACGTATTCGGGAGGGGAGGATGAATAACAAATCATTGGTCGTGTACGGAACGCAATCAATCATTCCGACGGTCGTGTCGGGACAGATCCTGTACGCCCAGGGAATCCGTCAATATGTGCCGGACGGTATGGATGACGATGAACGGAGGAAGGTGCTTCGGGACGCCTCGCTCGTTTATGAAGCACTCGTGCGGGTGAGTACGCGCTATAATTTCTATGGTGCGTTGCTCGACGGGGCCTCGGCGTTACTCGATCGGTACGGGGAACTGATCGGCGAATTCGAACGGGAGGCGCGACTCAGGTACGCGATGAAGTGCTGCGTCGTGGCGAGTGGTCGCTTATTTGAACAGCTTCGCTGCGAGATGAAAGCGGTCCCGTCAATCATTCACAGTAGGCAGACGATTCGGGGATTGGGACTCAATCCGGACGTGATGGAGTCCATGAGCATGGATAACTGGCGGTGGGCAGGATTCTCGGAATGCGAGAAAACGGGTATCTGCTTCCATGCCGGGAGCGAACATCCTCCGTTCATGGACTGTTGTTCGCTCGACAAGACGCGGCTCCCTCGAGCGGAAAAGTGGCGCGGGGACGACGGTTGCTATGAGCCGGTCAGAGAGTGACCGGTATCCGATTCGCTTGGCGTAAAACGGCGGCAGGGAACACCTTGCCGCCCGTTTTTTCTCCCTTTCAAGACTGAATTCTTATCCGGGTCCGATTACTGCCATATTACGTACTATGGTAGTAAAGGACGAAATAAATGAAGTGTCAGATGAACGATTCTTGTGGCTTATGAGAGCCTTCTTTTTTTTGTGAAATCGGAAAAATGGGTTTCGGGGTCGGAAAACGTGGGGTATACTGGTTATGGTGCGAATCATTGAATGTCGAATATTCCATCGTCCTATGTCCGAATATCAGCCGAAAGACAAATCCTTCGAGCGCTATATCCAGATAGGATACGAGTTTGCCTCCGGAAAGGAGCTGTCGGAAGCGGAGATGGCGCTGCTCGAGAAGATATCGGATATCGATACGAGCATCATCAAGATCGACGACATCCTCGATCACGAGGAGCGGCGGAACGATCATGCCTGCATATACCTGATCGACGGCATCGACAAGACGATTATCAATGCCAGGCTCGACGAGATAAACGGCGTACAGGCGCTGACCGACCTTATCGCGTTCCGGAAGTGCTTCCCGTTGTTCAGTTATGAGATCCTGAAGGTGTTCAATAACAATTACATGCGGGGGATCTACGAGGGACAGAAGATAGACAAGGAGCTCGAGGAGGCGAAGGAGATACGCCCGGACATGATCGACCGCTATTTCCTGATGACGCGGAAATTCACCGGAGGGCATATCCGGTACGGGCTGGAGATCGGCCAGCTGCTCGCGGGGAAGGTTCCCGACAAGGACGTCAGCGCGATAGCGGAAGCGATGGGTATCAACCGGCAGATCGTGGACGATTTCGAAGATTACTTCAAGGCGCATCACTATCCGCAAGGCGACATCAAACGAGGGGCGAAGCGTCTTCCCGAGATCCTATTCACGCTTCAGGGCGGGAATCGGGAAGCCGTACTCAAACTCATCTCGGAGAAGGATTTTGCAGGCGTCATCACGGTCGTCCTCAATCCCGATGTTCGGAAGGCGCTCTACCGGTATTGCGAGGAGAACGAGGCGTATTGCAAGGGAATCGATACAACATTCGAGTATTCGAAAATATCGACTCATATCGGCCAGATACTCGACCGAATGCCCGAATCAGATCCTTCACCGACCACGATATGATCCTCCTTTACGCGCTCATCCTGTATGTCCTGTTCCTGAAGGCGTTGCCGTTCGTGCTGTACCCGAACTACATGCTGCCGGGGAAGGTGGAACGGTATCCGGCGCTCGTCGAACTTTCGGAGCGACTTCGGGGCAAGGACAAGCGGGAAACGATCGAGAATGCGTTCGCGTATCTGCGTGAGCATCATGGAAGCGACGACAAGATATGGATACGGGAGAACCTGATGACGTTGTTTCGGGTCGGTGATTTTTCGACGAGCCGTACTTCGACAAGGACTGTTTCCTGTGGTGTCATACCATGGCCTTACATGAAATCCCACCGCGAATACTATGGGGAAATAGGAACCTGCTTGCCGGCTGAAATTCGAAAATTTCGGCTGCAAACCCTTCAAGTCTCGTCGGGTTACGACAGTAGCCCTCCATCCACTTTCAGTGTTTTCGCTCGAAATTTTCGAATTTCATCTCGACATGTGATTTCATGTAAGGCCTAGAACTAGCTATTGAAATCGATCCTGGTGAATTCGGGGATGTTCACGGAAGATCAGGTCACGATCGGACGGATGTTCTGGTTCAATCGGAATTCGCCGACCTTCGGGTTTTCGGTATTCATCCATCAGTACGCGCTGGTCGATATCGGGGATGCGGTCATGAAGGCGGATCCGTTCTATGATATCCTCGAGGAACGGTAAAGAGGGAAGAGGGTGTGCACTCCTCTTCGCCTTCGAGGACTCTTGAGTTTTCATTCGTCAAGGGTACGGGCGTTGTTCATTCGGAAAAAAAGAAGACCTTATCCTGGAGTGGATAAGGTCTTTTGTTGTTGCGGCATTTATGCCTGATCGAGCCATGTCCTGGCGTTTTGGAACATCCGCAGCCATGGCGAGGCGAGGAGTTCCCTTTTCCAGGATTCTGGCATGTAGTGCCACTGCCATTTGAGGAAGGCCCGTTCGGGGTGCGGCATCATGCCCAGATGCCGACCGTCCGGCGAGCAGATGGCCGTGAATCCTTCCGGTGAACCATTGGGGTTTTCCGGGTATCCCTTCGCCGGTTCTCCGTCGCTCCCGACATACGCCATCGGCAGGAGGTTTCCTGTTTTCAGGGCGCGGTACACGTCCTTGTCAGGGAAATAGAGTCGGCCTTCACCGTGGGCGCTGTGGATGCCGAGCACGGAGCCTTCCATTTCCTGGAGCATGATGGCGGGACTCGGAAGAATTTTCACGAGTGACCATCGCGACTCGAATCGTCCGGACTCGTTCCTGATTAGACGCGGTTGGGAGGATTCCGGAACATGGGGGCCCGGAACCCAGCCGATCTGTGTCAGGAGCTGGAACCCGTTGCAGGGCGCGAAGGACAGGGTGTCCGGTCGCCCGTAGAATGTGCGGAATTGCTCGTCGAGTCTTTCGTTGAACAGGATCGTACCTGCCCAACAGCGGCCGCTGCCGAAGACGTCTCCGAAGGAGAACCCTCCGACCGGTGCCAGGACGTGGAAACCGTCGAGGGTGATGGCGCCCGACAGGAGATCGGTCATGGGTACGATCCATACTTCGAATCCGGCCGCATGGAATGCGCCGGCCATTTCCGGATCGCCGTTACTTCCTTCTTCGCGCAGAATGAGGACCTTCGGACGGGCGCCTCGCAGGAACGCTGGCGTGGTCGGTTTCGGATCGAAGGTGAGCGCGTAGGCGGGATGTGGACGTACCCTGGATTGGCCGTCCCATTCCTGTTTTGCACACGCGTGATCCGTCTGGAAGCGTTGGAGTTGATAGCTCGTTTCCTCCCAGTCCCGTCTGAGGTTTTCGATTCCGTCAGACAGGAGGATGTCCTTTCCCCGACGGATGGACACCGTCTGATTTTCCGTCGTTTTTCCGAGCGGAACGACGATATCCCATACCCCGTTTCGTTCCGCGCATTCCGCCACCCGTTGCCACCCGGTCTCCGGACACTCGACGACGATGCCTGCTTCTTCCGCAAGCAGAAATGCGATCGCGTCGGTGTGTATGGTCGCCGTGTCGATGTCGACACCGCAGTTGCCCGCCATAGCCATCTCGATGATGGCCGTCACGAGACCGCCGTCGCCGGTCCGGTCGTGTGTCGAGAGCGCGAGTCCGTCCCGCACGAGTTCCTGTACGAATCGGAACATGCCGATGAGGAGGTCCGCGTCCTCGATGTCCGGCACTTCGTCGCCGACCTGACCGTGCGCCTGTGCGTACGCGGAACCGCCGAGACGGCATTTCCCACGAACGGGGTCGACCAGGAAGAGTACGCTCTTACCGGGTCGTTTCAGGTCGGGCGTGGCGACTTTCGAGATGTCCGGTACAGGCGCATAGCCCGAAAGGACGATTTGTGGCAGTCCTTTCACCATTTCCCCGAAGACCGCGGCAGCCATGGAGAGACTGTCCTTGCCGCCGTCGATGACCGGCCCGACAAGCTTCATGAACGTGTTGAGAGAGATCGCCGCATCGTACATACGTGGTCCTTCGCCGGACAGCTTCGCCGGCCACATCCAGTTGCCGCTCATCCGGATATCCTCGATATCCGTTATCGCGACACCTGCCATGTTGGTGAGCTTCTCCGCGAGCGCCATGCGGACTCCGGCCATCGGATTGACATAGACCTTGAGTGGCTGTTCGCCGATTGCGGTCACCGCGCCTACGGAGCTCTCGAAATCGAGAGCGACGACGCCGGCATCCGCAACCGGGAGCTGATACGGTCCGACGTACTGTTGCTGTGCGACCAGTCCCGTGACGCTCCGGTCGACCTTCGAGGTGAGGAACCCCTTCGAGCCGACGGATGGAAGGCGAAAGATCATTCTGACGATTTCTCGGAGCGATTGACCGTCCGGGACGCAAAGCGGTTCGAGCTTCCGCGGTATCCGCTGGAACGCATACGGTTCTCCGGGGAGCTCTTCGAGGAGCTCCTGGAGCCCGAGGTCGACCGGAGTCGATCCGTCGTTCGAATCGATGACCACGATACGGCCGTCCCCGGTCACTTCACCAAGCACTTCGAGCGGACACCGTTCGCGATCGCAGATGTGCCGGAGCGTTCCCAGGTTTTCCGGCCGGACGAGAAGTCCGTACCGTTCTTGATATTCCGCTCCCCAGATTTCAAGGACCGAGAGTGTCTTGTCGCCGACGTTGATGGCGCGGATATCGATTTTTCCTCCCGTGGGAGAGATGAGCTCCGTGACCACGTTGCATGGTCCGCCCGCACCCTGGTCGTGGATGCTTTCAATCGGATTGCGATCATCGAGATCCTGACAGCTTTGAATGACCCTGATGGTCCGCTGTCCCATTTCGGCATTTGCCCGTTGCACTGACGCGTAGTCAAGTGCCTCTCTGTTCTCGCCCGAAACCATGCTCGAGGCGGAGCCTCCTCCGAATCCGACGCGATGCGCGGGACCGCCGATGGCGATGATGAGCATTCCGGTCTCCGGAGGTCTTTTTTCAGCATGTTCGTGTCTCATCATGCCGATGCCTCCGGAAAAGACGATCGGTTTCAGCCATCCGTACCGGCCGTCCGGGAGGACGAGGTCGAAGGTCCTGGTGAACCCGCCTATGACCGGCTCGCCTACCTTGTTTCCATAATCGAAGACCCCGTCACTCGCCCGTATGAGAATGTCGCGCGGGGAGGCGAGGTTCGGCGCAAGCGGCAGATCCGGATTCTCTCCCGGGATTCGATGCCACGGGATGCCGAGACCGCCGACGGCGAAGCCGGATGTCCCGGCGATCAGGGATCCGCATCTTCCCGGGGCTTTTCCGTCGCGCTCCCGGCCACCGCCACCGGTTCCGCCTCCCTCGAACGGTTCGACACCGCTCGGGTGATTGTGGGTTTCTGCGGTGAACGTGATGTCCATCGCTACCTGTCGCAGTCGTTCCGGTGACGGATATCCCGGTGATTCCGGGATGAGGCGTCGCACGGGAAAACCGCGGATGGAACTCGCATTGTCGTGGAACGCGATGACGCTGTTTCCCGGCTTCAGTTTCCATGGCTCCTTGACGAGGTCGAACAGGGAATATGGCATGGTCAGACTGTCGATAACCATCTTCATTTTGAAGAAGCCGTGCCGGCTGTGCTCGCTGTCCATCTGCCCGATCTGGAAGAATTCTTCGATGGTCGGATCCCTTTTGTAGATCTCGATGAACATGCTTGCGCGGGCCTCGAGGGCCGAGCGACGCATGCCGAGGCCGTATGCCTCGTTTATCCGTACCGCCGCCTGAATCCCTTCCGTGAGGAGCGGGATCGTAAACGTCTTCTCGGGTTGCGTTCCCGTTTCGAACGTCGAAAGCGGTCTTTTGTATGCACCCTGAGTCATGCGGTCGTAGCGGGCATCGAAGAATACGGTCGTGTCGATGTCTCTCGGGATGAGCGACCGGAAAGACCGTTCGATCCGCGTGACGGCATCAAGTCCGATGGTCCGACAGTTTGCGACCGCATTGCTCGAGTTCGCTGTCTCGAAATGCATGAGCGGGCCTACCTCGACGGCCTTCATCTTCTTTCCGGCAGGGAGCCGCGATCTTCGTGTCAGGTCTTTCGTGAGTACCGGTCCGGCGATAAGCCAGTGGAGCTTCCGCGTTTCCTCGGTCGTCAACGGGCGGTCGGATTCGACATAGAAGCAGTGTTCCTGCTCTATGGGAATCGTAATCCCGCTTATCTCGAACGTGACCGGTTGGTCGTTTCGTTTGTAGATTCTTGTTAGCATGGTCCTGGTCCTCCGCGTCGTTTGGATGTTAAGGAAATACTGTCATGGAGACAGCATCCTATCGTAGGAGGAATCGACATATTTTGCAAGGAATTTCACTTGCAATCGTTGCTTTGGTCTGCTACGGTTCCTGAGTATGGAAAAATGGCCTTTTATAACGAAAACGGAAATGTGTCGTGGAAACGAAAACAGTGAGAAAACCGCGAATCCTTGTATTCGCGTCCGGTACCGGGACCGGTGGCGGGTCCGGATTCCGTGAACTCGTCGAGGCGACCCGTACGGCATCGCCGATTCTCAACGCCCAAATCGTGGGCGTCGTCTCGAATCATGAAAACGGCGGTGTGCGTCGCCATGCGGATGCACTCGGTATCCCGTTCGAATATTGGAACGGGCCGTTTGACGCGGAAGGGTACAGACGGTTTGTCAGTACATACGATGCCGATGTTGTCATGCTGTCGGGTTGGTTGAAAATCGTGATAGGCCTCGATCCGTGTACGACCCTCAATATCCATCCCGGACCGCTTCCGTATTTCGGCGGCAAGGGAATGTATGGACACCATGTGCACGAAGCGGTGATGAAGGCCTATCGGGAAGGATGGTGCATCGAAAGCGCCGTCACAATGCATTTCGTGGATCCCGAATTCGATCGCGGGCCGGTCTGTTTCTGGTTTCCTGTACCGATCCGTGCGGAGGATACCCCGGAAACGCTCGCGGCCCGCGTGAACGAGAAGGAGCGAGCCTGGCAGGCAGCCGTCTTGAATGAGGTCGTTCATGGCAGGATCAGGTTGGCTGATGATATGAAAACTGTCATCTATGACCATCCGAGAGTGCCGATTTTCAAATTTGCGGAAGCCTGAAACGAGGAGTATGGCAATCCTGATCGGCGCCAAAGTGGCCGGTCAGGATTTTTTTCGACAGCATGCGTTTCATACCGTAAAATGGCGGAGTTGGCAGTCATCGAACTTATTATGGGAATCGAATACGCGATACTGTTCGGAACGATAGCGATGATCGGAAGCGGACTTTCGGGCGTGTTGTCGCGCGAACCGGTGCGCCGGATCGGAAGCGACGCGACCTTGTTTTGGCGCGGGGTGGCCATGGTCGTGTTGCAGATCCCGTTTCTGGTAGCTTATTTTCCGAATGAACTGCCGTGGCAGGGGATCGCGTGGGCGGTCGGTGTCGGGGCGATCGGGTACCTGCCGATCTATTTCTTTTTTCGGGCCATTTCACACGGACGTGTCGGGGTGATTTCTCCCATCTCGAATTCGTCGGCGGTCATCACGGCGATGCTTGCGGTGTTCGTGCTCGGCGAACCGTTCGGCGTGTTCCGCGTTCTCGGACTTCTCGTGGCCGCGTCCGGAGTCGTCCTTCTTTCGGTCGATTTCCGTGATTGGAAGAACTCCTCGTTGCTTCGGCATGATAGCGGGATTCCGTTCGCGGTTGCCGCGTGCCTCGGGTGGGGCATCGTGTTGTTCCTGTTCCGATACCCCATCATGCTCATCGGTCCGATTCCGACCCTGCTCATCGTCGAGTTCATGGTACTCGCGCTTTCGGCACTCCGGCTTCGGGTGAAGCGGGAATCGTTCGCGCTCCCGATCGGTCTCCGGTCACAGGTGCTCTTCGTCGGTATTTTCGGGGTGATCGGAGGGGCGGCATATAATTTCGGATTGATGACGTCCGCCATCGCGGTCGTCGCCATCCTCAATATGACGAACCCCATCATAGCGGCCCTGTATGAACGGTTCGCATACGGGGAGAAGCTTCCATTACGACAATACGCCGGCATGGCGCTCGCGATCCTGGGCGCGGTGCTCGTTTCGGTGCTTTGACGACGGATTCTTCCTTTTATCGGGGTTCTTTCCGGGGTATACTTGGTAAGGTGTCCGATCATATTTTTCTGGCATGTCCGGCTTCGTAAGAAGAATGGCGGATTCGGTGAAGAAAGACGGGCGGTTACGAAAACCACTCGGGTTTTTGGTCGTCCTTATCGGCGTGCTTCTGCATCTGATCCCGTTTTTTCCGGCTTCGTGGATCATCGTGATCGGATTGGAACTGCTCGGACTGCGGATACTCGTGTGGGACCGGGTCAGGGACCGGTTCGGCACGCGGAACATTTTCGATACGGTGCGGGCGCTCGGTTTCGACAAGCCGCTTCTGACGGTGCTCGCGATCGCGTTGGTCTTGCACTACGCACATGCGTTGCCGGCCGGGGTCGGCGACGTGTCGCTCGGCATTCTGGCGACTGTTGCGACGGTGCCGGTCTTCATAAGTGCGATCGCCGCGCTGCGTGAGAAGCGGATCACGGTCGACCTGCTGGCGAGTGTCGCGCTCATCGTGGCCATCATCAATCGGGAGTGGGCTCCGGCCGCGTTCATCGGTCTCATGCTGGCGTCGGCCCGCATCTTCGATTCCTATACCGAGAACCGTGCGAGGAACGCGATACGGAGCCTGCTCAAGCTGCGTCCGGAACGCGTGCGCGTCAAGCGCGGGGATGCGGTCGTGGAGGAGCCGGTATCGGGACTTCAAAAGGGCGACCACATCGTCATCGGCGTCGGGGAGCGTATCCCGGTCGACGGAACCATCGCCGAAGGGGAGGGCCAGATAGATCAGTCCTCGCTGACGGGCGAATCGATGCCGATCGACAAGGGTACCGGCGATCCGGTCCTTAGTTCGACGTTGGCCGTTTCGGGTTCGTTCGTCGTCGTGGCGGATCGGGTCGGCAAGGACACCGCGTTCGAGAAGATCGTACGACTCGTGGAGGAAAGCCAGGATCGGAAGGCGGGCATACAGACGTCGGCCGATCGTTTCGCGGCATGGTATATCGGACTTTCGTTCCTGGGCACGGTGCTCCTCTATGCGTTCACGCGCGATCTCGACCTCGTGCTCTCGGTCCTGCTCGTCACCTGCGCGGACGATATCGCCGTCGCGCTCCCCATGGCGTTTCTCGTGGCGATCGGCAACGCCGCCAAACAAGGCATCATCGTGAAGGGCGGATCGTTCCTCGAGGGACTGACAAAGGTGCGGACCGTGGTCATGGACAAGACCGGGACGATCACCCGCGGCCGACTCCGCGTGGCCGGCGTGACCGTGTTCGATGGTCGGACGGAGCCGGAGCTCGTGATGCTTGCGGCAAGCGTGAGCTCGTTCTCGACGCATCCCGTCTCGCGCGCGGTCATACGGTATGCCGAAGGATTGAAGATCCTGCCGGCGTCGGTGACCGATTCGGGCGAGCATTCCGGCAAGGGGACTCACGGCATGATCGGCGACAAACGTATCGTATGTGGGAAGATCCCGTTTCTCGAGGAAGAGGGCGTTTCCATATCGGATGCCGAGCGGGAACGGATCGCCGATATCGCTTCCGACGGGGCGGGGAGCGTGCTTCCGGTCGCGTACGGCGGCCATCTGGTCGGCGCGATCCTGCTCGAGGACGAGATCCGTCCCGAGGCCGCGGCCGCGGTCGCGCGGCTTCGCGAACTCGGCGTCCGGGATATCGTGATGCTGACCGGTGACAACGAGAAGGTGGCACGTCGCGTCGCGCACGCGGTCGGTATCACCGCGTATCATGCGAACCTGTTGCCCGAGGACAAATTGGAACACCTGAAGGAGTATATCGCCCATCACGACGGGAAGGTGGCGATGGTCGGCGACGGAGTGAACGATGCGGCGGCGCTCACGCTCGCGGATGTCGGCATCGCGATGGGCGTCATCGGTTCGGACGTGGCTATCGAGGCGGCCGACGTCGCGCTCATGCAAGACGATCTGTCCAAGGTTCCCGAGGCGATAGAGATCGGCAAGGCGGTATCCACGGTCGCGAAGCAGGATTTCTTCATTTGGGGAAGCGTGAATCTTCTCGGTCTCGTGCTTGTGTTCACCCGGGTGCTTGGTCCCGAGGGTGCTGCGGCCTATAATTTCCTGACCGACTTCCTGCCGCTTGCCAATTCGTTGCGCCTGCTCGGCGAGCGGTTTCCGGACGCGGTACGCATCATTGGAAAACGGGAAAAAAGACGCTCGTAAGGGGCGGCGACTTGATTGTTTCCCGGAAATACGTGAACATGGCGGAAAGACCGGAGATACCTTCCTTATACCGTTTACCGTATGGAATTCCTGCTCTCGTTTCTCCCGTCCCTTCGACATATCGGAGCGTTCGGATATCTTGTCGCGCTCGCGCTTTCGACGCTCGAGTCGTTGCCGTTCGTCGGGCTGGCGTTTCCCGGGACGGTTCTCATTTTCCTGTTCGGTTTTTTCTCGTCACAGGGGTACCTGCATTTCAATGCCCTTATCGGATACGTCATGATCGGCGCGATGCTCGGTGACGGTATCGGGTATTGGCTCGGCCTCCGGGGAAAGGAGCTGTTCAAGGAAGGGAATCGCATCCTTCGTCCGTCCCATCTCAAGAAGGGGGAGGCATTCTTCCATGCCCACGGGGAGAAAAGCATTTTCCTCGGGCGGTTCGTCGGTCCCTTGCGGCCCATCATCCCGTTCGTCGCCGGACTGTCCGGCATGGGTACGACCCGGTTCCTGGTCTGGGATGCGCTCGCGGCATTCCTGTGGTCGTGGTCACACCTGACCATCGGATATTTTTTCGGGGGAGCGGCGGCGATCATCGAGACCTGGTTCACGAGGGCGTCCGCGTTCCTCCTTATCCTTGCCGCGATTTTCGTACTGCTGTGGTTCGTGGCGAAACGGCTGCGGCCTTTGTTCAGGATGGCGAAGTCGGTGCTTCGGTCGATGGGACATGCGATCCTGGAAAATCCGGACGTGCACGGTTTCCTGGACCGGCATCCGATCTTTGCGCGGTTCATGAGGCGACGTTTCGACCGGAAGCGGTTTTCCGGATTGCCGCTCACGCTGTTTTCCATAGCGGCGATGTATCTCATCTTCCTGCTTTCAGGGGTCGTCGAGGGAGTCATGACCGCCGAACCGATCGTATCGGTGGATGCCCGCGTCGCGAACCTCATGTTCGCGTTCCGTGATACGGGATTCGTCAGGGGGTTCCTGTGGATCACCCTGTTCGCGAGGCGTGACACGATCATGTTGCTTTCGGTCGTCGTCGCGGCGTTGTCGATCTTGTGGAACCGGCGCTCGTACGTCGTTCCGTTTTTGGTCACGATCGCCGGAAGCCAATTGTTCGCGTCGCTCGGGAAGCGGCTCGTGCACCGGCCGCGCCCGTCGATCGCGTATTATGTCGAGCCGTCGTTTTCGTTTCCGAGCGGGCATGCGGCGCTTTCCATGGCTCTCTACGGATTCGTCGCGTATATCCTTCTGCGGAACGTGAAGCGGAAGCGGAGGTATCGGACGCTCATCCTGTTCCTGACGCTCGCGATTATTTTCTTAGTGGGACTTTCCCGGATCTATCTGGGCGTGCACTTCCTGAGCGACGTGTGGAGCGGGTATCTGCTCGGGGCGCTGTGGCTCATCATCGGCATCAGTATTCACGAGTCGGGCAATCGGAAACGGAAGGACGCGAGCGTTCCCGTGCGGATGGAGCGTGGCCGGCTTCGGTCGGTGACGGCCGCGATACTCGCGATTCCCATCTTGTGGTACGGCTATCAGGGGCTCCGATACGACCCGCCGCGCGTCATGGTGGACCGGACGATGGAAACCGAAGTCACCGACGATGTCGTGGGTTCGTTCGACCGGCTCGGCCTGCCGAAGTATTCGGAGACCTTTTCCGGAACGCATCAGGAGCCGATGAGTTTCTTTATCGTCGCGAAGGACGACGCCGCGTTCGTCGAAACGATGGAGCGGTCCGGCTGGATGCTTTCCGATCCGGTGACCGTCGCGAACATGACGACGCTCGCGGGAGCCTCGATCATGAAAACGAGCTATCCGCGTGCCCCGATGACGCCCTCGTTTTGGAATACCCGCGTGCATGATTTCGGATTCCAGAAACAGACGAGCGTGAAGAACGTGCATGCGCGGCATCACGCGCGGTTCTGGAAGACGCCGATCCGGACGGAAGACGGTGGCACGGTCTACGCCGGGACGGCGAGTCTGGACGTCGGTATCAAGTGGATCGTCACGCATCGGATTTCGCCGGACATCGATACGGAACGCGAGACACTGTTCGGAGACCTTGCCGCGACCGGTGGCGTCGTGTCCTCGGAGAAATTCCGATTCGTCGATCCGGTGCTCGGCAAGAACTTCTCCGGCGATCCTTTTTTCACCGACGGTGAGACATATGTATTGCTTCTGTGACTGTCGTTGGATTTTTCGGCTGAACGGAAGCAAGACGGTCCGCGTTTCCGTGTCCCGTTGACTTTTCGGGAAAACCCTGCTTTTCTGAAGGCGAAGGCGGTACATTAACTTACCATTCGTTTTTCAAATACGTGAACCGGAGGAGGAAATCATGGGCAACAACATGAATCGGGATGACTTCCTCGGGTTTTGGCTCGGAGGAAGACCGTTTGAGGTCGATTTGGTGGCACCGAACGCGGTCGCGTTTCTTCGTGCGGATGGCCGATACTGTTGCTTGGCGCTCCGTACCGGGACTATGGAGGTTCTTGGTCGGGACCGGATGAGCAGCAGCTATGTCCCTATCAGGGAGAACGAAATGACTCGCTTCATTGAGGGAGCGTGGTCCGTAATTTCCGAATCCGAGTCTTTTGAAGAGTTCCAGGCGTCCGAGTTATACGGTTTCCTGGAACGTTCGGAAACGTTTTCGATCCCATTGCGTGTCGATGACGTTCCGGATATGTCGGAGCGGGCGCCTATTGTTGCCGTTCCAACCGCGACGGCAGGAATCGGTCCGCCGAAGGTCTTGGGTGGTCCGAAACCGGGGCGTACCGACGTATCTGATTATGGAGAAGGAAGGAGGATAACGGAGCGTATCAACGTTCTTCGCAATAATGTCAGAACGATTCAGGAAGATATCCGCGGTCTTCAAACGCGATTGAGGTCCGTGGTCGGAGTCGGGCCCACAAGCCGGCTGAAGGCACAGATCGCTGGAAACGAGCTGTTGCTGGGAAGATATCAAAAAGAGCTTGAAAATCTGGTCATTGCCGAAAAAAAATCTCGGACATGCGATTGTGACGGAATCGGAGCGGAAGCGGGCGGTGATAGTGAGGCAAACGCCGAACCGGATACGCCGGAAGGGACATTCGACCTGCCGGGGCATCTCGAGGCTGTCGCCGGAGACCTGCCCGCGATTATTTCCCGGCTGGTCGGGATTCGTCGGGAGTTCGACGCCATTCGAATGGAGACCCGCCAGTCGTGCGGTTCGATTGAGCGGGCGGAAGCGAACCTCGCACGCATTAGCGAACTGCATGACCGTTGCAAGGATCTGCGATCGGAAAAGAACGGACTTCGCGAACGGCTCAACTCAGTGTATGAACTGGTCGATTTGTTGTTTAGGTGATGCGGATCGGAGATTGGAGCGCGTGCGAAGGCGTGATGGTCCTTGACAATCGTGTCGTCAGGGGCCTTTTTATTTTTCAGCAGTCTGCTATCATAATGGTGTTGACACGTGCGGAATCCTTTGAAAGGAAGGGGGTGTTCGTATGAACAAACTTTCATCCTTGGATTGGGTAGCGATCGTCCTCCTCGTCGTAGGGGGGCTCAATTGGGGTTTGGTCGGACTCTTCAAGTTCGATCTCGTCGCGGCGATATTCGGGAATATGTCGATTCTGTCCCGAATCGTCTACGCGCTGGTCGGAGCATCGGCCGTCTATGTGGCGGCGATCTCGACCAAACTCGGGAAGAACGCCTAGGCGTGAATCGCGAAAAAACGGTCGTATAGGCCGTTTTTTCGTTGACAGGAGGATTGAAAACTGCTTTTGTGGATACAAGCAGTTCATTAATCACAATGAAATCCAAGGGAGTGAAGCATGAGCACGATGGAAAAACGGCACGTTTCCCTTTTCAGCTTCAGGCCGGAGGGGAGGCTTATGATAACGGCGGTGTATTGTTGGACGTCGTCAACGATATGTCAAAAGGGTGACTTCGTCGGATACAGTTTCAGCCGGAAGCAATTTATCCTGTGTCCGAACATGATGGATGATTTCGTTCCGTGTTCCGTGGAGGATGTCATGAGGGCCTTCAAGGAAGAGGGGGCCGTGAGAAGGGACAGTCGTTTCGATTCATCGATTTTCACGGAGATCATAAGGGATCCGGATTCCTTCGAGTCGGGAACCGAAACGATCGGAGCGCTGCGGACCAGAATCGGACGGAATGTTCCTTTGGATGAGTATGGTTGGACGGTGGCGTTGGATATGCCCTCTTCCGACGGCCGTGAAAAGATCGGAACTTCCAGGTCCGATGAAAAGATCACGTGGTCCGTACCGCGTGAGAAGAGGCGACGGGGTCGTCCATCTTCGAACGGAAGGGTGCTCTCGTCGGAAGGATCAGTCGCTATCAGGACCGTGTCGGATCCCGTCGTCGAAATCCCGCTCGGGACACTGTCACCGGACGATAGGATGGCATTGGGACGAGGAGAACCCGGTGGAGACGGAATTGAAACGCGGAGCGATGGCGGCATGCCCGGTTCTTCGATCCAGGAATCGGAAGGTACTCAGTCGGTGATCAGGCGACTTCGTGTGACACATCAACCTGACTCTCTGATAACGTCGAAGCCGGTTGTCCGTCATCTTTCGAAACCGGACAGGAAGCCTGACGGGCGTGGTGACGCTTTTTCCGAGCCGAAGAAGCATGATACGAAAGTTTCACAACCGGCGCATGACGGCGGAGTGTCGGTCGCGAAGGCACAAAGGAGTAATCGGCCTGCGAAAGTGAAACTACGGAAGGATACTCTACCGAAGAAGCAAGTGTGTGTCGAAACCGAGGTTCCGAAGGAGCCGAGGCGGGCACTGTATCCGCAACCCCGGCTGATGACATATGTGAAGCGCGGAGTCGGCACTGCTCCAGACGGCTTCGGAACGAAGCCTGATGATCCGATATCCGCCCTTGAGAGGCGAATCACATTGCTGGAAAACGCGATCAAGTCGAATGAGAGGGCGCTTCGCAAGAGTCCTACGAATGTGGGGATTCGGAAAGAAATCGAGATCATTCTCCTTGAGGATAGAAGCAGACTCGGTGAATTGAAGGAGCAGCTCAAGAAACTGCGTTCCAAAGCGTAAGCTGAGATGGATGTCTCATACCCTCGTGGGTTTATCCGGGGGTATTTTTTATACGAGGCTCGCCGGATTGACATGGAATATTTTTCATGTTATCATTAATTTCTATCGCTTCGAGGCTTATATAAAGGTATTCGGGGTGATGACGGTGTCATTATGACGCCGATTAAATCATGGGGATATTCCCCGAAGTACCAGTTATGCAGAGAAAGAGTATTGAGAAACGCCTTATTTCAAAGGCGGGATCGGGTCGTCCGTACGGCGCCGGTCGTCCGGCCGGTCGCGGAGGCAGCGGTGGCGGGAGACGGAAACAGCCGGTCGATTCGCGTCTGCTCGACGTGACCCGGTTCGTCAAGAAGGCCATCCTTACCACGGATGTCGAGGCGTTCGACCCGAAGCACCGCTTCGCGGATTTCAAGATGCACGACAGTCTGAAACGCAATGTTTACACGAAGGGGTACGTGAACCCGACGCCGATCCAAGACGGTGCCATCCCGCACGCGCTCGAAGGACGCGACGTCATCGGCATCGCGAACACGGGCACGGGCAAGACCGTCGCGTTCCTGCTTCCGCTTATCGACAAGGCGTTCCGCAAGCGCGGCGAACGCACGCTTATCGTCACGCCGACGCGCGAGTTGGCGCTGCAGATCGAATCGGAATTCCGCGACTTCTCTCGGGGGCTCGGACTGCGTTCGGCCATCGTCATCGGCGGGACCGGATTTCCGCGTCAGATCGCCGCGGTCTCCAAGAATCCCGAATTCGTCATAGGTACGCCGGGACGCCTGAAGGATCTCGTCTCGCGCAAAGTGCTTGATCTCGCCCCGTTCAACAACGTCGTTCTCGACGAGGCTGACCGTATGCTCGACATGGGGTTCGTGAAGGATATCAAGGAACTGCTCGCATTGCTCAAGGAAGACCGGCAGACGCTGTTCTTCTCGGCGACCATGCCGCGCGAGATCGGTGAGCTGGCGAAAAAGTTTCTCAGGAATCCGATCACCATCGAGGTGAAGAGCCGTGCGACGTCCGAGAACGTCGAACAGAACGTCATCACCGTGAAGGACAACGATCAGAAGGTCGAGATACTGCACGATCTTCTGCTCAAGGAAGATTTCAAGAAAGTACTCGTCTTCCGGAAGACGAAACGGAGCACGGAGAATCTCGCGAACGCGCTCGTGAAACGCGGATTCCGGGCGGACGCGATCCACGGCGACAAGTCGCAGGGACAGCGCGAGCGTGCGCTTCGTCGTTTCACGCAGGACGAGCTGCAGGTGCTCGTCGCGACCGATGTCGCGGCACGCGGACTCGATATTCCGGACGTGTCGCATGTCATCAACTTCGACCTTCCCGAAAACTACGAGGATTATATCCATCGTATCGGACGGACCGGCCGCGGGACGAAGATGGGGAACGCGCTCACCTTCATCGAGGAGGGTTCCGGCGCCGTCGCTCGACCGAACGTGCGGAGCTTCGGTCGCGGGAGACGGTAGGGTGATTTCGATATCGGACGGCGATGCGGTGACGCGTCGCCGTTTTCGTATTATCTGATTCGGTGATTACATACCAGTTGACTGTTTTCCGGCGGTAATCCGTTACGTGATATACTGAACGTAACCATAACACACACCTATGGACAGGAAACATTTGCTCTCCGTTACGGGACTGCTTGCGGCGTTGACACTTTTGTTTACGGGCGTTCTCGCGTCGATTCCTGCGATACGACAGCTCGGGACTGACGTCGGCCAGGGTTCCTGGTCCGGATCGTCCACGTCCAGGAGCGGTTCTATGGAACGTATCGGGACGTTCGCGTCCGAGGCCGAGTTTCGAAACTATTTGGCCCAGGCGAAGTCGCTCGGAGCCGGGGCGTCCGTCGGCGGTTTTGGTACTGGGATGGAAACGGTTTCGTTCGCGACCCCCATGGTTACGAGCGTCGCGAAGGACGCGACGGGCGCCGGGGTGACACGGACGACCCTCCGCGTATCCGAGACGAACGTCCGGACGGAGGGCGTGGACGAACCGGATATCGTGAAGACCGACGGGAACCATATCTACTATTCGCGTGAGGCGAGGTATCTGTACCGAGGCGGTCCGGAGCCGATTCCCATGATGGCGCCCGCGACGGATGGCGCGACGGTATCGTCGGGATCCGCGGGTGCCGGCGTTTCCGAAAAAATGATCGGCATCGTTCCGCCGATGTATCAGCCCGAATCGAAGACGGATATTTTCGCGGTGGCGGGATCCGGTGACGTTTCCCTGCTCGGATCGATCGGAAAGACGGGAGAGACACTTCTGTACGGTGACACGCTTGTGCTGTTCGAATCGTCCGGCAGGACGGTGACCGGGTACGACATATCCGACCGGAAGAATCCGAAGGAGCGATGGGCCGTTCCGATCGGGGACGACAGTATGCTGCTTGAGGCGAGGAAGGTCGGAAACCGGCTGTATCTGGTCGAGCGGACGTGGACGAACGAATCGCTTCCGTGTCCGATCCGGCCGTTCGGAGCCGGTCAGGGTATGCCGGAAATCGCCTGTACGGATATCTACCGGCCGGCCATGCCGTCGCCGGCGGATTCGATTTTCACCGCGCTCGTGCTCGATCCGACAAGCGGAACGGTCGGGGACAAGGTCTCCTTCGTCGGTTCTTCGGGGCAGTCGGTCGTGTATATGGGTGACAAGTCCCTTTATGTGACCTATCCGAAGCCTGCCGATCCGGTTGAACTTCTTCTCGGATTTTTCCGAGAGAATGGCGCCGGCCTGTTCTCGATCGGTTTCCTTGATCGGCTCGAGAAATTGGCGGGGTATGATATCGGCATCGATGCGAAACTCGCGGAACTGTCCCGTCTTATCGGGAACGAGTACCTCGGGAAAAGTCAGGACGAACAGCTTCGGCTGCAGAACGAGGTGACGAACCGCATGTCGGATTTCGGGAAGAAGCACCTGCGCGAGCTCGGATCGACCGGTATCGTGAAGATTTCGCTCGCCGGTCTGGAAGTGGACGCGACCGGCGCCGTGGCGGGGATTCCGCTGAACGATTTTTCCCTCGATGAATCCGACGGGAATCTCCGAATCGCGACGACCGTCGGTGGACGGGGCGAGTTCTATTTTTCGGGCATATCGACCAACGGTATCCAGAGCGAGAACGATGTGTACGTACTCGACAGGAACCTGCGGAAGCAAGGCGAGCTCCTCGGTCTTGGTCAGGGAGAGCGCATCTACTCGGCGCGGTTCATCGGCGATCGCGGGTATCTGGTGACCTTCAAGGAAACGGATCCCTTCTATGTCCTGGATCTTTCCGATCCGGAACATCCGAAAAAGACCGGAGAACTGAAGATCCCGGGGTATTCCTCGTACCTGCATCCGTTGGGTCCGCATATCGTTCTCGGTGTCGGGCGGGAGGAGAGCAAGGTGAAACTCTCGCTCTTCGACGTTTCCGATCCGGCGAATCCCCGGGAAATCTCGAAGTATCTGCTTGACGAGTATTGGTCGGAAGCGACGGACGATCGCCGTGCGTTCCTTGCCGACACGGCGCACAAGGTGTTCTTCCTGCCAGGGAGCCAGGGCGGGTATATCGTCTCGTATGATGGCAATACGCTCTCGCTGCGGAAGGCAGTGTCTGGGACGGATATCCGCCGCGCGGCCTATGTCGGTGACACGCTCTTCGTGGTCGGCGACTCGGCGATCGTCTCCCTCGACGAGAACACCTGGGAAAAGAAAGGAGAGACGGATATCGCTCGATAAAAATAACGATTCCGAAAAACGAAAAGCACCGGATGTTCAACACCAGGTGCTTTTTTTTAAAAAAATTCGCGGTTACTCGGCCATCGGTTCACCGAACACGCAGAGATAGGACGATGTCACCGAACAGCAAAATTTGATCCGCTCACCTTTCTCGAAGATGAACGTCGGATCGTGATCTGGCGAATGTAACGAGTCATGCGCCTCGATTATTCCGCTGGTGACGGTCATGACTTCTCGTTCCCTTGCGATTTTGAAGTCGTATGCGAACGGGGTCGCGACGCCGACGGACTCGTCCTGCCCGGTTTCTTCATTCCGGTAGCGGTAACTCTGTAACCGACCGTCGAAATACATGTTCGGCTTTATGCCGTATTTTTGTTGTCCGCTCATAGAGCGCTCCTTCTGGTTTTGTTAATGGATGCTGAGATTCTGAAAATACCATCGGATGATAGGGGAATACGGCTGAATTGTCAAGAGCAAACGGGGATGTACAAGGATGAATCGTGAAAAAAACACCCTAACTAGTCGGGTGATTTTTCGTTTGCGGGCCGACCCTTCGCTTTATTCTCTATTAGGGTCAATACCCCGCAGCTCTGCTGCGGATATGTCGCCGTGAAGGCGACTGGATCCCGGGTCAAGCCGGGATGACAGACTAAGGCGGTGATGGATACCCAGTAGCTCTGCTACGGGGTAGTTGATTCGACGGACTCGCGCTCGTGGCGCGGGGCGAGCATGAAGTAGAGCAGGGGGACGATGAAGAGTGTCAGGAAGGACGAAAGTACGAGCCCGAAGATGATGACGGAACCGAGCGCGCGCCACGTCGCGTCGGAGAGCGTGATCGGAATGATGCCGAAGATGGTACAGATAGAGGTGATGAAGATCGCCTCGAGCCTGGACTTGCCGGCGTCGACGATCGCCTCGCCGAAGGGGATGCCGCTCCGCTCGTTGAGCTTGATCTTGTCGACGAGGATGATCGCGTTCTTTACGACGATGCCGAAGAGCGCAAGGATGCCGATGAGTCCCGGAAACGAGAGCGGGATCCCGATGATCGCGAGTCCCGGGAAGACGCCGATCAGCGCCAAGGGGAGCGTGATGAGGACGATGAAAGCGCTTCGGAAAGAATTGAACTGGATGACCAAGGTCGCGAGGATGAGAACCGCGGCGATCACCATCGCGCGCAGGATCGACTGCACGGATTCGGTGTTCTGCTCGTTCTCACCCCCGTAGGAGATCGAATATCCGGCGGGGAGCGGATCGGACGCGGCGAGTCGCTTCTCGAATTCCTTCAGGATTTCCTGCGGATTGGCGGTACCCTCGACATCGGACGAGAGGGTGACGGTGCGCTTCTGGTCCTTGTGTTCGACGGCGTTCACCGACGGTCGCAACTCGATTTTCGCCACGTCCTTGAGGAAGACCGGCGTTCCGGACGCCGAGACGATCTGCAGGTTCTGGAGCGAGCCCAAAGTCGGGATCGATTCGGCGTCGAACCGCGCGACGATGTCGGTCTCGTCCCCGTTCTGGAGGACGGTCGATATCTTGGTTCCCGAAACGGCCATGCGAAGCACGCTTCCGACCTGGGCCGCGCTCAGTCCCGCGGCTTCGAGCCGCGCGTGGTCGAGCGCGAAGGTGAATTCCGCGGGCGCCTCCTTGAGTGAGATCTCTTCGGCGGTCGTGCCCGGGATATCCGCGAGTATGGTCTTGAGCCGCGCCGCGATGCGGGAGAGTTCGGCGAGGTCGTCACCCGAAACGCGCGCTTCGAACGCGGAGCCGGATGGCGGGCCTCCACGGAGTGACTCGACCGCGATATCCGCCGTGTCGATATCCGAAAGCCCGTTCCGTATCTCGGTCGCGAGGTCGTACGAGGGGATGTCCCGGTCCTCGGTCGGGACGAGCTGAATATCGATCGTCGCCTCGTTACTGGCGCTGTCGGAACCGATAACCGAAGAGAAACTCTTTATCTCCTTGTAATTTCTGAGATTTTCCTCGACCCGTTTGACGATGTCGTCGGTCCGGCCCAGGGTGAGTCCGATCGGTCCTTTGACCGTGAGTGTGATCGTCTCTTCGTCGGAGGCCGGGAAGAACTCGGACTTCACGATGCCGGTTACGGGGAGGAGCGCCGAGAGGACGAGGAGCGAGACGGCGAAAATGACCGAGAGAACCCGGCGCTTTCGGGATGCGAGAATGAATCGGAGCGCCTTTTCGTAAACCGGGATGGCGGCATCGAAATGGATGATTCCGTGAATGAGTCGGGAGAGAAATCCCTCGTGATCGGATCCCTGGCTCAGCAGCTTTCTTCGGATCGCCATGGCGTCTTTCCGTTCGTGCTCGACTTTTTCTTCGTTTCGGAGCAGTGTCATTTTCCCGCCGCCTTTCCATCGCCAGAATCCGAGCGCGAAGGTGGCGGAACCGGCGAGCGCGGAAACCGCGAATCCGGGAATTCCATGGAGGGAAACGAGCGAGAAAACCGTCAATCCGAACAGGGGAAGCAGCATCGCCCAGAAGTACCCGCGCGTGAGGCGTATGCGTTCGAGCGCTGCGGCGAGCGGATGATTGATCGTGAGCGCGATGATAAGCGACGAAACCAGCGTCACCGATACGGTGATCGGGATAGACTTGATGTATTCGCCCATGATGCCGGTCGACAGAAGGAGCGGCAGGAATGCGAAGGTCGTGGCCAGCGTTGTCGAGAGAAGGACGACTTTGAAATCACGGAGCACCAAAAGGACGGCCTCTTCCGGCGTGAACTTGCCCGTTCGCAGGTATTGTTTGGTCGCGGAGACGACGACGATGGCATCGTCGACGAGGAGGCCCAATGAAAGGAGGAGGGAGAACAGCGAGAGGAAGTTGAGTGATGTGCCGGCAAGCAGCATGACGCCGAAGGTCGAGAAGAATACCAAGGGGATCGCGAGTCCCGCGATGATCGCCTCCTTGAGTCCGACGATGAGGAACAGCGTCACCATGACGAGTGCGAGCGTTATGAGGAAATCCCGTTTCAGGTGGTCGAAGTCGGTGCGGATGTATTTCGCGTAGTCGAGCATGATTTCCGAACGGATGCCGGAAGGGTAGGTCGCGGACGCCTTGCGTACGGTGTCTTGGGCCGTGTCGGATATATCGATGATCGATCCGCCGGTCTTTTTCACGAGATTGATCGTGACGGCGTCCTCGGGAGCGGAGCCGTTTATGGAGAGCCGCGAGAGACCGGAGCGTTCGATCGCCGTTTCCTCCACCTTTGCCAGATCGGAAAGCCGGATGGTGGCACCCGCCTTCGTCGTGCCGACCGGGATGTCGCGAAGCGATTGCGCGGTGAACAACCGTCCGTCAGTCCGTATGGGGTAGGCGAAGACGGACCCGTCGAAGTTACCGGATGGGATGGCGACATTCGCCGCCGCGACGGCCCGGTTCGCGGTATCGACCGAAATACCGAGCGCTGCGAGCCGGTCCGGATCGTATGCGACCGAGAATTCGCGCGTATCGCCGCCGGAGACGGATACTTCGCGCACGCCCGGAATCTTCTCGAGCGTATCCGAGAGGTCGTCGGCGCTTTTGCGGAGAACGAATCCGTCGTAAGGGCCGGTCAGGGCCACGGTGAAGATGGGCCGGTCGTCCATGGAGATTTCCCTGACATTCGGATCGTTCGCCTCTTCCGGGAGGCTGGTCTTCACGCTTTCGACGGCGTCGCGGACGCTCCGGATCGCCGCCGCCAGGTCTTCCTTCGCGTCGAATTCGACCGTGACCGCGGACAGCGAGTTCTCGGAACGCGAAGTGAGTTTGCTGACGCCTTTGAGCGCGCCTATCTCGGTCTCGATCTTTTTGGTGACCAGTTCCTCGACGTCGCCCGGGGAGGCGCCCGGATAGGGCGTTATGACGACGGCGATCGGTATCTTTACCTCCGGGTTCGACTCGCGCGGAAGCTTGATGAACGAATAGATGCCCCAGCCCGAAATGAGGGCGATCATGAGGAGGATGACCCGCGTATGCGTGACGAAAAAGTTCAGGAATCCCTTGCGAAGTTCCGGATCGAAGGTAAGCTTCGAAAGGTAGCCGGAGTCGGAGGAGGTTACTGTTGGCTCTGCGAGTGTTTTGAAGTCTTCGTCGGGCATAGGGGATGTGTATAAAGGAGAGAAGAATTTCGAATTAAGAATTTTGAATTTTGAAACGGAATCGTGAACCAAGTGAAGACAGAGTACGTAGTCCGTAGACAGGGAAGGGAATGGCGTAGTAAGAGACTGCTACTTCCTACCTACTACTTGCTGGCGACCGCCTCGCCGTCCTTCACCCGTTTCGCGTTCTCGACGATGATATCGACGGTATCGGAGACGTCAGCCGAGACCTCGGCGATTTCACCTTCGATGCGGACAATCTCGACCGGCACTCGTTTCGCGATGCCGTTTTCCGTGATGAAGATCGACGAAGAACCCGATGATTCGATGGCGACCGCCGAGAGCGGGAGGAACAGACGACCCGAACCGGACTGGTTCAGTATCGTGTCGATGGAAACAGAGACGGATGTGCCGGGCAGGACCGAATGCGTATCGGTCACGGTCGCTTCCGCGAGAAAACGCCGGCTTGATGGATCGGCGGCCGAAGAGATCCGTTTCAAAGTTCCGGCAATCGGTTGGGAATCGTTCGGGGTCCGCAGGATGCGTATGGCCGATCCTGGAACGAGAAGTGCCCGTTCGGATTCGCTGACGAAGAAGGTGACGGTCCGCGAAGAAGAACCGTTTTCGATGACGAAGATGACATCTCCGGCCTTTACCGAATCTCCGAACGCGATATTTCTGGCAGTCACGGTACCCGCGATAGGACTCTTGACGATGTGACGGTCGAGCAACGAGGAAAGATTCGCTTGCGCGATCTCGAGATTTTTCTTGGCGAGATTCTTAGACAATTCAGACGCGTTTGAGGAGGTGTTCCGATCGACTCGCTTGGCGTCCGTGTACGAAAGGCCCGCCTGTTCGACGGCGAGTTCCGCATCCCGTATCGCCGTGTTTCGGAATCCGGAGTCGGATCTGACACTGCCGGACGGGTCATCGATACGGGCAAGCTCGGTTCCGACGACAACCTTCTGTCCGAGCTGTATCCTCGAGGAAACGACGGTACCGTCTGCGCCGGCAGAAACGGTCGCGACACCCTCCGTGGTAACGGTGCCCGGGAAAGAAAGCGCAAGTGTCGCCGATCGGCTGTCTGAGGCGGAACGAACGCCGACCTGGACGGCATGAGTCACTTCGGTCGACGCGGTCGGTGCGGCGGGTCGTCGCAGAAACGCGACCGCTCCCGCGATGGCGATGACGACGGCTATGCCGACGATGAGAGATTTCTTGG
>DATMYW010000067.1:0-31601 GCA_035560715.1 Candidatus Fimivivens sp. | reverse complement strand
CTCTTGCCTGCTTCGAGCCGGGGACGACCGCCTTTGGTCTCGCCCTGCCCCTCGCGCGGGATGTTTTGTTCTTTCTCCTCGAAGGAGACGAGGAAGCCGGGGAAGGGGGAGGTTTTGGACTCGAGGAGCTGTCGTTTCGTTTTTCCGCCGTGGTTTGTCTTTTCGAGGTCGGTGGGGAAATAGACGGGGGTCTGGGTCTGGTATCCGTCCCACTTCCAAATGGGTTCGTTTGTGTTGAGGTCGAACTTCGTGCCGTCGGTGGATTTGAGGGTTCCCTTGTCGTGTTGTCGTTTGAGTTCTTCTTTGATCGCGTCGAAGAATCTTTGTATGGGAAGCGCAAAGGGAGTGATGCGGAGTTCGGTGAAGCCCTGGTTGAATTTCGTTTCGAAGGCTTCCTTGTTTTTCAGGATTTCCCGCTTGATATCCTCGTATTCGGGGAAGGGGTATTCGTTCTGTTCGGCATCGACGATGCCGTATTGTTTGGATTCGGGGAGGATCTGGAGGAAGCCGAGGTCTTCGAGAAGTCTGGCCTGCTCCTCGTATTGCTTGGGGAGTTCATGCTCAAGAAAGGTCTCGAAGGGAGAGGGTGGGCGTTCCTTGGTCGGGGCGATGGTGGGGAGTTCGTGCATGGTATTGAGTCACCGTCTTCAAGACAAATATACCATATTCCGCTTGACCATACTTGATTTGGAATACACGGAAATATCTTCCCGGTCGTTCGGTTCATCACTCACACCTTGAACACGATCACGTCGCCGTCGCGAACGATATAGGTCTTGCCTTCAAGCCGGAGTTTCCCGGCATCGCGGGCGGCGCTCCAGCTGCCGGCTGCGATAAGGTCCTCCCAGAAGATCACTTCCGCGCGGATGAATTTTTCCTCGAAGTCGCCATGGATAGCGGCACCTGCGCGCGGTGCGGTCGAACCGCGAAGTATGGTCCAGGCACGGCTCTCGTCCTCCCCCGTCGTAAAATAGGTCTCGAGTCCGAGGAGCGAATACGCCTCACGGATAAGCTCCGGCAGACGTGACTCCATACCAAGCTCTCTCCCTTCCTCCGCGGTCATATCGATAAGTTCCTCCTCGAGTTTGATATCGAGCCGCACATGCGGAAGAGCGGCAAGTTCCGGCGACAGCGCCGCATCAGTATCGCTCATGTTGAAAACATAGAGAAACGGTTTCGCGGTGAGGAGTTGTAGGCCCTTGAGGAACCTCGACGCCTCGGCCGGGTCACCGGAAAGCGGCACGCCGTTCGCGAGCCGACCACCGTTCAACGCCTGTTCCAATTCCGCCAGCCAACCCATCTCCTCCGCCGCGCCTTTCCGATTCGCGCGGACTTCCTTCGCGGTCTTGTCCCGACGTTTCGTGACGGTCTCGAGGTCGGCCAAGACAAGCTCGGTGTTGATGATGTCGATGTCCTGCTTCGGATCAACGCGGTCGTGGACGTGAATGATGTTGCCATTCTCGAACACACGCACCACCTGGATGATCGCGTCGGTCTCCCTTATATTCGCCAGGAACTTGTTGCCGAGTCCCTCCCCAATGCTTGCACCCTTCACAAGTCCGGCGATATCCACGAATTCGAACACCGCGGGAACGGTCTTCGCGCTCTTGCTGAACTCGGAGAGTTTCCAGAGGCGGGAATCCGGCACTTCCACCACGCCGACGTTCGGTTCGATCGTACAGAACGGATAGTTGCTGATATCGACGGTTTTCCTGGTCAGCGCCTTGAACAAGGTTGATTTCCCGACATTCGGGAGCCCGACGATACCTGCTTTCATAGTTTAAGAAGAATCATGAATTAAGAAAAAGGAATCATGCCGAAGCCTCAAGTCGTATATCTGCGTCAATATACAACGTTTTCCCATCCTTTTCAAGTCGTCCGATTCGCTAAGAAATGCTATAATAGGGCTGATTCTTGATTCTTGATTCTTGATTCTTGATTCTTGATTCGTAATTCGTCACTCTTATGGACCCGAAAATTTTCAAAGCCTACGATATCCGGGGTATCTATCCCTCTCAGATCGACGAAGACGGCGTGTACCGTATCGGACGGGCGACCGCACAGCGCCTCGGAGCCAAGGTCGTCGCCATCGGTCGGGACGTGCGCGAATCAAGCCCGGCACTTTTCAAGGAACTCGTCCGCGGACTTACGGATTCCGGCGCGGATGTCATCGACCTCGGACTGGCCACGACGCCGATGGTCTATTTCGCCGCGGGACGTCTCGAGCTCGACGCCGCCATCTCGCTCACGGCCTCACATAATCCCGGCGAGTACAACGGGATGAAGATCTGTCTCAAGGAAGCGGTACCGGTAGGACTCTCGACCGGGCTCGCCGAAATCCGCGACCTCGCCATGAGCGGAGACTTCGCGCCGACGGAAACCGTCGGCACCGTCCGGGAAGAAGACATCAAGCCCGCCTACTATTCTTACTTCGCCTCGTTCGCGGAGCTCGGCGACCGGAAATTCCAGGTCGTCATCGACACCGCGAACGCGATGGGCATCCTCGAACTCCCCATCTACGAGCAGTTCGCCGGGAACGTCTCCGTCATCAACCTGTGGAACGACCTCACGAAACCGTTCACCTGTCACGAGGCGAACCCGCTCCTCCTGGAAACGCTCGACGAACTCCGCGCCAAGGTGAAAGAGACGGGATCCGCCCTCGGCATGGCGTACGACGGCGACGCCGACCGGGTAGGCTTCGTGGATGAACGGGGGGAAATCATCCCGATGGACCTCATGACCGCCCTCATCGCCCGGGAGGTCCTCAAGAAGAAGCCGGGCTCGACCATCCTCTACGACCTCCGCTCATCGCGCGCCGTCAAGGAAATCATCGAGGAGCACGGCGGGACCGCGATTGAATGCCCCGTCGGCCATGCCAACATCAAGCGCATGATGCGCGATACCGGCGCCGTTTTCGCCGGCGAGCTTTCCGGACACTATTATTTCGAAGAAAATTCCGTCGCGGAATCGAGCACGCTCACGGCCATCCTGCTCCTCAACCTGATGGCGGAGTCCGTCGAACTGGTTTCGGAAATCGTCGCCCACACCAGGCGGTACGTCCACTCCGGCGAGATCAACAGTGAAGTCGAGGACAAGGATACCGTCCTCGCGACCCTCCGGGCGACATACGCCGACGGAACCGTGACAGACATCGACGGCATCAAGGTGACCTATCCCGATTGGTGGTTCAATGTCCGCGCCTCGAATACCGAGCCTCTCCTGCGCCTCACGCTCGAGGCCGCGACCAAAGAAGGGATGGAAGCGAAGCGCGACGAACTCCTGGCGATCATCAGGCGATAGTCCGACTCGTAAGGCCCGGGATCGACGCGGCAGATGGATCGGTTTCACCCAGCTTAACGATTCGCGTAGACGTATTGTCCGATACGCTTGTTTGGTGACTGTCACCAGCGACCGGTATGTTAGAATCTTTGATCATTTCCAAAGTCATGCATGAAATTCCTTATCGCCGATGCGGTTTCACCGGCAACCGCCGGTAGGAAATCCGACCTTCGTTTGACATATGACGTAACCCATATATGGATAAAAAACAGGTCTGCTCCAGAGGGGGCAGACCTGATGTTCGATGTGGCCTTTACCTTAAAACGAGTTCGTCGTAGACCTGTATTTCGGTGGGCGTCGCGAGACGTATCTTGCCGTCGAACACGGTAAGAAAGATCGGCCCTGACTTCTCGACCACGGCGTTGTTCATCGCGGGATCGACGAGCGTCGGCCTGATCGCGAACACGGTACCGATGTGACTTTCGTCCTCGGTACGACTTGCCGAAAGCGGGACAGCGAACGGTATGACGACCGCATCCGAGGAATGGACCTGCGCGCCCGGCAGACGATCGAGTCGCACACCTTCAGCGGAACCGTACCCTGCCAAAAGGAGAACCTGGTATTTGTGACCGGGGTCGACCTGAAAAGCGAGGTCGGCGGTTCCGAAACTGGTCTGGTGGATGCTGGTCAGTTTCGTTTCGGCGTTGAGCGTTCCCGCTCCGAGCATGGCGATGCTGCAGACTACCAGAGCGAATGCGGCCTGTAAGATTACTTTTTTCATGAAATCCTCCGGATGGAATGTTGATGAAATACGAAAATTCGTGAACAAAGAAAGAAATTTCCTGTAAAAGTGCCGGAATTATCACTCCCAGCGAAACACCCCTTCTTGCTGGTGATTCTGGACTATTTCCCGGATCCTGTCAAGCACCGCCGCCCTGAACATGTCCGAAGGCATGGATTCAAAACCACCCGATTACTACGCCCTCATCGCTTCCCAACTTCATCTGCATTTCCGCCTCGATGTGCACGTGAAACGTCGAGTGAGACACCGAGAACCCGGAGTGCGGAACCGTATTCCTTTATCGCCGTCTCACGAGATTTTCCGGTCCTAAGCTGGCAGTGCTCGTATGATCGGAGCATCAGTTCGAAAGCGGCATTTTCGGGTTCCGGAAGACTACTCTGGAGCAGATTCCGGAAATACTCGACCCGTTCCACACCGGTCTTTTGAAGGGCGAGTTGGATATCCGCTGTTTGCAACATCAGCACGACTTTTTCAGTGAAATTGTTGCTGTTGGGAATGCCGTATCTCCATGCTATCCCCGAATCGTCGACGACGACGTACTTCAGTTTTTCACTCAATCCGACCGGAAACCAGGCCGTATCGCGGGCCGCGAGGAAAAGGTCGATCGGCGACGGTGGCAGTACGATATGTTCACCGAACCGGCTTCCATACGACGATTCTTCCGGCGTGAACGGGTGGGTATGGATGATATATATGGCATCCGCGGTTCCGATATGCTTCCGGATCTCACCGTAAGAGAATTTGACGCTCGTCTTCCGCCCATCTATCTCCTTGAGCGAAACCAGTTCATCGTTTGAGATGATGGCGATTATCCCCTGTTCATGATCAGCCATCGGCACCTCGGAACGAAGTGTCTGAATCCGCTCGTATATGAGGCGCGTTCCCGGATCGTTTTCCAGGACCGACATCCAATCCGCGTCCGTCTCGACTTCTCGGATCTCAAGCCCTTGACGAAGCTTTTCGACACTGTTTCCTGACTCGACGACAGTTCGTCCCGGAATCGAATCGGACCTCTCCGGCCCCTCGGAAGCGGTCTCGGCGACGAGTGCGGTGTTGGACTGCAGCTGCATCACGAGGAGCGCGGTCGTGAACGCCTCCCGCGACGAGAACGGTTTCCGCTCGCGCTTCATCTCCCTCCCTTCTTCATTTTCCATGTCGCCGAGTCGCGACACATGCATCGACGAATGTTCGAAAGTCATACGCGCGTCCTAAATCAGGAACCCGACCCGTTCCTTGGCCTCGCGAAGTTTAGCAGCCGCGAGCGGACGGATGCGGTCCGCGCCCTCGCGGAGGATGCGAAGCGACTCCTCGTCGGAGAGTCCCGCCATCTTTTCCTGGAACGGCGCCAGGAAGTCGACGACGACCTCGGCCAGATCGGCTTTGAAATCACCATACCCCTTGCCCGAGTACTTCGCCTCGATATCCGGAATAGCAATGCCGGACAGGAGTGTGTAGATATTGATGAGGTTCCTGAGCGCCGGCTTGTCGTCAGCATACACGATTTCCGACCCGCTGTCGGTCACGGCCTTCTTGATTTTCCTTCGGACCGTCTCCGCATCGTCCGAAAGCGCGATCGCATTGTATGCGCTCGTCGCCGACTTGGACATCTTCTTCGTCGGGTCGTCGAGCCCCATGATGCGCGCGCCTTCCTTCATGATACGTGCTTCCGGGATACGGAAGGTCTCGCCGAACCGGTCATTGAACCGCCGCGCCAGGGTCCGGGTCAGTTCTATATGCTGAACCTGATCATCCCCTACCGGCACTACCTGCGTGTCATAGAGCAATATATCCGCCGCCATGAGAACAGGATAGTCGAAGAGGCCTACACCTATCGAATTATACTTTTCCTTCCATTCCTGATTAGCCTTATTATATGTGTTTATGATATCAGCAACATCGCCATCTCTCTTTCCGGACGCGATATCATTTTCTAATTGCTGCGGTCGTTCCTCTATCTCAGCTATCCCGCTCTTATCCTTGAACTGCGTCATTTTCGTCAGGTCGCCGTTCTTCGCGATCGTATTGAGAAGCCACGCGAGCTCGGCATGCTCGGGAACATGCGACTGGATGAAGAGTGAGGATTTGGCCGGGTCGATGCCCGCCGCGAGGTAGATCTTCGCTATCTCGAGCGTCTTTTTCCGGAGGGTTTCCGGGTCCTGCGGCACGGTTATCGCATGCATGTCCACCACACAGAATATGGACTCGTACTCGTCCTGGAGCCCGACCCACTGTTTGATAGCGCCCAGATAGTTCCCGATATGCAGGTCCCCCGACGGCTGTATGCCCGAAAAGATGCGCTGTTTCATAGAAAAATCGGTTAGTCACCCGATGCTGAACACTCTAGCATTGTAGCATAGCCAAGAAATGACGAGAATAGGCTATAATTCCACACATAAAATATTGACAGAGAGTATTTTTATGCTATAAAGGAAGGTTCGTATCGAACATTCACAATTCTATAACATCCAAACAAGGAGGCATCTTGAATACCACATCGGCAACCACAGCCCAGGAAACGCCCTGGCAGTTCATCATGAGGAACAAGACTGTGTTCGTCGCGGTCCTGGGAAACCTCATCGTGACGATCGCCAAGTTCATCGGCGCGTCGATCACCGGCTCAGGAGCATTGTTCGCGGAAGGCGTCCACAGCGTCGCCGACACCGCGAATCAGGCTCTACTCATCGTCGGAGTGAAATCCTCGGAACGGAAGGCTGACGCCCGCTACAACTACGGGTATGGGCAGAACCGTTTTCTCTGGGGACTCATCTCGGCATGCGGCATCTTCTTCGTCGGCGCCGGTGTCACCGTGTATCACGGTATCGTCGCGCTCATTGACAAAGAAGTACCCCACATCAACGCGACCGCCTATGTGATTCTTGGTATTTCCGTATTGATTGAAGGCTGGTCATTCCGAACCGCGGTTCAGGAGCTCAAGCATGAAGGTTATTCGCTCGCGCAAGCGCTGCAATCCGGAAATCCGACCCTGCTCGCAGTTCTTTTCGAAGACAGTGCGGCACTCATCGGGCTTCTCCTGGCAGGAATCAGCATAGGCATAACTTCCCTTACTGGCAGCTATATGTTCGACGCGGCCTGCTCGATCATTATCGGACTCATGCTCGGCGCCCTCGCCGTCATGCTCATCCGGATAAACGGTCAGTACCTCACCGAACAAGCAATGCCAGAAGATCTCCAACGGAAGGTCGAGACAGCTATCCTTGAAACCGGGTACGTCCAAGAAATCGTCGAGATGCAGTCATCACTCATGGACATAGACAAATACCGTGCCAAGGTCGAGATCCGTATCAATGGCGATGCCTATCGGCGCGCTCATGACCGCATCATGAACAGTAACGCCTGCATCGAAGCCTCGGAAATCCCCGCCCTTATCGGCGACATCGTCGACTTCATCAAGCGCCAGGTGACCGAAAAGGTAAAGGAACTCGCGGTCCTCAAGATCGAGATCGCCGGTAACGGCATCCACAGCGACAAGATCGCGTAGACAATCACCTAACAACAATAACCCCGTGGCGCCAAACGCTACGGGCTTTTTTATTTTCTATTAGTTCCTATACCTGCAGTTCTGCTAGGGATAAGTCACCGTGAAACAGGGGCTGGATCCCGAGTCAAGCCCGGGATGACTGAGTCATGACGGATACCCCGCAGCTTCGCTACGAGGTAGTTCATCACCCTGATAAACACGAAAGGACTCCCCTTTCAGAGAGTCCTTTCGACGATCTTTCGGTCATAGACAGATACCGGACAGACGATTCCCATCCAGTGAACACACGACCAGACCGGAAGTCGTTACACCTCGATGACGACCGGCAGGACCATCGGGCGGCGTTCCGTCTTGGTGAAGAGGAACTGGCCGACCACGTCGCGGATCTGGTTCCGGATAAGGTCCCAGTCGACGGACGTCTCCTTGGAGGTGTTGTCCTTCACGACCTTCTGAACCTTGCGCTTCGTCTCGTTCACGAGATCGAAGTTCTCCTTCACGTGGATGAATCCGCGCGAGGTGATCTGGACGCTGCCGATGATTTCCTTGGACTTGGAATTGAGCACGACGGTGATGACCACCATGCCGTCCGCGGCGAGCATCTGGCGGTCACGAAGGACCACGTTGCCCACGTCGCCCACGCCGAGTCCGTCGATAAAGACATAGCTCGAGTCGACCTTCTTCGGCAGGATCTTGGCCTCCCCGTGCTCGTCGAACTCCAGGACATGGCCGTTGTCGAGCACGAAAACGTTCTTCTCGGGCATACCGATCCGGAACGCGATCTTTGCCGCCTCCTTGAGGAAGTAGTGGTTCGCGTAAACCGGGAGGAAAAAGGTCGGCTGAACCTGACGGATCATCTCTTCTATACCCTGCGCGGTCGAGTGGCCGCCGATGTGCACGTCCATGATGTCGCTATGGATCACATTGTCGCACTTGCGGTACAGGTTGTCCTTGAGACGCTGGATGGAGCGCTCATTGCCGGGGATGACCGACGAGGAGAACACGATCGTGTCCTTCTTCTGGAGTTTCACGTTCTTGTCATTGTCGGTAACGATACGCGCCAGGGCGGCATTGGACTCGCCCTGCGCCCCGGTACAGATCACCACTATCTGGTTGTCCGGATACTTGTGGATGTCGTTGATCGAAATCAGGGTCTCTTTCTTGGTCCTGATATAGCCGAGTTCCTTGGCGGTCTCGACGTTCATCTTCATACTGTAGCCCATGAGCGCGACGCGCTTACCGAGCCGCTCCGCGTACTCGAGGAGGTAGGCCACGCGACGTATCTGCGACGCGAACGTGCCGATGATGACGCGTCCGGGCGCCTTGGAAAGGATGGCCTGGAAGTTCTCGTGCACCTCGCGCTCCGACGGCGGAAGTCCCTTCTTGGTCGCACCGAGACTCTCAAGCATGAGGATGGTCGGACGCGGAAGGTTCGCGAGATGCTTGTAGGAGATGTCCTCGCCCTCGATACGGTCGTTCGCGATGGTCCAGTCACCCATGTGGATGACGGAACCGGCCGGAGTCAGGAGCGCGATACCGATCGCGTCCATGATGGAATGCTCGACATCGAAGAACCGGACCTCGAACGCGCCGAGACGGATCGTGTCGTTCGTACTCGCGATACGGATCATCTTGAGGCGCGACGCCGCCCCCTGTTCGTGATCCTCAACCTTGTGCTTGACGAGCGCCAGGGTAAAGTCGCGGCCGATGACCGACGGATACCCGAGCTGCTTGAGGAGAATCGGAGCCCCGCCGATGTGGTCAAGGTGTCCGTGCGTGAAGATCACGCCGCGAATCCGCTTCTCCTTGCCCTTCAGATAGTTCACGTTCGGGACGATATAGTCCACGCCCGGCATATCCTCTTCCGGCCACTGCACGCCCATGTCGACGATGACGATATCGTCACCGTATTCGAAGACGGTCATATTGCGTCCCACCTCCTCCTGACCGCCTAAGGGAATGATACGAAGGTGCTTTCCGGCCGGCGGCAGATCGTTCGCGATATTCCCACCCTTGGTGGTCGCGAGTTCGATCTTCGTTGGGAACTGCGGGCGACGTCCGCCTCGCCCGCCCGAAGGCTTACGAGACGACTTCTTCGGTCCGGTCTTTCCGGCCTCCGGCTTCGGAACAGCCGTTTTTCCGGGAACCGCGACTTTCGACTGTTGGATCGACTGAGCCTGCTGTCCGGCCGGACGATGCCGACCGTGATGCCGTGCGAGACCTCGCTTCGCATCGCCATCCTTTGCCGGGACGTGGTTTTGCGGTTCGGACTTATAGGCCTGACTACGTGCGACCATCCCCTCGAAGGAACCGAGCGTGAGCGCATCCTTGAGTCCCGAAGACAGGATATCCCTGCCCGAAACGGTTTTCCGCTCCCCGTCCCGCGAAGGGACGGGAATCGCACCGGCTTGAGGCATCGGCTTACGCCCTCCGCGACGCGGAAATCGACGCCTGTTCCCGCCGGAAAGGCTTCCGGTGGTATTGTTGCCGCCGGAAACAGTGCTGTTTCCGCCGGCTGAATTGAATTCGTTCATACGTTATGTATTCGACTTAATTTCGGGAACCGTCAAAAAACGGATCCCTACGATTTGTTACTGACAGATTTTCGTTCGACCATCCGGGAACGCGGTGCCGCGCTCAACCGTCAAAGCCGTAAAGAATCATATTCATCGCTCTCCCTTCGACCGCGGGTATAACCCGGATGAAAGCATGAATACGACCGTCATTGTGCCGAAGGGGGGACTCGAACCCCCATGTCCTTGCGAACGCTGGCACCTGAAGCCAGTGCGTCTACCAATTCCGCCACCTCGGCAAATTTTAGTGCTCTACTGTAACATTGTTCAATGGCCCAATTGTCTCATGCAAAAAGCAATGACCTTCGGTCAATGAAACGATTTCTTCCTCTATACTAGCATCTTTTTCAGCTTCTCCACCATGACGACCGGCGTCGGATCGATGCCGTATGCCAGTGCCAGATGATAGGAAGCGAAGTCCGCCAGAAGAAGAGATGAGAATACCCTATTAAACACGTTTTCTCCTTCCATGTCAAGTATTTCCACGGAAACGCCTTGTTCACGCAATAATCCGGCCGTCACCTCGTAACGCTTCAGGTTCTTCGGATGGTCTTCGGAATCCCGAAGCATGATGACCTGGAACGGTCCCTGCGGAAGCGTATACCCGACCATTTCGTTGTGATTGAGTTCGGGAAAGAAGTTCCAGAACGCCGTCGATTTCGAGTTCTCGTTGAACTTGATCTTCCAGACCATCGCGACGGACTTGTACCGTGGCGAGGCATAGACGACCGGCGTCTTCCCCTCACATTTCGCCGCCAGCGCCTTTCCCGCCTCTTCAAGGGCCTCAAGCCGTGATCGCAGATAGGCTGCACCTTCCTCAATCTCCACGCGCATATCGGGGGCGAGACCCTGATTCACTAGCAGCTGATACATCGCGCCAAAAAAATATCCCGTTCCGAGCCGCGGCTGGAAGTTCGGGAACGGCATCGGTAACTTGATATGCGGAATCCCCTCCCGCAGGCACATCTCTTCGATCGTTCCTCCGCTCGAGATACCGACCGACGGGAGCTTTTCCGCGATCGCCGTCTCAAACGATGCTATGGTCTCTTCCGTGTTTCCCGAATACGATGCGAAGACGTTCAGCGACTTCCGCGCCTCCCATGGCAATTCGTAGAATCGATTCTGAAAGATGGAAACCGGTTCCGAGAGCAATCCTCTCGAGGAAAGATCGGAAAGGTAGATTCTGAAGATGTTTCCCGGAAGTGCCGAACCGCCCATTCCGGAAATCATCACCGAACGGCAGCCTGCGTCCGAGGGAAACCGTATCCCTCCCGCGAGACGCATTCCTTCCGCGAACTGATCCGGGCTTTCAAGAAGCATCTGCCGAAAATCTGAGGGATCCTGCTCCGTATCCATATGTTCGTTCTTTTTGATTGACACGTATCGGAACGGCTAACGATTGAAGACCCTCTTCGTATCGATATACCACTTCGCGATATCCGAGAATCTGGATGAGGAACCGTTCGCGCTCCGGGTATCAAAACCCTTGACCGCATCGGACATGACATAGAACACATCGGGGCTGTAAAGGAAGACTGCCGGATTCTTCTGAGCGAGGATGTCCAGGAAGGTCCCAAGAAGCGCGTCACGTTTCGTCGGATCTGTTTCCTCACGGAGAGACAGCAACGTATCGTCCGCGTTCGAGTCGTCAAACATGCCGATATTAAGTCCCGGGTCATTCTTCTCGCTCGAATGCCAGAAGGAATAGAAATCGGGATTCACACCCATCTCCTCACCGTAGAGGAGCGCCTGGTATTCCCTCGGTCGGATCACATCGCGGTTCAGTTCGGAAAGCGGCATAACCTTCACCGTGACATCGGCGCCGATCGTCTTCCACTGCGCGCGGAGAAGATCAGCCGTGGCGCGGAGTTCCGGCCAATCCGGAACCTGAAGATCGAATGCGAGACGTTCCTGACCTTTCGATCGGATGCCGTCATCCTCTTTTTTCCAGCCCTTGTCATCGAGCAGACCGTTCGCTGCGGCGATATCGAACCCAATGGACGATACCGACGGATTCCCTTCCATAAAGTCAAGAAACGGCATCGAGGCGGTCACACCGCGACCGGCAAGCGCTTCACGGACCAACACATCACGATCGGTCGCCAGGGAAAGCGCTTGACGGACTTCCGTATAGGCGAGCGGGACGCTCTTCACCGGATTGAAGAATACCGAGAAGACACGCGGGAGATGGAAACCGTGGACACGCGTCCCTTTTTTCTCGGCGAAGGCACTTCCGCGTTCCGAGGATAACGGGCTCATGCCCATGATTTCCTTTCGGTCGTAGGCGGCGACCATGGTTTCCTCGTCCTGATAAAAACTGAACGCCACTTTGTCGATATGAGGCTCACCACCGACATATCCCGGGAACGCGCGGAGCTCGTAGGAAAGGATGTTTCCCTGGGCGTCCTTCTGAAAGTTCACGAAACGGTATGGACCGGACCCGACCGGCGAAAGGTTGGCATCCGCAAGCGCGAACCGTTCCGGAGCGACCGTCTCCCAGACATGTTTCGGCAGTATGCCGACCGTGAGGTGTTCGGGGAAACCGAAATAAGCCTTCTTCAGGATAAATACGATCGTATGCGGATCACGAACCTCCACATCCACACCCTGCCATTTCTGACGCAGCGGACTCCGATATGCCGGATCCTTAATGGAATCGACTGTGAAAGCCACATCGTCAGCGGAAAGCGGAGACCCGTCATGCCAGGTCAGCCCATTCCGAAGAGTGACTACATACGTAAGACCATCATCGGAGACGTCGATTTTCTCGGCAAGTCGGTTCACGATACGTCCGTCCTGATCATATCCGGTCAGTCCGGAATAGATCACCGATACGAGATCCTCATCGGCGGCGTTCGCCTGCGAGAGGATGGGGTTGAGATAGCGTGGTTGGCCGACGATCCCCTCGACGTATCGACCGCCATGTTTCGGGACTTCCCTGGTCAGTGCCACAAATCCCGCACCGATCCACACAAGGAACGCGACTCCGAGAAAAATCAGGAGGAGAGAAACGATGAGCCGATCCCGAAAACAAAGCGCCTTCCAAAGGGCTGTGGGACCGAATTCCTTCACTGTCGGTAAGACTTCTTTCGGTAGAATACTCGTGATTTACGGATAAAGAAGGGACTTCCCTGCGAAACGGCCACGGTCATCGGCGCATCGCGCCCCTACCCTATGCGGCCTTTGCGTTCAGGATGGAGAGTAACAGGAACGCTACGCCAAGCCCGACGGAAGCGTAGAAGAGAAATTTCTCTACGCCGCGTTTCGTATAGTACCCCCCGAAGTCACCACCGAACGAGAGACCTGCATCGGTTCCTCGATTTTGAAGCAGAATTGAGACGATAAGCAGGACTGAGACGACGGTCTGTGCGACCAAGAGAGGTTTCATACGATCGGAAAGAAAGAAAAAAGCGCTTCGGCTCTTTTGAAAGTGTACCGGAAATACGGTATTGAGTCAAAGAAAAAGGTATTTCTTGCCTTATAGAAGGGAAAAATCTCCTATCGAAGTGACGGACCCGAGCGTTTCCCGACTTCCTTGCAGGCCCTGTCGATAAATGGAGAGGAGGAGTCCGGTAACGACGAATGAGGCGACAAGCGAACTCCCTCCGTATGACAGAAACGGCGCCGGAAGTCCGGCGACGGGCAATAATCCCATATTCATTCCGAGGTTGATGACGATTTGTACGAAGAAATAGATCTGTGCCCCGACCGCGATAAGATACCCCGCATTGTCACGCGCCTGTTCCGCGATTCTCCAGATTCGAAACAAAAAGATCCCATAGGCGATCAGGATCGCGGTCGCCCCGACTAGACCGAGCTCTTCGGAAACCGTCGCGAACATGAAGTCCGTATGCTTCTCCGGGAGGAAGTCAAGTTGTGACTGGGATCCCGAACCGACCCCTTTTCCGGTAAGTCCTCCCGAACCGACCGCGACCATCGACTGCAAGACATTGTATCCGCTCCCCCGCGGATCGGACTCGGGATGGAGAAACGTTTCGATCCGATCACGTTGATATCCTTCCAGGAAGAACCACCCGACCGACATCACCGCGATTCCGGCCAGAAAGAGGACGACGATATGACGAAGTCTGATGCCGGATACGAGAATCATGCCGCCCCAGATCGCCGCAAGCGTGAGTGCGGAACCGAGATCCGGCTGCTTGAGCACCAGGAAGATGAGGAGAAAGGATAATACGAGCGACGCGATAATCCGAACCCACTCGCCGAGCTCGGATCGTTTTTCGATTATGAAACGAGCCAGAAACAAGATCAGCGCGATCTTCACCCCTTCGACCGGCTGAACCCGGAAGAGTCCGAACGAGAACCATCCTGAAGTCCCGTTCACGGTCCTTCCGAAAAGGAGGACGAGTATCAGTATACCTATCGAGAGAAAATAGAGATGTGTCCCGTATCGGATGATATGACGATAATCGAAATATTGGATGGCGGACATCAGAACGATCCCTAACACCGCGAACACCGCCTGGCGAAGGAAATAGCTTCCGGACAAGGACCAGGGATTTCCGGTAACCGACAATCCGTACAACGATAAGAGCCCGGTTCCGAGGATGAACAGGGACGACAGGACGAGGAGCCAGTCGGTTTGAAGGAGGCGATTGACCATACGATAGTCACAAGTCCATTAAGTCTGGGAGGTCAAGATCATGACCGTCGCAAATCCGTACGGCTCGGAGATTGTTGACCCGTCAACTGGCTAACGGGTCCGGCAAAGAATATCCTATTCGTCGTTTCTTTCCATTCTTCCGCGCACATGTTTTTCTGCGGCCGCATTTCGTCCGTCGTCGGTCATGAGCAGCCGATGGCTTTCTACTGCATAGACGTTCGACTTTCGACTAGGCCGATTCTATTGCAGTTTCTGGAACTGCTCATTTCCGGAACGGTACCGCTTGATGAAATTGTCCTGATGAAAGAAATCCGCGTCAGTTTCCGCCTCGACGCTCGCCACATCACCCGGAAAGGCTTTCGGAAAGATCAGCGTAAAGTCACGATTGTCGCCCGCGAGCACCGTATTTATTTCCGTCTGATTGAGAGCGACCGGCGTACCGGACGCATCGCGAAGAACCATCTTGACGGTAACCGAGCGAAAATCATAGGAACTCTCGTTTCGCAACGTTCCGAAGACCTGTCCGAAATACGGTCCCGAGGAAAGTTTGTCGAAACGTGTCCGATACACGGTCAGTTGCGGCCGTTCCTGGTATCCGGAAAAGCGCTGCCAGGTCGCATCCCGGAACGAGACCTCGACCGAAGCGGGGATACCGGTCACATGCGCGCCGACCGCGACCAGGAGCCTCGTCTCCTGAGGAAGAAGCGAATCGACGCCCGGAATTCGTCCCACTTCCGAGCCGGACGTATCCTTAAGGACGATATCGTAACGGACCTGTGCGGCACCGATCGTATCGTTCGGGTTATGCACTTTCACGAACACGTCGTAGATGCCAGATCCGTTTCCGGAAACGAAAGCCGCCTCACGAACGACGAAGGGGTCGGGATCGAGGACATCCGTACACGGGCCGCACACCCCTCCACAGTCGACACCGGTCTCGTTCTGGTTCCTCCTTCCGTCGATACAGGTCTGTGCCGGCCTGAACAGATAATAGGCAACCGCGCCGACCGCGACCAGGAACAGGATCACGACGGACGTGATCCTCAACCGTTTCATACTGCGCTGGGAATTGGTCATAAATATGGGCGATGACAAGAAGATTACGACAGATCAAAAGGCGAAAAATAACGTGCGGACTCGAACATATTCCGGAAGAACCGGCTGCGATGACAATCGATCAGCGACCCCGTATTGACCGTTCATCGTAAACCGCTCATTGATACGTATCTTCATTCTATCACATCGGACCACAGAAAAAACGGCCTGTGGGCCGTCTGTCCGAAGAAGTCGTTTCCGAGCCTCTGAAAATCATGGTCTTGGCGGCGACCTACTCTCCCCCACCTTTACGGCGAAGTACCATCGGCGCGGACAGGCTTAACTGCCGAGTTCGGAATGGGATCGGGTGTACCCCCGTCGCAAGAACCACCAAGACTATGATTTCCAGAGAGGTCGGGAGCTTCCTGTTGCCAACCGAAAAAAGGAAAGTTTAGAAGGTGTGTGGACATATTAGTACTTCTCGACTCAACCCCTCGCGGGGCTTCCATCTGAAGCCTATCAACCTCGTCATCTCCGAGGATATCCTTTCCATGCAAGCATGGAAAACTGCCTTATCTTGAGCCTGGCTTCCCGCTTATATGCTTTCAGCGGTTATCCTACCCGAACATAGCTACCGAGCAGTGCTCCTGGCGGAACAGCTCGTACACCAGAGGTTCGTTCTTCCCGGTCCTCTCGTACTAGGGAAGAGATCTCTCAAGCAGTGGCGCCCACAGCAGATAGGAGACCAACCTGTCTCACGACGGTTTGAACCCAGCTCACGTACCGCTTTAATTGGCGAACAGCCAAACCCTTGGGACCTTCTCCAGCCCCAGGATGCGATGAGCCGACATCGAGGTGCCAAACCTTGCCGTCGATATGGACTCTTGGGCAAGATCAGCCTGTTATCCCCAGGGTAACTTTTATCTGATGATCTTCCACGCTCCTACGAGCGATGGTCGGTTCACTAACTTCTTCTTTCGAAACTGATCGACTGATCGGTCTTTCAGTAAAGCTGGCTTGTGCGTTTGCGCTATCGGCCCGATTTCCATCCGGACCTAGCCAACCTTTGTAAACGCCTCCGTTGCCTTTTAGGAGGCGACCGCCCCAGTCAAACTACCCACCAGGCACTGTCCCCCCGCCGGTTTCACGGCGGCAGGTGAGAAGCGACACTTTTGCAGGGTGGTATTCCACGGTTGGCTCCGCCCCGACCGGAATCGGGGTTTCACAGCCTCCCACCTATGCTCGGCAACAAAAATATCGCGTCAATACCAAGTTGTAGTAAAGCTCCATGGGGTCTTTTCGTCTTGCTGCAGGTCGACGGCATCTTTACCGTCATTGCAATTTCACCGGGATCTTCGTTGAGACAGTTTCCAAGTCGTTACGCCTTTCATGCAGGTCAGAACTTACCTGACAAGGAATTTCGCTACCTTAGGACGATTATAGTTATCGCCGACGTTCACCGGCGCTTCGGGGATTGGCGTGAACCGCTCCCGTTAACGTTCCGGCACTGGTCAGGCGTCACCCCCTATACTTCCCCTTGCGGGTTTGCAGAGAGCTGTGTTTTTGATAAACAGTCGCTTGGAAAACTTTCGCTGCGGCCGACCCTTACGGGCCGGCAAGACATCTTGCGAACGTACGTCTAGCTTTTTTGCCGAGTTCCTTAACGAAGACTCTCCCGTTCACCTTAGGCTACTCGCCCAGTTCACCTGTGTCGGTTTGCGGTACGGTTGCGCATATACGAACCTTAGAAGCTTTTCCTGGCACTCCGCTCCCCCTTCTTTTCCCGCATTGCTGCGGAAATCGGAACGTTCCTCGGACTGGTGTCCCGTGGATTTGCCTGCGGGACATCCTCGAAACGCTCACATCAATCCAATAAGATGCAAGAGGTACAGGAATGCGTCACTCCATCGAATATATGCACAGTGCAGGAATATTGACCTGCTATCCATCGACTACGCCTTTCGGCCTCGCCTTAGGACCGACTAACCCTGGGGCGATCAACGTGGCCCAGGAAACCTTGAACTTTCGGTGTGTGAGGATCTCACTCACATTGCGGTTACTCATTCCAACATTCTCACTTCCGTACGCTCCACGAGGGGTCGCCCCACCCGCTTCGACGTGTACGGAACGCTCTCCTACCGACCGGCATAAATGCCGGTCCCGCAGCTTCGGTACCATGTTTGAGCCCCGTTACATTGTCGGCGCGAAGTCTCTAGACTAGTGAGCTATTACGCACTCTTTAAAGGATGGCTGCTTCTAAGCCAACCTCCTAGGTGTCAGAGAAACTTCACTTCCTTTCCCACTGAACATGGATTTTGGGACCTTAGCTGGCGGTCTGGGCTGTTTCCCTTTTGAGTTCCGAGCTTAGCCCCGGAATTCTGACTGCCCTGATAACATACCTCGGCATTCGGAGTTTGGTTGAAGACCCTACGGCAAGCCGCGAATCCTCATCCAGTAGCTCTACCTCCGAGGCAGAGTGTCAGGACGCTAGCCCTCAAGCTATTTCGGAGAGAACCAGCTATTGCCGAACTCGATTGGAATTTCTCCTCTACGCTCAAGTCATCCCCGAGAGTCGCACGACTCGTGGGTGCGGGCCTCCACGCGGTTTTACCCGCGCTTCACCCTGCTCAAGCGTAGCTCGTCCGGCTTCGGGTCTTGTCCACGCGACGAACGCCCTTATCAGGCTCGCTTTCACTGTGTCTCCGGAGTTTTTACCCCCTTAGACTGCCGCGTAGAACAAACTCGTTGGATCGTGCTACAAAAAGCACGCCGTCACCCGCGCATCGCGCCACGCACGATACCCGAAATGAAAAAATGAAATGAAAAAATAAAATTCATGGCCTCCGCCGGATTCAATATCTTTTCATTTGGCTTTACGCTTTTCATTTCGCATCACACGGAGTGTGATGCGCAGGCTCCGACTCTTTGTCAGCATGTGGTTTCAGGTCTATTTCACCTCCCTTTCGGGATACTTTTCACCTTTCCCTCACGGTACTAGTTCGCTATCGATCTCGAATGATATTTAGCCTTGGAAGTTAGTGCTCCCTGTTTCAAACGGGATTTCTCCGGTCCCGCCCTACTTGGGTACGATCACATCCGACACCGGTTCTTTTCGCGTACGGGACTGTTACCCCCTCTGGTGTATCTTTCCAGATACTTCCGCTAAGAATCGGCGCAGGACCCCGGTCAACCGAGTCCGATCGCCCCGCAACCCCGACAGGCAAGCCTGTCGGTTTAGGCTCTTCCGGTTTCGCTCGCCACTACTCCCGGAATCTCATCTGATTTCTCTTCCTCCTGGTACTAAGATGTTTCAATTCCCAGGGTACGCCACGCGACCCTATGTATTCGGATCGCGTTCACCGACACGAGGTCGGCGGGGTTTCCCCATTCGGACATCCACGGATCAAAGCTTGCTTGGCAGCTCCCCGAGGCTTTTCGCAGCCTGCTACGTCCTTCATCGCTCATTCGAGTCAAGGCATCCACCACATGCGTCATTAACCTTCTTCTTTCCTTCACTTCGTCCGCAAACGTCCCTGCCCGCATCGCCTGCGAATTTGCATTCGCAAGTGAAGCGTTGCGGGCGGGCGACGAATCATCTCTCCTGTTTTAAGGCAAGAGGAACGATCATCGACACCGCCGTTGAGGGACGGTCACGGACAGAAGCGGTTGACAACAGGAAACTTCCGCTCCCCGTCGTCGTCTTTCTCCTTTACTTCATTCGCATACGGACCGAGTCATCGCGACACGACCACGCACACGTCTGATAACATTTGCTTGACCTCTCCGACTGTCTCCTCCCGTTCCCGTTTCCGCGAACGACATAGGATCGGGTTTCAACCGTCGGAATACTGATTGTCAAGATTCGTTTGCGCGGAAATGAAAATCAGGGAACGGTTCCCGGATCGACATCTCGTCACAAAGTCCTGCCCGCGCCGACTTCTCCTCACCCGTATCTTTCGCGGACAAGTGATTTCCATGATAGGCAATCGTGGAAGACCTGTCAAGTACCAGTGTCCCGCGCTCCATAATGTGCCGTCAGCCGTCAACCTTCCGGATACGAAGGACGTCCCGATATCGCATCGGAACGCCCTGAAACGATCCCTTTTTCCCTATTCCGCGACACCGGAAACGGCCGGGGTCGACGGCACCGGAGCGGCCGCGGGAACGGCCGGGGAAGCAGGGACGGCAGCCGGCTCGGCGGCGGGAGTCGGGACGGAAGCCTTCGCGATATTGCTTCCACCACCCTGAAGCGTATCGATGAATACGCCTATCTGCTTTCGCAGCGTATCACCCTGTTCGCCGTCCGGGAGGAACCCAAGGATCTTCTTGTACTCGGCGAGCGCGAGGGCATTCTCCTTCTTCTCCTCGTGCAAAAGACCGAGCGCGAGACGGACATCGACCAGCTTCTCGTTGTTTTTGAGGATGTCCTCATAGATGGCCCGCGCCTTATCGAGGTCGCCATCACTCTTGCGAAGCTGATAGAGCGTTCCGAGACTGTACGCGTATGTCACGCTCGAAGGTTCGAGCGAGATCGCCTTAGACGACTCATCGATGGCCGCATCGTACTTCTTGAGACGGGAAAGAACGACGGCGAGGTTGTAGTGAGCGATTCCGAAATCCCCCTTCTTTTCGATCGCCTGTTCGAAATATGCCTTCGCGTCCTCATAATCTGACGTCTTCTCGGAACCATCCGCCTGCGCCTGATCGGCCATGGACCGCTTCACCTGGCCCAGCTTCACCAGAAGAACCGGGTTGTTCGGTTCGAGGTCCGATGCCTTCTTGTAATAATCAAATGCTTTCGATGTCGCATCCGAAGCATACAAGGCGCCGTTCTCATAGATCAGACCGACCGCCTCCGCGGACCGGACATCGTTCGGGGCGAGCGCGGCGGCACGTTCGCCCGCCTGGATCGCGGCAAGGATAAGATTTTTGATCCTGTTCGCATCACGATCACCCGCGGTCTTCGACGCTTCCTGGTTGGCAAGCGACAAGGAAACCTGACCGAAGCTGGTCAGATACTGCCATTCACGGGGATTGAGCGAAATGGAACGGTCAAGCAACGCGAGCGTGCCGTCACTGGCAACGGACTCTCGCGACGCCATGCCCGCGGAGACATCCGCGATCAGCGCCTTCCCAAGGAAGACGAAGAGGAATGCGACGGCGGCGGACACGACCATGAAGACGAACGCGAGGGCGAGGGCGAATTTCGGCGACGCCTTGAGAGATAGCGTGAGATACCGCTCTTCCGTACCGCTCTCCCAGAGCAGAGTCGCGATGGAAAGCGCCGACAGGAGCACGGAAAGGATCAGGATCGGACCGTTGAAGGCGGAAATGAAACTTGCGATGAAAAACATGATCGCGACGCTCCAGACGCCGAGCGAAAAGAGTTTGTTGCGCCCCCGGTCGTTCGAGAGGAGATAGATGCCGATACTCACGAACGAAAGCACGAGTACGAGATATGCGACGGTTCCGATCGCGCCGATCGTCGAAAGCGCCTCAAGAAAGACACCGGGAGTCTGGTCGAAACGGAGCGTAAAGAGCGAATTCTGATTGTACTCGACCGGACGATAGAGAGAGAAGACGGAACCATAGGTCGCCGGACCGTTCCCCAGAAAGAACTTCTGCCGGATGGCTTCCTTGGCGATATCGAACGAGAAGGACAGTTTCGGGATGACCTCGACAGGAAGGTTCGTTCGCGCGAGCGGCACGCTTCCGAACATGAGGAACGCGAGGATGATCACGAATACGGCCATCGGGACCCACGCCCACTGTTCGGCTGGACGCACGATCTGCGCAAGGACGAAGATAAGAAAGAACCCGAGGCCGCCGATAATGACCGGCCAGGAGACGAACGAGTAGAGCGTCAGGAGTAGGAACAGGTCGAGCAGCAGTCCGATCAGGAGCAGGATCGTCATGATCCACCGCTTCCAAGAGGCGCCTCCCTCCCGTCCTTCACGAAAGAGTGAAAACAGGGCTGTCATGAAGATGACCGGAGTGACTGAAAGGAATAGGGCGAGTGTCGTCACCGTACCGAAGAGTGAAAGCGGGGCATACGATTCGACCACTCCCGGAAGAAATCTGATTCCCATGATTACCAGAAAACTCCAGACGACGACCAGGAACGCCGAGACGGAAAGCCCGCCGAATATAAGAAGGAAGCGCCGCTTGTTGAAATGACTGACGATGAGAAAATATGAGAGCGCGAGCGCGGCGACCGACAGGAATCCGCGCGAGGGATCACCGAACGCTCCCCAGAATGATTCCCACCGGTTCGTCGAGAACGCGGTCGCAAGTCCGTAGACCGCCAGGAATGCGACGACGGGGATATCGAGCGGCGTCCGACGTATCCTCATCTCACCGAAAACGACGCCCTTGGAAACCCACGAGATGAGTCCGATCAGGAGCCAGAAATAGAAATAGATCTGCTTCTCGAACGCGATGCCCTGCAGGGAAAGTCCCATGAAGAAAATCGGAAAGCCGAAAAACAACGCCACGAGACTCGTCGTGATGATACCGTCGAATATGCCGACCAGTCTCGACCGTGACGCGGTACTTCCTTCCTTCGCAGACGGGGCCGCTCCCGTTTTCTTCGTCACCTCCGGCGTCCCGGGAACGAGTTCTTTTTCCGTGTCCATAAAAACCGTTTCTTAGACAAATAAAAGCACTCCGACAGTATACCAGAATGCGCGAATACGACAAAATACCAGTTCACTCCTCCGGCACGGTGAAAAGGTCCTCCTTCGGAAAGCGGGCTTTCGGACGAGCGGAACCATCCATGCGATACCCGATGGGAAGGAGCAGGGCCGGAGTGAAAATTTCGGGCAGATCGAATATTCCCTTCACGGCGGAGAAATCGCACCCCTCCATAGGACACGAGTCGACCTCGAGTTCGGCCGCGGCGGCCAGTGCGAATCCGAGCGCGATATATGTCTGCCGGGCCGCCCAGTCCGCCCCGGCCGATCCCTCGTATCGTCCAGCCATCTGCCGGAACCGCCCGACCATCTTCACGGCCTGTTCGGAACCGGCCTCATCCCCGAATACGAGCTTCGCGTACGCATCGATACGATTCATGATATCCGTCCGGGAAAAGAAGACGAGCACATGCGAGGCATCGGAAGGTTGCGGCTGCCCGTACGAGGCGTCCGAAAGTTTCTTCTTCGTCTCGGCATCCGTCACGACGCGCACGTGGTACGGTTGCAGCCCGTACGCCGAGGGCGTCATGCGGATCGCCTCAAGGATCTTCGCGACCGACTCGTCGGAGACCCTCTTCTCCGGATCGAATTTCTTCGTCGCGAACCGCCAATCGAGATGGTCGAGGAAAGACATACGTATTCAGATAACAATTGACAGAAAACAATTTACAATAAAGCAATACAACAATATATCGATTCAGAACTTCACCAGGAGATGCCCGACGAAGGTCAGGAGCACGAGGACGATGCCAAGGAAAAAACGGGAATGCACGAAAAGATTCGCCCTGAAGAAGGTCGGCGGGATACCGGGAATCTTCATGAGCATGCCCGTGAGCCCCTCGAGGAAGACGAGGATGAGGACCAGGTAGAGGAAGAGATTGTCCCGCAAACTGTTTGTGAAGGCACAGTGAAGAAAAGTCGACGAGACCGCGACGAGACCGAGGTATGGATGCGTCACGTTCAGGAGCGAAAGCAGGGTCTTTGCGAGTGATTTCAGTTCGGAAGGATTGGTTGATGAAAAAATACCGCTTTGTACGATCCACTTCAGTACCGTCCGGCCGTACATCGCGGCCAACGAAAAAAACGCGACCACGCCGAGGAATTTTCCGAACGCGTTCTCGGTCGACCGTCGTGGGATACCGGCGGGGCCACCGACCGAGTACGCGTACGAGACGCCATAGACGGTCAGCACCGTCAGGATCGCGGCGAGACAATAGAGTGGCAGGTTTTTTCGAGCGATCGGATTCATGAATTCCACGATATCAGTAAATCCGGCCGGATTCAACGCGATCGCCGGCACCGAGCACCTTCCTAAAACATGAAATCAGGAAGGCGGTCAGTACCCGTACCGGAGGACGCCGCCGGACGTCATAAGGTCAAGCAGCCTCAATCCGCTCGCTGTCACGTTCCGGCGCTTCCCGCCCTCGCTGATTGAGATGCTCGTCCGGTCTTTCCTTTCGTCGTATTTCGCATCGACTCGGAATCTCCCCGAGACCTCGAGATCCTGAGACGCGAGTATTCCCGGTTCCTTGCCGGCGGTTTTCCACGAGAAGCTCATCCGATTGTCCGGGAACCTGATAATCGGACCGGCATTATACTGCAGGGTCCGGAGCTCGGCGTCGGCCCGCGAGATGGTCGACCTTCCCGTATTGAACCCGCACCTCCAAGAGAAGAGGTTGCCGTACCACTTCCGGATACGTTCATCACGTCCATACGATGCCGCTCTCCTGATCCCGTTCCCCTCGAAGCGCAGTTTCGTAGTATTCCCTGCGCCGTCGGTCAAGACATAGTTCAGCTTGTCCCGCTGCTCGACCGTGACTCCCGAAAGGGTATCGATACCGTCCACCTCGATGCCGACGTCGCCGACCGATGCAAAGACGTCCGCTTCAGGAGACGTTTTGTCGATTCTTACGGTCGCGCGGCTTGATTTCTCGACGTTCCCCGCCTTGTCCGTCGAGCGAAAGAATATTTCATGTATCCCTTCACCGGAAACCGTGAACGTCCCGGCGTATCGGATCCACGCCGTTCCTCCGTCAAGCGAATATTCGGTCCGGTCGACACCGACCCCGCCCTCATCGTCCGTCGCGGACAGCGTGACCCGGACATCCGAACGGAACCAATCGGGACCACCGTCCCCTTTCAGCGAAAGCTTCGTCGTCGGGGCGGAAGCGTCGACCGGCGCGTTCGGAGAGTAGGTCGCGAACGTCGTGAAGTGCTTGGTCCAAACGACCAGATCGCCCGCGACATCAAGCTTGCACTCACCGCCGGCAGGCAAGGCGTCTCCAGCGGACTGGCTGTCGGCGGAACAGGGAACCGATATCTCCGTAAATACGTTTCCGACATATCCGACCCGCTTCCCCGCCTGGTTCGGCAACGATATCCGTACCGCCTTGTCGAACGTGAGCCTGGCGCCGGAGTATCCGAGTTCGAACGCCGTACCGACCTCCATACCAGGTAATGAAAGCGCTATGACCGTCGGCGCGGCGATACGGCCGTCCCAACCGGAATCGGCACTCGTCACGGTCGTCCCGGCGGAAATGACGACATCCGCAAGCGTTGAATGTATGGTTATCCCGGGTACCTTCACGACCCCCTTGCCGCCCATAAGGGCGCCGGTATCGACGAGCGGGGCATGCGTACCGCTTGCGATCGTGATCGCGACCGCCAGATCGGGATCCGTAATGACCGCCTCGGGATGCGTATCGTCAAGCGAGACATCCCCGTGACCGTCCGGAACGGTCTGCGCCGCGGACAGGATGACGCCTCCGACGTTCGGAACGAACGTATACGAGTAGTTGTTCCCCGCGTTACCGTCATTCACGATCCCGCTCGCCGTCAGGACCTTGTTCGTTCCCACATCCGCCGTCTCATAGCGCTCGGTGAACCCGGCCTCATCCCCCAAAAGAATCGACCCGGCAACGGTCGTCGGTATCCCGGAAGCGGTATCGGCTCCGTCGTACGGTTTCGTATTCGCGACGGCCGTGACGGTGATCGGCTTCGGAACGATCGCGTTATGAACCGTCCCGTTCGCCGCATTATAGTTTCCGGTCGCGTCGGCGAATATCCACGAATCGATCGCGTAGTCTCCCGCATCGATATGGACGGTACCCGAAAGATCGAGACCGACCAACGCCTCACCCGCGACGCCGACTACGGTACCGAGAGCCGTATGCAGGGTCTTGTCGTACGTCACGGAATACGGAAGGACCGTGATGACGGGGTCCGCTTTGACGATAGCGAACGTTTTCGCGTCGGCACTGCCGTCATGTCGGTCATCGCCCGGAAACGAATAGGCGACGGATGCGGTACCGACAGCCGTATTCCCGGCATACTCCGGAACCGGCGAAAGGAGCAGTCCTCCGGCACCCGAAACGGATACGGAACATGGCGTCTGTGCGGAGCCGGTATAGGTCTGTCCCGACGACGGACAGGTCACGACGGTCTTCGACGCCGCCTTGCCGATCACGAGATCGGACGGGACGAACGTAATCGCATAGTTCGTATTCGACAGATCCCCCTGACCGATCGCGTACGTGCCGACCTCCTCGCCTACCGCCCTGACGAGGGACCCGGAAAGCGTATCCGCACCGACCAGAGAACCGCCCGTGATCGCAAACGTCAGCACCGGATCCGTCTCCCCGAACGTTTTCGAAACGGAATCCGCGGAAACGGTGATCGGGCGCGGCACCACGCGGACGATCCGTGACTGTCGCAGGGCGTGATTTCCGGACGGATCGACCGCGTCGTAGGTGACGAGATACTGTCCGATGACGTTCGTGTCCACGTTCGAAAACACGCTGACCGACGCACCGCCCGTCGCCGTCGCACCCGCATCGACATACGTATCGCCATATGCCACGTCGACGTGATCCGGACCGTTCACGGTAATGACCGGGACCGGTGCGGTTTTTTTGAACGTATACGGGACCGATATCACGGAACTCGCGTTTCCTGCCGCGTCGTAGGAAACGAATTTCAGCGTGACGGTCGTCCCGTCGGCGCCGTCAACCATGACAGGGCCGACGGCTTGGGTCTTGCCGGCATCCGGCGCCGATCCGTCGAGGGTATAAAACGTGGATACCGCATCGCTCGCGGCGGTTATCGTGACCGATTGTGCATTATCATACGTTCCCGCGGGAACGTTGACCGTTGCGACAACGGGAGCTACGGTATCGACCGTGATGGTCGCCGCGATACCGGTCGCCGTCTCATTGCCAGCGGCATCACGATACTTCACCCGCACCGTCTTCAGTCCGTCTCCGGTCGAAAGTGTCCATGTCCTCGTCGTCGCATACGGCTCCCATCCCTGGTACGAGCTGGCATTCGCCACGTTCATCTCCGTGACTCCCGAAAGATCGGGGTTCGCGCGAAGGCTTAGCGTCGCGCTGCGACTGTTCGTATAGGCCGCCCCGCCGTTTATCACGATCGTCCCTGTCGGCACGACCGTATCATACGTGATCGGAACCGTCGCGGCCGGACTCGTGTTTCCCGCCACATCCTTCGCGGTGACGCTCAGCGTATTCACCGCGTTCTGGACCAGCGTGACCGTGATATCGAATTTCCCGTCGTTCGTCACCGTTCCGGTCGCGACACTCGCGCCGCCGGAAACGGTGATCGTCGTTCCGGTATCGGCGAAACCGGTGATATGGATCGTGTTTGTCTTCACGGATTGCGCCACCGTATCGACGATCGGCGTCGAAGGCGCGGCGGTCCCGACATCGGAACCGACCGATTGCAAAACGGCATTCACGAACATGACCGTACTCACGCTCCCCGGCGACAGCAAAGGTTCCTCCGACCTCACGGTAGACCCCTCAACACCCGGTACGACATCGGAAAGCCCGGATACCTCGGCCGGGGACACCGAAGCGGAAGCGGGCTCCGAGGCCGGAGCCGATATCTGTTCCTCCGAAAACACTCCCGAGATCGCATCAGTCGCCGTGCCCGCGCTCGGAGTCGCAATCGCGGATACCGGCGCCGTGACCGTTTCGGATAGGGCTGGAACGACCGGCACGGAACTGTCCGCTTTTGCGTCAGTCGAAGAGGCATCGGCCTTCGCGGGAGCGGTCGGTTCAGGAACGGCTCCGGTCGAAGTCGCATCCGCCGCCGCGCCGTTCGCGACGGTGGTCGACTCATCGGCACGGACCAGCATCAGCCCGGCGACCGCGAAGTTCATGCTGGTCAGCGAGAACACGGTGACCGGCAACAGAAGTATCGCCACTATGCGCCTCCCATCCCGCAGTCGACTCGCATACCGAGCCGTACGCATGATGCCATTCATACTTCCTGTTTCGGTTACTGTTTATCCGTTTTGACGATCTAAACGAAAAAAACGACTCAAAAAGAGTCGTCCTTCATATCCGGAACCGTGTCTACAACCGGCGAATGATGAGGTCCCTCAACCCTCTCGTTCATAGATCATGCGTACACCGCGCATCCGGAAACTTTTTTCACTTTCAGACTATACCCGACCTGCCACCTCGTCAACCGCCATTCCTAAAACGTAGTTTTAGGAATGGCCGGGATACGCAATATGAAAGGAACATTATACGCATATCAGCGTTTCCATCGGCCTTCTTGACTAGGGAACGTTTGTTCCCCTATACTGTCGGAATGGATATCGTTTCATAAACTTTCGACTTTCTGGCTGTATGAACTACTCCCTGATATCCGCACTATGAACGACGCGACCTCCTTCGAAAAAATCCGCCGGTTCTTCGACAAGAAGAAACGCATGCCCACCTATCGCGAGGTCCGCGACGGCATCCTTCGTACCCGTTCCATGAAAGAGACCAAACGGTTCGTGGACCGGCTGGTGGAAGGCGGCCTCGTCGGCCGCGACACGACCGGAAAGCTCCTCCCGACTGGGGACTTTTTCGGGGTGCGCAAACTCGGCACTGTCGAAGCCGGATTCCCCTCACCGGCCGAAGAGGAGCTCCTCGACACGATGACCCTCGACGAGTGGCTGATCGGCAACCGCGAGGCGACCTTCATGCTCGAGGTGAAGGGCGAGTCGATGCGCGACGCCGGCATCCGCCCCGGCGACACCGTGCTCGCCGAACGCGGACGCACGCCAAAGGACGGCGACATCGTCATTGCCGAAGTCGACCATAAATGGACGATGAAAGAGTATCGCACCGACCGACAGGGCGTCTCGCTCGTCCCCGCCAATCCCGCCTTCAAGACCATACGACCCAAGGAAGAACTCCGCATCGAGGCGATCGTCACCGCCGTCATCCGAAAGTACTGAAGTCGACCATTGTTTCATAACTCTTTATTCTTCCAGTTCCCCTTTTCAAGGGGAGCTCCGGAGTCCTCGACGGTGAGGGGTGCGGAAAAAAGATATCACCACTACCCACTCATCATTAATACATATTCAAAGAACCCCTCAGTCTCGAAGACTCGACAGCTCCCCTTCCCAAAGGGAGCAGGCAAACAAAAAGCTTTTTTATGTCTGAACTCATCGCGCGCGGATCGTTCCCGAAAGCCATCCTCCATATCGACGGGGACGCGTTCTTCGCGTCCTGCGAACAGTCGCGCGACCCAGCGCTCCGAGGAAGGCCGGTCGTGACCGGCGCCGAGCGCGGCATCGCCTCGTCGATGAGCTACGAGGCCAAGGCTAGGGGCGTCACCCGCGCGATGCGCCTCCATGAGATCCGGAGGCTCTGCCCGGACGTGATCGTCCTCCCTTCCGACTACGAGACCTACTCTCTTCTCTCGAAGCGGTTCTTCGACATCGTTCGACGCTACACGCCGGACGTGGAGGAATACGGCATCGACGAATGCTTCGCCGACATCACCGGATGGAACCGACCGCTCGGCCTCGGGTATGCCAAAATGGCCGAACGCCTCCGCGACGACCTCCGCCGCGAACTCGGCTTCACGTTCTCAATCGGGCTCGCCTCGACCAAGGTCCTCGCGAAAATCGGATCGAAGTGGCAGAAGCCCTTCGGCCTCACCGCGATACAAAACCGCGAGATCCCGAACTATCTCGCCGAACTCGAGGTCGGCAAGATCTGGGGTATCGGCCCGCGCACGACCGATATCCTCGTCCGGCTCGGCATACGGACCGCGCTCGACCTCGCACGGTCGGATGATGCCCGCCTCGATCCCTTCCTCTCCAAGCCTTTCAGGGAAATACGCTCCGAACTCCGCGGACACAGCGCACTCCCGTTCGAACCCGGCACGCGGAAAATACATTACTCCGTCCAAAAGATGAAGACCTTCACACCAGCCTCCAACGATCCGCGGTTCGTCTTCGCCCAGCTCGCCAAGAACATCGAGTCCGCCTGCATGCGCGCACGCCAGTACGGCCTCGAAGCCCGCAAGGTCCTCTTCCTCCTCCGTACGCAGTCGTTCGAGCACCGCGCCGTCGAAGTCACGCTCTCCCGTCCGAGCAACTTCGCACACGAACTCCTCGCGGTCGCGAAACCCGCCTTCGACGACCTCTTCTCCCGGGGCACCTTTTATCGGGCCACCATGGTCACCTTGCTCGACCTCCGCGCACCCGACCCGCAACCCGACCTCTTCGGCGAGTCGCTCCGAGTCGACGGCTTCCGCCGCATCTACGAGGGTATCGATGCGGTCCGCGCCAAGTACGGCAAACACACGATCCACTTCGGACCATCCTTCGACGCGCTCCATTCCCCGCGACACCAGGGCTCCCGCGGCGAGGCGCCCGCCCGTGCCCGTCACCTCCTCCGTGGCGAATCCGCCCGCCGTCATCTCAATATCCCGATGTTTGTGGGAGAGGTGGAATAGACATGCTCTTAAAGGAAAGGCTTTTGATATATGGCTTTATGAGCCCATTATTTTAGAGATACAGATATTGAAATTGACATATATTCGATTTCAGAGTATAATATAAGGTCAGTATGAAAACATCGCAACCAGCAACCACAAACCAAGAATAAAGATGCTTAACAACCTCACATTCAAAGGCTTCATCATCGCGGCGGCTCTTGTCATCTTGTTCGGCACGATGTCGATGATCGGGTTCAGTATCTGGATAGGGTTTCCAGTTATGAATCTACAACACATACCGCCATTCTTCGAAGTACTCTTCGTGTTCTGCGCAGTCAGTAGTGTAATTATCATCTTCTTCGTAGTCTGCATTGCTTTTTCCAAGATAGCTGATATAACTGGTGCGATTCTTGGAACGGCACTCATCCGCTTCCTGAAAGTAACCTACAAGATATCCACGAGACTGAAGCTGATCAAATAGCAGCAAGCGTTCCGCCGACTTCTATCCCGCCACGCATTGACTTCGGTCATAGCGTGGCATTTTTATATTCTATAAAAAATATCACCGGCTTTCACCGGTAATCTTTGAAACTTCCGCGATAGCGGATTCCCCGCCAGGAAACGAATGATTCAACCATCGGTTTCCGTCTCGATATTCTGATGTTACTTTTTCGAAATCGATTCAAAATTCGTAATTCGAAATCATCTCTTCTCCGTTTTCAACACGTTAACTCGTGAACTCGTTAACCGAATAATTCGCTCTGCTTCCGTAGTAAGTTGTCCGTCGCTTCCCGACTTTCGACTACAGAGACGGGGCATGCCCCGTCTCTACTTCCCTCTCCGCTTCTCGACATATACCACCCGCCAGCCCCAGGAACCGAGGAAGAGTCCGAAGGCGAGTCCGCCTAACAGGAATCCCCCCTCGACATACCACGGAAGATAGCACGCGGATCCGAGCGTATGGCGGAGCGTGAGCGGGACGCCGTGCGAGAGCGCGTACCCGATCCACCACGCCTCGACGAGCCAGTGTGCGATCGACCCGAGCAGCAACCCGATCCCGACCGCGATTATCTTGTATATCGTCTGTTTCATGACCGTATGTTCCCAAAACGAATATATCTGGAGGCTTGTTTCCGCGAGCCCTGCCCCTCGCGAAAGGCAGTGTGTGTCGGTCCGGAATAGGTCTGGATTGCTTCGGCTTCCGAAGCCTCGCAAAGACTGACCTTCCATCCCACTCCCGACACGTTAACAGGATAACTTTTTTTCTCCCGTTCCCATTTAAAAATTTCACCCGAAGGGTAATCAGCCTCTGGCTGAAAAAATTGGAAATTACAAATTCTGATCACCATCCCCCTCC
>DATMYW010000066.1:0-14692 GCA_035560715.1 Candidatus Fimivivens sp. | reverse complement strand
ACCTTAAATAAAACATAAACTGCCCTCCAGATACCATACGAATTCCTGAGAGAATTCGAATTAATCAATCCGCCAAGCGTATGAACCTAAAGCACAACATGGAGGAGATAAGCCCGTTCAAATCCAAGACCCTGATCGACGCGACCAATATCCACAAAGGGATAAGAAACCGCTTTCCGCCATTTAAAAAAGGAGTCGGGCGATGCCGACTCCGGAAACGGACTTCCCGAACTACAGATTGAACCACTGGGATAACAGTTCCGACACGTCCTCTCTCCGCTCAAACAGTATCACCCATGAGAACGGCCACAGCAGAACGCCAAACACGTTCGAGATCGCGGAAGTGAATCCCCTCGATTCCCCGCCTGAAAACGCGCTCTGCCGACCGAGTTTTCTCCTTTGCTCGTCGAGATATCGGCGTTTGTTACGCAGGGCGAGCATCACCGATATCGATACCGGTATTCCGGCTAGATACGCGAATCCGGCGAACTTGAGAAATACACCCGCAACACCGATTCCGAAAGCCCAACCGACGATCGCGACATGCACGAACACGTTCACGATGAACAACGACCACGTAACGACGAATACGACTACGCCGATCAACCCTTTGAAAACGGACGCATCCTTTGACCTTCCGAACATGATACCCCCTCTTGTCTTATGTTTCATGCAATGCAGACCATACACTAATCCTCGGCGAAATACCTTCAGTTGAACGGCAATCCCAACGGATCCGTCTCTTTCTGTCGCAGGAACAGCCACGTCCACGGCCAATAGATCACTCCGAAAACCTTTTCGGACATGTTCGTGAATCCGAGCGATTCAGGTTTGTCATAATAATGCATGCTTCCGTCCAGACACTTGAACGGCTGCTGTCTCCCGAACCACGCCCGCTTGTTTTCCAGGGTACAAAACACAAGTACCGTAAACGGCATGAACGCGAGATACGCCCAGCCGGAAAATACCAGATACGTTCCGGGAAGCGACGCCCCGAGAAGGAAATACATGACCACGGCGATAGGAATACTCGCGGCAAACGCAATCGTGAACAACGTGAACAACGTGTCGAGCACCGAAATCAGCATGACGAATCCCATAATCTTGCCCAGCAGATTTAGCACGCTTACCTCCTCTTATTTTTAATTAACGGGATGACCTTTTCGACGGAAGAATGAAAGCGTAATTCCTATCGAATGTCAAGTTTTCATTCTCATATACCGGATCCTTTCCTTTTTCGGTAACCGCTCGATCGCGTAGCGGAGCATGGTGCGGGGCATGCGTACGGAATATTCGTCGAGAAACGCTCGGAGTACGGATTCGTCGCGCTTGCCGACCTCGCGGAGCATCCAGCCCGTCGCCTTATGGATCAGGTCATGCGGGTCACCGAGGAGCGACTCGCAGATCGAGAGAGTGTCATCGAATTGTCCGGCGCGGATGAACGCCGCGGTCGAGACGATCGCCATACGCCGCTCCCACAAGTCGTCCGATTTCGCGAATTTCCGGAGTAATTTCCGACTGTTCCGATGCGTCAGCGCGTATTCTCCGATGATCTTGGGGACGATCACGTCCACAAGATCCCAATTGTTCATCGCACGGCGATGTACGAGCAGAAAGTCATATATCGTTTTCCGTTCATCCTCGTCGGCCCGCTCATACGAGTATGTCAGCATGAGAAGTCCCGTCAGGCGCGCCTCATGATACCGGGTTGAAAGCAGCGTTTCGATTTCGGACAAAGGCAGGTCACGGAACTCCCTCGCGATCGCGCGCTGCTCCGGTACCGTCACCCCGAGAAAGACATCGCCTTCCCCGTACTGTCCCCTCCCCGTCTTGAAAAAACCAGAGAGGACCTTCGCCTTCTCCGGCGTCCCGACCGACTTCAGTCGCCTGATGATATTTGATGCGGACATGGAACACATCCCGTAAGAATAATCGCCATTATAGCGGAATTCAGAAAAAATGGACAAAAAAGGCGGCGCAGGGGAAACCTGGCCGCGCTGTGTTATACGCTCTCAGTCAGTTGTCCGGGCAACGACACAGAAGAACGATCCGATCGGGTTCTTTCTCCTGTCCGTTGCGGAAAGGCAAAAGATATAATCAGAATCCGGATCGGAAATGAACGATACATTGATAAGGATAAGACTTCGGAGAATTGTCAGAGTTCCCGGCTCACTCCCCGGCCGCAGGTCCGATTTCAACCGTTCTATCAGGTCGGATACGTTGCGCCCCGTCTGCTTTCCGAGACCATATGCATTCCGGACGACCTTATCGGTCTCGAGAAAACGGTACACGGCGATGGCAGCGGCGGTTTCCGGCATTACGATTTTTTTCATCGTTTTCGCGGTACTACTCTTCACGTTCAAGGATGGTTTGATGGTTTTTGAAGCAACTTCTTCGAAATGAAGGCTCCGACTACGGTATCATCGGTTCCGGAACGCGTCAAGAAGCGGACGGACGGGTCTCGTCGGGACGATACGCCGGGTCATGCTCCGTCAGGTAGCCGAAGAACGGCACCATATATTCGTCAAAGACGATTTCCTCCCTCGAGAGAAACGCGCGAAGTTCCGACCCGCCGCGATCGAACAGGACGATCTCGTCGAACTCGGGTTTCTCTCCGGCCGCGCGGAGCGAATCGGCGAACGTGTCGTACCGTTTCCGGAATGCCTCACCCGTATCCGCGATAGTCACACGGTACACGACTGATATCGCGCCCGTCTTGCCCCCCTCCTTGAAAAACGCCGGGGCGAACGGACGGACGAGATCCGAATCATCCGCGTCGATTCCCAACTCTTCCCGGAGCTCCTTCCTCGTATTGTGACCGAGGTCGAACACGTCGCCCCGGAGGTCGTCGTCATCGATACCGCCTCCGCAGAGCTGATACGTGCCCGGTTTCGCGGTGTGCGTGCCCATTCGACCGATCACGACCATCCCGTCCGCCGTCTCGACGAGCACGGCGGTATGGATGATACGGACTTGGAACTCATCCGGAAGGCCGACCGATCGTGAGTACAGGTAGTGCGCGTAGTCGGTCCGTTCGACGGTCAGTTTCGTCGTGTCGTCTTCCGTCCGCGAATCGGTCACCGTGAAGACCTCCCCGCGCGTATAGGGTCTCCCCGATGAGATGAGGCCGTCCCAGTACGCGTCTACCCGCGCCTCCACTTCGGCGGGAAGCGAAACCGAATCGCCGTCAAATCTGACGACGGGTTCCTTCGTGATGGAAGTTATCGTCATTTCGGTCATACGGGTTCGGTTTTTCCCGGAGATGGCTGATTCGCGGTTCCGGCCCGACGCGTGGGGCATGACCCTGTTCGGGACGGAATCCTAGGCCGCGATGCGGAGCCCGTCGCTTTCCGTTCCTGATGTCCGCGCTGCGGCGCTTCGTTTGATGACATCGGCTATTTCGGCATCCGAAGGCATGAGGTTCCCGATATCGATCCCGTTTTCCTCGAAAACGTTCACGAGCTCCGCCTTCGGGCTGGACCACTTCTTCGTCCGCAGGAACGCTACGGTCCCGATTTTCCCGGCAATACTCTCCCAGTCCGGATCGGCAAGCGCTTCCGAAACGGAGTTGATCTTTCCCTTCCGGAAAAAACCCGTCGCATCGGACGCGAGGATTTCCGGCAGCGAGCGCAAGGCGACTTCCATGGCATACTCCGGATACCGGAGGAAGAACTGCTTTCCTGACAGGTGGTCGCTCCCCTGAAAATCGACGATCGGCCCCTTCCTGATTTTCCCGTCCGACATGAGTTTGGCGATAAGGTGCAGGCGGATCGCTGAGACGGCATCGGAAAAGATGAGCTGACCGAGTTCGTATCCGGTCGGTACCGTCGACTTATCGCCGTGTTTGCCCCGGTCGACGAACGCATGGGCATAATATTTCCGACCGTCGACCGTTTCCCTGATTCCTTCGAGGTTGCTCCCGGTTTGTCCGCGGAGCAGTTTTTTGAACTCCGCGATCCCGCCGATCCGATCCGCGAGTCCGGGATCCTGTGCGGAAAGGTATCCGTAGTACGCGTCAAAAAAACCGTCGGGCAGCGTATCGAACGCGGCCGCCGAATCGAACGTGACTTTCGATTCGTCCCGCGGGTCGACCTCCGCGAACAGGATCTCCTGCCCCTTATCAAGCGCGTCGACGACATACTGTTCGTATCCGCCAAAACGGTCGTCCTGCCCGATCTCCTGATTCGCGATCTTCCGGATACTCGCGCCATACGGCAATTCCGTCCTCCCTTCGAGTGCCACGACGCCGGCATGCTCCATGATTCCGCCGATGAACGTGTCCAATCGTTCCGACGGATCGTGCGTGACCCCCTTTACGAAGAGGTCGACACCGGCCGGCAAACGGAAATAGAGCATCGGGGAATATTCCGACGAGGCCGCATCCCGCTGCTTTTGATCCGCCCTGATGATGGCGGCCGAATCCTCACTCATGATTCCAAGGAGTTCCTCGTCCGCGGCAAGCGACAGGACGTCCGTTCCGGAAGTCGGTATGCCTGACTTTTCGGTCTCGACGCCGGCCGGCGTGACGACCCGTTCCGAATATATCCGCTCCGCCACGGCATCCCTCGTCCCGTCGGGACGGAATTCAAGCGACGAGAACTGACCGGACGGGAGGCCCAGCGCCCGGATGATCGCATGCGCCCGGAGACCGAGAGGTGTCGGCGCCTCCCCGCCCCGCTCGGAAATCCGGGAAGCGACACTGTGCCAATACGCATCCGGGAGCATACGCGTGCCCGGGTTTTCGGATGATTTCTTCCCCGGATTCTGATTTGAAACCGGATTCATGAACATCTGTTCACTCATATCGTTTGTCCGTTATCGACACATACACTCACATCATACCCCTTCGAACCGGATATATCTCCTTCCCTTGAGACGTTCCGGAAAAAAGTCCTGTTTCGCGTCCTTGGAATCCTTGAAGTCGGGTGTGTACTTATAGCCTTTCCCGTACCCGACGTTCTTCATGAGCTTGGTCGGCGCGTTGCGCAGGTGAAGCGGGACGGGGTCGTTGGGCAGCTCACGGATATCGTCCTTCACCGCACCATAGCCGACATAGAGCGCGTTGGACTTCTTGGATTTCGCAAGATAGACGACCGCCTGCGCGAGCGCGAGTTCGCACTCCGGCATGCCGATATACTGGCACGCCTGGTACGCGGAAATCACCTGTGGCAGGGCGAACGAATTGGCGAGCCCGACATCCTCGGACGCGAAGCGCACGAGCCGTCGCGCCACGTAGAGCGGATCTTCCCCCGACTCGAGCGTCCGCCCGAGCCAGTAGAGCGCCGCGTCCGCGTCGTTGCCGCGCATGGATTTGTGCAGGGCGGAAATGATATTGTAGTGTTCCTCGCCGGTCTTGTCGTACAAGAGGTTCGGCCGCTGCAGGATCTCCTTCACCGTCTCGGCGGCGACGTGTTCCGACTCGGAAGCCGCGGCTTCGAGCGTGCCAAGCGCCATGCGCGCGTCGCCACCGGCAAACCGCACGATGAGCGCGACCGCCTCGTCCGTCACCTCGATACCGGACCCACCGAGGCCGCGGTCCGGATCGGCAAGCGCCTTCCGGACGATTGCTTCGATCGCCTCGTCGGAGAGTTTTTCCAGAATGAACACACGTGCCCGCGAGAGGAGAGCGGCGTTCACCTCGAAACTCGGGTTCTCGGTCGTCGCGCCGATAAGCGTCACCGTCCCGTGCTCCACGTGCGGCAACAGCGCGTCTTGCTGCGACTTGTTCCACCGGTGGATCTCGTCGAGAAAGAGGATGGTCCGCTTGCCCTCGGAACGCGTCTTCTCCGCCGTCACGATGATGTCGCGCAGCTCCTTGATCCCGCTCGTCACCGCGGAGAGCGCGAGGAACTCAGCCTTGGTCTCGCGCGCGATGATCGTCGCGAGCGTGGTCTTGCCGCTCCCAGGCGGGCCCCAGAGGATGATCGACGGCACCGCGTCGCTCCCGATCGCCTTGCGCAGGAACGTTCCCTCGCCCACGAGCGTTGACTGCCCGAGGAATTCCTCGAGGGTCCGCGGCCGCATCCGGTCCGCAAGCGGCGCAGGCTTGCTTATATCAGGTTTTATTGTCACCATATTCATTACTGTCTGTTCGCATATATTCTCCCATCCGATGTGAAAAATAGCAAAATTTAAAAAATCCCGGTACGACAGCTGTCGTACCGGGATCGCGACTCGCAGTCTCACCTACGGCGGCTACCTAACCAAACCGGCGATCGGATCATGCCCAAGAAGAGAGACGAACGATTGATCCAGAATATCCCTGACACGCATCAGAGCGACATGGCATTCGATATTCGTCTTCTCATGATTCAAAAGGGAAAACTCTGACCAAGCGGCTGTAACCGGCCTGATATGAGCGTCCTTATCCGAAAGACCGAACAATGACCGGACGGATACGTTTCGCTCCAATGCCTTGATATGATCGAGCGTTGGGTTGTGCAGATTCATGACGTCGGATCCGTAAAAACAGTCCTCTTCCCGCTGAAGTTCAGCCTCGTAACGATCGCGGAACGACAATTCGCTGGAACCATCTCCGTTCTTTTTAATGACACGGAACATGTCATCTTCAAGCTCCTCGAAGCGGCTTGCATACGCGATGATACCCTCTTTCGTCTCGCGGGCCATCTCGACCGTCTTCTGATAGACGGTGCGGGCGGCAATGGTCAGCGAAATATTCTTTATCGAATCATGGACACCTTCCGAGAAGCCTGCGTACTCGGTGGCGACTTCTTTCAATCGTTCGGAAAAGTTCAAAGTTATTCCGGGATATTCCGACTGGCAGAACTTCTTTAGCATACGCGATCGAGCATCGAGTTTCGCACACGACTCACGAACTCCGGATATCAGCTTTTCGCCCCTGAGAAGATTAAGTTCCTCGCGACACGAGAACAAACGGACCCCCTTCCAGGCGAGGAATGCAGCATTGTGCGAAATCGCTTTGATGTTCATTGTGAACGTCTCCTTATGCTTTTTCGTTGATAGGATATTTGTAAGAAACACTCTTAAGATATAGGAGGCTATCTTTGAAAAGTCAAGGATGGAGCTGAGGCCGCATCCGGTCCGCAAGCGGTATCGTTTGGATGGTCGATTTCCTGACTTTCATATGTTCACCAGCCTTCACTAAGTCGAAAAGAGACCGTTACTTCGTCAAACCATTCTAACACATCGAACGATATCATTTTAATCTCCTACTATTTTTTTTATAGAAGCAAAAAGGTGACCACAAGTTATCTTGGATCACCCTTTAACACCTTCATCTATCCTCACGACATTCGTCGCAATGCACGACTCCCAGTTCCTTTTCGAATATGAAAGCCGCAGCTTCCGGACCGTATTGATCGGGAAGGGAATCGACTTCTTTCTGAGTCAGTCCGATCGCGTTTGCGTCGCGATTCCCGCATTTCTCGCATTCGAGCGGTCCCCACTGTTCACCGACAGTAAAATAACGAACGATGTTCCTCATCTTTTTTCTCCTTTTTTATTCCCCGTTCCCATACCAAAAACCCTATCACAAACCTACGTGGGGAACAATGCTGGCAAGGCATCCGTCATACTCTGTCTCCTCGGGACCAACCCAGAATCCGGTCCCCCTTTCGCTCTGACATATCCGCATCAGGACTTCGGAGTGTTGCCCCTCCTAAGAGGGAATAAAAAACCCGGCGACTGAATCGTCATCCGGGTTTCGAAAATAATATCTGCTGAAGAAGTCGAAGTAGCCTCGTTTGTCCTAAGCACGCTTGATACGGCTTATTCCCCCAAAGCGATGAAGTAGACGGCCATCTTGTAATCAGGGTTTTTGAAGAGGCGCCCCTCAAAATCGATATGCCTATCGCCCCTGAAAACACCACCGCCGTGCTCATGCTGCATCCTACTTAGTCTTCCCTCGGCGGAGAATCCCTCCTTGTCCTCCGACTCTCTTGAGTTCTTCAGCAGAAAATCCTTCAAAGTACTTGCAAAATCATAGCAGCTAGTCAAAATATGTCAAATTTCCGTCGTTTCAACGGACGCTGCCCCAGAGCGAGGTCGCGAGGGAGACGAACCGGGTCACGTTCCCGGCGAGGAGGAACAGGATCGCGCCGTAGACAGCCACGTTGACCGGCATTGAATCCGAGAAGAGCTTCAGTGCGCTCCCGAGAGCGGCGTTCGGATGAAACGGCTTACCGTGGAAATTGACGGCCGCCCATAGCTCGTCGAGGATGAGGTGCACGAGGTACCCGGCGGTGATCGCGGTACCCAAGAGAAACGCGTCCGCATCACCGAAGGAATACCGCGACGCGAGAAAGAACGTGGCAAGTCCGGAGAGAAGCGCTCCGGGAATCGAATGTGCCATCCCACGGTGCCTGGTGAACCGTCGGAATATCGCGCCGACGACGATCCAGACAAAGGCCGTGACCCCGAGCGCGCGGAGTGCGGCCCCCTGCCAGCCGATGGACGGGTCCTTGGAGAACGAGAGGAACACGAGCGCACCCGACACGAGCGAGAGCGACCCGAACGTCACGTGAAACGGCACGCCCGAATCGCTGTCGATATCCGGGAGCACGGAGCCGAGTGTCGCGGCCGCGAACAGTGCTACCAATATCCCCGGCCCGTCGGCGATCGCAGCCGTAACGGTACCGATCACGCCCAATATACCGAGCGCGATCCCGAACGAGGCATGGGTCTTGAAATCAGCCATGACTATTGTGTCAGAATGACATCCCTGGCATTTTACACCATGGCCACTTCAGAAACAACGAACCGGTGCGCGGTAAGGACTTCATCTGTCCGGATAATTCTGCTACAATGGCACAATGTTTAACCCGCTAAGTCGAACGGTATGAAGGACATACAGGAGGTCTTCAACGAGATCCAGGAACTGAAGCAGACCAAGAAGGAAATCAGCCGGGAGTACCGTGACATCCTCGCTCAGGACGAAGAATTCCAGGAAGTGAAGGAGGAACTGGAAAAGCTCCGCGAAAAGAAGAAGACCCGCGAGCAGAACGCGCAGATCGGCATGGGCCGACGCTGGGAGGAGTTCGAGCGCGCCGTGGCGGAGATCGCCGAACTCGACCAGATGCTCACCGACATCGCGATGACGAACCTCATGGACGGCAAGAGCATCCAGCTCAAGGACAAGAACGACACCGAGTACGAGCCGTCCTACAAGATCACGTTCAAGAAAATCGCATAAAAAAAGACTACCGATGGTCCCGAAAACATCCGGTATCCGTAAAGACGAGGCATGCCTCGTCTCTCTTATGGCTCATGACGGAATCGGTACGCTCCCCTGCCGGAGGACGACCCATTCCCCTTGTTCGATCCGCGCAACGGTCGAGGGAACGCCACCAAGTATCCCGCCGTCCACGACGAAGTCGATGTGGTCGCCGAAATACGCTTCCGCCTCCGCCGCGGTCACGGCCGGTTTCTCTCCCGCGCGGTTCGCGGACGGTGCGATGACCGGTCCGGCCTTCACCAAGAATTCGTGAAGCGCATCATCCTTCGGCACCCGGAAAGCGATCGTACCGGTGCCTCGGTGGAGATATTCCCATTCCGCCCCAGAGCACGGCAACACCACGCTGACCGGGCCGGGCCAGACACGCGACAGCAGTTCATGCGTCCGATTGTCCGGGTCGATGCCGAATATCCCGAGGTCGGAGATACCAGAGAACAGCACGATGCACGGCTTGTCGGTTTCGCGCGCCCTGATCCCATACACGCGTACGACGGCGGCAGGGTCGAGCGCGGACGCAACGAGACCGTAGAGCGTGTCCGTCGGAATCACTCCGACCGAACCTTCCCTGATACGTGTCGCGGCGTCCGAAAACGATAACGGATCCATAGTTCAGCTTACGGCGAATCCCTTCCCACCGACCGGAGAGACCTCGAACGATTCCACCCTGATGACATCCGCGCGTGCCGGTCCCGTGCCCGCCCACATCCGGAACGCGGCCGCCGCTCCGCGTGTCCCTTCGACTTCGACCGTCACGCTCCCATCCGGTTCGTTTTTCGCGAATCCCGACAGACCGAGACGGCTCGCCTCACGCTTCGCCGAAGAACGGAAGTTCACTCCCTGAACCCGGCCATACAACCGCATTCGCAAACGGACATTTTCCATGCCTACAGTATAGCGCGTTTCAGCAAGAGATATCCCGAACACGCCTTTCGGCAGATGGATTTGACACGATCGTCGGAAAATAGGATGATATCCCGCTGGAACAAACAAATTCTTTCACATCCACCCACTAATCCATCGGTCCTCGGGACCGGAAGGAGCACATCCGATGAAACCGAACAATGAGAGGCTCACGGTAAACAGCCACAGTCCGCGGGGCGTGTATGGGAAAGTCTTCCAAGAAATAGCGATCGAAGACGGTCTTTTCCGGGGATATCGCGTACTGGCGGCAGGCGGCTCGACGGGCGCGCTCATCCTCATAGCCATGCACGAAAAGAAAATTTTTCTCTTCGAATTTCCGATCACATCGGGAGGCGGAGGTGACGGGAGCTCGCCGCTTTACATTCTTCAAGCCGTACCGGAAAGCTTCCTGGTCGAATTGGCACGGAAGGACTCAAGCACGCTCAGCTTCAGTCTTTGGCAGGACCTCACCCTCAAGCCGATCGCTGCCGATGACCCCGCGTTCTTCGCGCCCGGACCGTCTCGATACGAAAACCGGATACGACAAGATTCCGTGTCGACGATGTCTCCGCGGATTTATGTCATCTGCGAAAGTCCGAGTCGAAAAGGCCATTTTAAACAGAGGCGACTACGGAAGAATGCCGACTACCGGATCGCGGCGGCAGGGAAATTGAAAAACCACAAAGACTATTTCGTTATCCTCAAAGAAGGGTCGGGGTATGTACTGCTTGGTATTCCGGAATCGCTGGCCGCACCCCTCTGGGACCGCGTCAAGCAGGGATCGTACTCGGTTCGGATCAGCGACGAACAGGGATTCGACTTTCCCGTAATCACCAGAACACGTTGATCGGAGTCTCAATCGAAAATACTGGAAAAGACCGCCTCATCCGCGCGGATGAGGCGGCTATTTTATTACGCGAAATATCCGAGACGCGACAGCAGGATAACCAGGGAAGTTCAGACCGAGAGCGTCACGCCAACGGGACAATGGTCGGAGCCCTGCACATCGGGCAGGACGAACGCGTCGTGTACGGCGTCCAACAGGTCGTCACTCACGAAAAAATAGTCGAGGCGCCACCCGACATTGCGATCGCGCGCATACGTCTTCAGATCCCACCACGTATAGGCGACCGTATCGGGATGAAGCGTCCGGAACGTGTCATGGAATCCGGCGGGCCCGAGTCGGTCGATCCAATCGCGCTCGATCCGGAGAAAGCCGGTGTTCCGCTCGTTCTCCTTCGGCCGGGCAAGGTCGATCTCGTCGTGAGCGGTATTCACGTCGCCGCAGAACACGACTTTTTTTCCGGATACGACAAGGTCCTTCACGTGCGTCAGGAACTCGTCATAAAAACGGAGCTTGAAACGGAGACGCTCCTCGCCCGCCCCGCCGTTCGGGAAATAGATGTTGAGCAGCGTGAACTCGGGAAACTCCATCTCGATGACGCGCCCCTCCTTCGACAGGAGTGAGTCGTCGCCGAAGTGAGTCCGCACGACCCGCGGCTCTTGCTTCGTATAGATCGCCGTACCGCTATACCCCTTGCGCTCGGTCGCGCAATGAAAGTACGCGAAATACCCGTCCGGCCCCTGAAGTTCGTCCGGGAGCTGGTCGACCGACTGCAATTTCGTTTCCTGGATGGCGACGATATCGTACGCCCCCCTGCCGATCCATTCCGAAAAGCCCTTGCGCCCCGCCGCCCGCAAGCCGTTCACGTTCCAGGACACGACAGTGATTCCCTTCCGCTTCGACATAGTGATTCCATGGTAGCGGGAACGGGGAAAAAAAGGAAGAGACAAGAAAAGGGGATTCCGAAATTCATGAAATCCCCTTCTTTCCTCTTCTTTCTGTTTCCACGACTATCGGTTCTTGTCCCGACATCATTGAGAACGCATTCGACGAGTCCGGCAGGGTCACTCTTTTCCATTGCGTCACGAATCAAACACCCGATCCGGTATATATCGGACCCGAGCTTATCGTACCGTTCATTGAAGCGCCGTATTTCCGACTGGATACACTTATGCTCCTCGTAACTCCGTGATTCGCGGACGAGCGACCATCCGGACTCGACGAGCATCCGTAAAAAAGTGATCGCGATGTCCCGCCGAATCGTCCGAATAGAGCCATGCTCCGATTTCCGCGTCTCCCACGAAGATCGCCGCTTCCAGGGCCGGCTTCGGAGCGCAGCTACCGGCCGGAATCATATCGATCTACTGCTTCACGGAATCCAGTTCCAGCACGAGCATATCGAACAGGGAGCAAAATGCTTGAGCGACATTCTCCAGACCCGAAGACGGTCTGCCCGGACTGACCTGGGATCTCGCATTCGCGGAGTGATAACCGAAAAAATAGCGCTCTCCGACGAAACCGACCGCGGGATCGTCGATGTCGGTATCGGTTCTCTGATGCTTCTCGATCGTTCCGAAAAGATACGTCCACGAGGAATGGCTGGTCCGGAGCATCAGCAGGAAATGCTCCCGCGGATGTTCGCGAAACCGCCGCTCTATACCGTCGTAGACGCCGGTTCCGGCACGGATCGCATCTTCCGGAAGCGATCCAAAGCCGTCAGTGAAGTAGGACCTGTTTTTGTACTGAATCACTCGATTATTCATGTTTCCTCCTGAATGGTTTCTGGTTGATAAATAGCGTTTCTGGACAATATAGGGAAGCCGTCCGATCGAGCCACGTGCCGATTTTCACATCACCGACCAACAACAGTACCTCCGGAACGGGATACGGGATTTCGAATCCAACCAAGAGGCGGTCCTTTTCGGCGATGACCGACGCACACCCGGCCTCAAGGACATCACGGTACCGAAGAACGTTTTCTCCGGATATCTTTTCCGGACGGATTTCTGGATCCTCCGAACGACTGCCGGACACGGAGCAGAAAATACTTACGCGTATTCCTCTTGAATCGTTTCTCAATCTTCAGATATACCGACATCATCTCCGAGCGCGCACTCATGAAAAGTTCCCGAAATGCCTCTCAACGTACCGCTCCAGAACGGGATATCCGACGACCCGATCGTAACCATAGCGCCTCCGTATTTCGGTTTGAGTTGATAAGTAACGAATGCAGGCAACATAAACAAGTTCGAAAGTATTGTCAAAACGTTTTCCGACGCCGGAAACTGGACAATATGGAAAAAACTCCCTATAATGACGACTTGTTCTTTCGGAATCTCCTTAACAACAACGTCATCGATATGCCGAACTACAGACACGACTCACTGAAACCCGGAACACGCAGTGACCAAAATCACGATCCCTATCACGATAACGGCGGAGACGAACCGGGACAACCGGGATATCCGCCGGAAGATTCGTTCTGTGCGACGGACGATCCCGGAAACGCGCGCATCGGAAAAATCTTCCTCAGTGAAAAAACCAGCGAATAGGGAAAACAACGCAAGAAAAAGGCCTCACCTCAGAGGCCTTCTTTTTATCTCCGATCCGACCCTAGCGACCGAGCGAGTTCGTCAGGTCTCGACGGTGCTCCTCCTCCATCATGAGGATGTCCTCCAATAGACGGCGGACGCCGTACTCGCCGAGCGCTTCCGCCTGCGCGATACGCTCCTTGTAGCGCGCGATCGCCCCCTCTTCTCCCGCGAGGTCCTGTTCGAGCATCTCCCGCGAATCCATGGAGACGTTCCGCTCGGACACGTCGACTCCCGGCACGCCGCCGAGGTCGCGGATGATGTTCGAGAGCGAGACCGCGTGCATCATCTCCTCGTTCGAGTGGATGATGAGTTCCTTCCCGATCGCATCGTACTCCGGCCCCGTCATCATCGCCGCGTGCTGCACGTACTGCACCGCCGCACCGAACTCGTCCGCGAGATCGCGGTTCAGTTCGTCGACGAACCCGTCCATCGTGATTTCCATACGGTTGTCTTCAACGTTTACGCGGTCATTATACCACACGGGAGCGGCATCCGCCCGCGTAAGACCGACGTTTGACAAAAAACGGTTAATTGATAAACTATACGGAACGGAACCGATACGCATATGGAACGACGTCCGCATCAGACGGAAGGGGAAAAACCGGTACAATCCGACGACCTGGTCTCGCCGATCCTTCATGCGGCGACACGGATCGAGCGACTTTCCGATCGGCTCATCTTTGAGCCGCTCGACCTTTCCTTCACCGCTTTCAAGATATTGAAGTACCTCGCTATCGCCGGGCCGTCCTCGCCAGGCGCCATACTCGAGTGTCTCGGCGGCACGAAGTCGAACCTGAGCCAGCGCCTCGGTACGCTCGAGAGGAAAGGTCTCGTGGAGCGACTCCCCTCGAAGTCGGGAAGCGACCGACGATTCGCGGCCTTCGCACTCACGGCCTTCGGGAAACGGAAACTGAGAACGGTCGAGACGCGCGCCGAGAAGGAAGGGCTCCGGCTTTCCGGATATTTCTCGAAGTCGGAGATCACCGCACACGCCGCCTTCTTCCGAAAACTCCTCTCGCTCCTCGACCAAGCGGAATCGCACGGATGTACCGAGTGCGACCCCAAAAACCGTTCTGGAAAAATGTAATCGAAACAGACCTCCTGATTCACACCCCATTCAAAATTCATTATTCCTGTCTC
>DATMYW010000065.1:0-8851 GCA_035560715.1 Candidatus Fimivivens sp. | reverse complement strand
TTCTTACTTACCGTCGGTATCTGTTGAATATGCTTTCCGGAGGAGTATCCTAAGGGGTCATTCTTTTACAACTCAAACGGAGCACTACGATGAAAGAGGAATCGCAAACAGTGATAAACAATGAAAACAGAAGGGCCTCTTTCGCTGACATCGAACGCCTAATAATGGGACCGATGTTGTGTGATGAGATGCCTTCAGCTTGGAAAAAGGGCAGGAGAAAAAAATTCTTGGCGGAAAAGCAAAAAATCATAGAGCGTCTCGATTTGTGCTGTATATCACCGATTGCCTTCATAGACCGTTGCACCTGGGAATGCATACGAGAAAATGATGCCGGCAGGTGGTATGAATTCAAGGCAGGTAGTCAGTTTTGTTCCCTGCTCTATTCATGGGAACTAAAACGATACCATAAGGACTATCTTGAACGTTTCGGCCATATACCCATTGTGCGTAACATTGTAGGACGATGTGTGGCCTGGCGATTGTCGCGGCCGGCAAATCTTGAATTGATTATTCCTAGGCATCATGCTTGGGATCGATACAGTCATTTAGAACATGTTTTTCCGATACGGGTGGTATTGGCTTTACCGGACTCTGCAAAAGAGTTTGCAAGGTTGTGTGACAAACTGCCTATAGGAGCCCTCTGTGATTCGCACTCGTTTTCTTTGCGCGAAGGGCTTCTCAATCATTTCAATCCAAGATGGTTTACGTTGTTTTACACTCCATCTCCGTGGGATTGGAAATACCCGGCAATTGCGCGACTAAGGAAACTTACGCGTAGGGCATGCATGGCGGTCGCGTGGCTAGGAGAAGAGGTAATCGCTATCTTAGACGAGACCGCTTGGCCGACATTCGATCTGGAAACCGTTAAAAAAGCGATTAAACAGAGCTGGCCGTAAATCTATGACACAATCCGGCAAACGTCGGGTCGCGTCGAAACAATCAAACAAAGGAGAAATTTATGGAAATCACTGATGGACAAGAAAGATTCTGGCAAGGAATAAAGGAGGATCCGTTAAAAGCGCTCTACGCTACGATATGTACGTTGCTTCCTCTCGCTGTCTTCGATGGTAGTGGAGTAAAGTCTATGGGACCCGCCGATTTGCTTGTTACTGTCTGGATTTCATTATTCGCTTTACTCTTAGCGGTTGTCGGATGGTGTTTTATGGTGGAGTTATCATTCATCATTGCGAAACTTCTTATCATAAGAATACAAGCAATTTTATCATCAACAAGAACCCCGCCGCAGTGACGACGGGGCTTCAAATCAATTGCAAAAAAAGGGGAAAACATGTCATATTCTGAAACAGCCGGACGCCGGCTATTAAGCGCTCTCGAATCAGTCGGCATATCGGAAGAGGAATTGGGAAGCGTGGAAGGACTTGCCGGGCCGATCGGGCAGATTATCCGTGGAGTCGCTGAAATCACTCGAATCAAGCCTGTCATTGACTGTGACGCGGATCCTTCCAATCCGCTTAAGGATTCTGTCGTGGTTCTTCATGATAAAGATGGGCAATTGAAGTGGGATCCCGACGAAGTGGTTCTGTGCCATTTTACGGAACCAGGGGAAGATGTCGTGGGAATTGATGACATAAACAACCTGTTCTTAAATATTAGAAACCAGTCGGGTCGCGGCTTCACCTATCGTCCTTATAATGCGAATGTATTGGATTTTCTGATGGCGAACAAGCGGTTCATACCCGAATCATTGAAAACAGAAGACATGATCTATTTTCCTGGAACGGTGTACTGTTCTCTGTGTAGAGACCTTGCATTTCCACAACTGCATTTTTTTATCCGGTGCATGTATTGGCAGAACATCGAGAATGATTGGAAAGAAACCAGTCGGGCTCTCATAAATGGTTGTTTGCATTCGAGTTCCGCATGTGTGGTGCGGAAGGTGAAAGAGGAATATCGACCGCCTACATATGGATTGCCATGATATTGGGTTATTCACTGAGGTTCCGATACGTTTATTGAAGACCGCGCTAGGAGTATCCTTATCCATCTCTCCCACCCCTCAGTCACGAAGAAGTGACAGCTCCCCTCGGGCAGGGGAGCAGGGGGGGCGAATGAGAAGACATGTAACAAAAACCCCACCGAATGGCGGGGTTTTCTTTTTGTTCCAAAAGCGGAGGTGCGGGCTACTTCGTCGCGGCCTTCTTGATGGCGGCGTTGAGGCGGGACTTCTTGCGGGCGGCGGTGTTCTTCTTGAGGATGCCCTTGGAAACGGCCTTGTCGATGGCTTTCTGAGCCTTCTTGAAGGACTCCTTGGCGACATCGATCTTCTCCGCCGAGACGGCCTCGCGGGTGGCCTTGATGGCGCTCTTGAACACACCCTTCACGATCTTGTTGCGCTCGGTCTTCTTCTCGGTCACGCGCATGTACTTCTTGGCATTCTTCTTGATCGGCATAGCGGTTGTCTTGATGATGAAAAAAGACTCGATGTGAGTCCTTTCCTTTGTATCACGGCTTCGTGATCCTGGCAAGTCACGTCGCTCGCGAGCGACGTGACGAGTCTCGGAAAAAGTCGTTTTTTCCCGAAGGCTAAACCCTCGTCGAAGGTTTAGCCTTCGGGAATCGGATGGTATCAAGGTATTACAGGCTTTTGTGGCGGGTTTTTGGGAATTCCGGTATCATGAAGGGGATTAAGAGGACTGATGTAGGAACTCACCCCTCGCCCTGGCAAAACCAGGGAGCTCCCCTCCACGAGGGGAGCAGGCAAACATGGGCCGGTACGGGAATGACAAGAATACGAATCTTTATTTCTTTCTATGATCGCGCGACTTTCGGGGAAAAATCTGGGGATACGGGCCGGGGCCGTCATCGTGGAGGTGGGCGGCATCGGATACAAAGTGAGCGTTTCGGCGTACGTACTAGGAAAGGTCGCAGGGACGGAAGACGTTTCTTTCCATATCTATACGCATGTCCGCGAGGACACATTGGCCCTGTACGGATTCCTGTCCGAGGATGAGCTGACCGTTTTCGAGGCGCTGATATCGGTATCCGGGATCGGGCCCAAGGCGGCCCTTGGCATTCTTTCGATCGCGGATACGGACACCATCCGGACCGCTATCGTGAATAAAGACCCATCGCTTCTGACGCAGGTCTCAGGTGTCGGCAAGAAGACCGCGGAACGCGTCATCGTCGAACTGCAGAATAAGGTGAGTGCGCCGACGAATACGGGCGGGCGGGCGACAACGGCCGACGGCGACGCGATCGAAGCGCTCTTGTCGCTCGGGTACAAGGTGAGTGAGGCGCGAGACGCCTTGAAGGCCGTGCCGGAGGGCGTGAAAGACGTCGGCGAGAAGGTACGCGCGGCGTTGCGGCTGTTGGGGAAAAAGAAATAAAAATAAGTCACAAGTCGAAAGTCTAGAGTGCCAACAACCTGCAACTGACAACGGAGACGCGCAGTGATGATGCGGAGTATGTGAAAGGTTGTATCGTTGACAGTAAAAAAGTCTATAAGGTCGAAACGGAGGCAATTTCGAATCAATATCGAATGAATTCAATTCTGCAATCTGAAAATCGGAAAAACGCATGAATATGACGGACGAGTTGCTCCAATCGGAAGACTGGATGCGGTTTCAAGAGGCGGCCGGAAGGCGCGTCGTGCGTCTTTGCGGCGAAGGATGGAGCGTGAACGGAATCGTGCATGCTTTGCCGATCGTCGGGGAGTATTTGTATGTGCCACGCGGACCACGCGGAGGAATCAGGAATCAGGAATCAGGAATCAATCAAAAAAGAATTCCTGCTCCCCTGCCTGAGGGGAGCTCCCGAGTCTTCGAGGGTGAGGGGAGGGAGGACGTACGTGGAATCATTGCGAAATTACTTGCGGAGGCAAAAGAAATGAATGTGGGGTGGATACGGATCGAACCGGAGACGGATTCGGTGCTTGCCGGTATCCGTGACGCGGCGAAAGGAACGAAAACAGTGAAGGCGCCGCATGACATGCAGCCGCGGGAGACGTTCGTGGTCGACCTTGTGCCGACCGAAGAGGAATTGCTCGCGGCGATGAAGGCGAAGACACGATACAATATCGGTGTCGCGAAGAAGCGCGGTGTGAGCGTGGTGACGTCGTCCGATTCGAAATACGTGGAGGCGTTCATCCGGCTCGTGATGGGAACCGCGGATCGCAAGGGAATCGTGCCGCATCCGAAAGCGTACTATGAAGCGATGTGTGCGTCGCTTCTCGATGAGAACGGAAAAATCTTTGCAGCGGAAAAAGATGGTGAGATCATCGCCGCGAACGTGGTCGTTTTCCATGGGAATACGGCGACGTACCTGCACGGCGGATCCGATGAAAAATTCCGGGCCGATATGGCGCCATTCTTCCTGCAGTGGGAATCGATGCGCGAAGCGAAACGGCGCGGATGCGCCTGGTACGATTTCGGCGGGGTGAATATGGCAGAACTCGAGGCAGGAGGAGGGAAGTGGCTCGGTATCACGCGGTTCAAGACCGGGTTTTCTCCCGCGACTCCCGCGACCGTTTTTCCCGGCTCGTATGATATCGTCCTGTCTCCTGTGCGGTACGGGGCGTACAGGATGATGCAGAACATCAAAGAATATTTTGCGGGATATAATAAGAAAGAATAGGATAAAGACGGTCGATTCATTGCGGATTCACACCCCTCAGCCACGAGTACGTGACGGTCTATCCTTAGCCTTGTCGGATAGTCCCCCTCAGAAAGGGGAACAGGAAATCTATTTTGTAAGGATAACTGAATTTATGAAACGTTTAAAGCATTTTCTTTCGAAACTTGCGCCGCAGGGAGTGAAGAATCTCGCACATGCCGCGGAGTCGTTTTTTGCGGCGCTTCGGTTCGGGTTTCCGGCGAAGGGGATGACGATCGTCGGCATCACGGGGACGGACGGCAAGACGACGACCGCGAACCTGCTCGCTCGCATCCTTGAGGAGGCCGGGAAACGTGTCGCGCTCGCGTCGACGATCTCGTTTCGGATCGCGGGGAACGAAGCCGTGAACGCGTCGAAATATACGACCCTCGGAGGATATCATCTTCAAAAGTTTCTGCATGATGCGAAGAAAGCCGGGTGTCTGCACGTCGTCTTGGAAGTCTCGTCGCATGCGCTCGACCAGGGTCGCGTATCAGGCGTTCATTTCGCAGTAGCCGTCATTACGAATGTTACGCGAGAGCATCTCGATTATCACAAGACGATGGAGGAATACCGTCGTGCCAAGCGGCGGCTCTTTGATCATGCGGATGCGGCGGTCGTGAACCTCGACATGTGGGAGCCAGAATACTTTCTTTTGCACGCGAAGCGAGCGGTGACCTATTCCACGATGGAACACTCGGCCGATCTGTTGGCGGAAAACCTCGTGCTCTCGCTTGAGGGATCGCGATTCACGCTCGGCGAGACGGAGTTAATACTCCATCTCCCGGGGAAATTTAATGTGGAGAACGCGCTCGCAGCGACAGGCGCTGCTACGCTTCTTGGTGTCTTAACGGAAGCGAGCGCGAAAGCGATCGAGCGTATTTCGCTTGTTTCTGGTCGGATGGAATCCATCCCGAACAATCTTGGCGCGACGATCATCGTCGACTATGCCGTGACGCCCGACGCGCTGGGCAAGCTCTACGACCTCGTTTCCTCGATGAGGACGGGCGGCGCGAAGATCATCTCGGTCTTCGGCGCGTGCGGCGACCGCGACCGTGGGAAGCGGCCGATGATGGGAGAAATCGTCTCTTCGGTTGCCGATATCATCGTGCTTACCGACGAGGACCCGTATACCGAGGATCCCGAACGCATTCTCGACGAGGTGGAGTCGGGTATCCGCAACAAGGAGACAGGAGTGACGCTCCTCCGTATCCGCGATCGTCGCGAGGCGATCCGCAAGGGGCTCTCACTTCTCGCGCCGGGCGATATCCTGCTCGTGACCGGCAAGGGCGCCGAGGAGACGATGCGCGTCGGCGACCGGAATATCCCGTGGAACGATCGGAAGGTGATACTGGAAGAACTTTCGGAAACGCGTTCGTAGTATCGTGCCCGCGGCTCGGAGTGTCAGTTATGCGCGATGTCTTTGTGATATACTGAAGTCATAACCGCTACTTCACGCACTATGTCCGATGATAACCGAGTCAGTACGCCCGATGAGAACGAGGCGGCGGGTCTCGATCTGAAACTCGCGGAGGAACATAAGGCTCGTACGAAACTCAATATCCCATTGTATGACCGTCCGGAAGACAAAGGGAAGGGAATATTTCATGAGTTGACCGAAGAGGAACGATGGAAAGTCGAGGAATATCTCGGGCGTCCCCACGCGCATGCGGAACGTGGTGAAACGGTCGCGGTATCGTCCGAAGACGAGCATTTCAAGGCGAAGACGTACGAGGAATTGTCTGATGCGATTGTCGAACACGGCCAAAGGATGCAAGAAGCGTATGAAGATATGCGCGGCCGTATCGGTATCGGCGAAGACAGCCTCGTTCCAGGGCCGGGAAGCGAAGCGGAACGCGCGGTTCTCGATCAGGTTATGGAGCATGTGAAGGGTGAAATCATCCGGTTGAACCGAGAAGGGCGAACTTCGGAGAGCGATCCCGCATACGTCGACATATCACGGGCGTATGAATCGTTCAAGGAATACGTGAGGCATCGCAAGGCGTATCTCGGCCTGTCGGCATACCGGAAGGAGCATTTCGCGTCGTGGGAAGCGGATCAGGAGAAGCAAAGACAGGAAAGGGCGAAAGAAAAGGATAATGCGATACAGGCTGCGGAAGTGCATAACAGCATCCTGCAAAGGTTTGTCGGAAAGATGCGCTAGGTCGGTGATGGCCAAACCTCCCGAAAGCGGGAGGTTTTTCAACCCTTGACAATATGTACATTCCGTGTAAGATATGTGGTCTGCCGAAAAGTCGGTCGGACGGTTCTTTGACTGAAAACCAGGATGGAGAGGCAGTCCCTCTTTTGTCCACAACCACAGGAGGCGAAAATGGCACGAAAAAGCCGTTCCCGCCCTCAGCGGGACGTGAATGTGAAGAGGAATCGGCGCGTGAAAGCGGAGACGATGACGCCTCAGGCATTCCCTTCGGGATCCGAATTCGCGCACCCGATGGCCGTCCGGGATTTTATCGGAGACTTCTGTCGACGGTACGGCGAGGAGCTGAAATTCCGGTATGGAAAAGAAATCGGATTCTCGTTGGAAGAACATGTCGACAAACGTCGGTTTCCCGACGAGCGGTCGATGCGCATAATCATGTTCCCGGAAGACGAGTTCGGATATCGGGAACATGCGTACGAGGTCGGCGCGCTCTGCCAGGATGTGATTGAGCGGGTCGGAGCAAGGGATCCGCTCCGGGTCGCGATCTGTGAGTATCTGTTCTATCGCGGACAGAAGCGCTGGTTCGACGCCATCGAGGCGGCGTCCCGCGCGCTGATCGAACAGGAACGGACGAGACGTGCGGACGAGACGGAAATCGTCGACATCGTCAGAAAGATCGAAACGGACGCACTTAAGCGGGCATTTATCGCGAAAGCGAATGTATGACGGGAGTATCGAATGATGCTCCCGTTCATTTTTTTTCCGGCAGGAATGCAGTCTTTGACGCGACTCATAGACCTATCGGAAGACCTGATGATTTCGGGCGATGCCGGCTATCCCGTGGTATAATGGGCGGGAATCGGATAATACGCGCTTCATATGCTCGAACGGGAACTCATGGAAATCGGTCTGAATGAGAAGGAAGTGAAGGTCTATCTGGCCTCTTTGGAGTTGGGACAATCCGCCGTACAGGCGATCGCGAACAAGTCCGGCGTGAACCGGGCGACGACCTATTTCGTCATCGAGGGACTCATGGCCAAAGGGCTGATCAGCAGCTTTCACCAGGGTAAAAAGCAATTCTTCATCGCGACCGACCCAGATAGACTCGTCGAGATCCTCGAGGAACAGGAACGGGACATGAAACGGAAATCGGAAGAACTGAAAAAGCTGATCCCGCAGCTCCAGTCGATCAACAATAAGAAGTCCGATCGACCGGTCGTGCGATATTTCGAAGGAAAGAGCGGCATATCGGCCATGAATGATGAATTGATAAAAATCGTTTCAGGAAGCGTAGTTCCTATGGCGTATTCGGTTGATGCGGTTGACAACCTATTCATGAAGGAAGAGCGAGCTCGCGCGAAAAAGAAGCGACTTGACAAAAATATTAAGACGAAGGCCATTTATACTTATCAGAACGGAGTTTTGGAGAGCACCGCAGATGGAGAACGAAGAAAGGTCCCATTCGAGAAGTTTCCGATCAAGAGCGACATTGCCATCTTTGATGACAATGTTCGGATAGCCTCGTTGGGGGATAGGCAGGTGGGCATTATTATCGAGGACAAAGAAATCGCTGATTCGATGCGCGCGGTGCTTGATCTCGCCTGGGAAGGGGCGAAAAACTATCAGGAATAGCCTGGAATAAAATAAAAAGAAGGGCTCCCGGATATACTGTTTTCAGTATAGTGTTTCCGGGGCCCTTTTTTGCCGTCCTTTGTGTTTTGCCGTCAATTGCGATTTTGATTGTGGTTCGCAAGACGACGCGGAACGTTTATGTCTGCTAGTCGGACATGGTCGCTACATTTTCGCGGTTATTGGAGATTGAGGGTGTCTATCATGGTCGTATCGATATCCCATTCTGGCGATGAGCGCGCTTTGGAGCGGCGCTCATCCCATGGGGCATATCAATGGTCTCCCATGACGTCCTCCCTTGGTTAATTGTTAATAAAACGGTACTACGTTACCCGACATGATAGCACCTGAATATATTTCTGTCAAGCGTTATGGACACCATTTCGATTCTGATGAGTTCGATACGGTTTTTAGTTTAAATAACGACAACGTCTATAAACATTATATCTG
>DATMYW010000064.1:0-7503 GCA_035560715.1 Candidatus Fimivivens sp. | reverse complement strand
CTCCGCTGCTACACGCGTCCCGCCGCATCCGGTTTCCGTTTCACCGAATTAAGGCTCACCGATACCCCGTCGTTTTTCAGATGCCGATGGACCACCTCCGCACATCGTTCGTATTTCTTCTTGTATGCGATGATGACATCGGCCGTTTCTTTCGGAAGTTCGTTCGGATGATTCGGTCGGTATGGCCCAGGCCCCGCCTCGCGGGCACTTTTTCACCCATTTCGAGACGGCTCCCTTGGTATATCCGAAGTATCTCGCGACCTCGGAGATCGTTTTCCCTTCACGGACCATCCTGACGGCTCTGGCCCGGAGACGGGGCATCTTCGGATTCGTGGCATATGGCATACGCTTGGATTTGGCTGGACTGAACAGTCTCGGGGTTTCCAAGCTATTGGGCTATTACGGGAAGGTTGACAAAAAGTCGGTTTCGGAGTACAACGGAGGGTCGGATCGGAAATACAAAAACAAGCCAAACAGAGGGAAGATGAGGTCTTCGTGTTGGGTATTGACCGATTCGTATGATACAGGCTTGTTGGACATGTTCGACCGAAGTCGTAAAGGCCGACGAAAGTTTCGCAGCGTTTTCTGCGTGATTCCCGTCGGTTTTTATGTTGATGAAAGGAAAGCGTACACGCCCCTCTCACCTTCGCGGACTCAGAAGCTTCCCTCGGAAAGGGGATTGAGGAAGAAAAGATAGGGATGTCGTTTCGAAAGGGAAATAGTGTAAACGGATAATTGAAGAAGTGTATGAAACAGGGAATGTCGAATAAGTCGAAAGCGCTCCTCCGGGCAATCGACCTCGTGATGATCGTCGCGATGCTCTTGCAGCCGGCGGCGCCCGCGTTCATGTTCGCGCAGGAAGTTCCGTCGTCCGAAATATCCGTCGTCGCGCCGACTCCGGCCGAACCGGCAGCGGATCAGTCGGCGAGTGAGAGCACATCGATTCCGGCTCCGGAGGTCATAAACACCGAAGCGGCGCCGGTCGTCGAGTCTGCGGTGACCGAACTCTCGGCCGTCGAGTCGTCCGTACCTGCGGTCGTTCCGAGCGAGCCTGCGACGACCGTCGAGAGCGAGCCTGCCGTGCCGACCGTGGAGGCCGCAGGGGAGGCGTCGACCGAGCGCGTACTGCCCGTGTGGCAGATCGACGGACGAACGGCCACGACCACTTCGCACGTGGAAATCGGCAAGACCTACGTCGCGCCGCAAGACGACGCCGTCACGGTGACGTTTACCCGGCTTCCGAAGGAACCCGGCACGCTGACTGTCGAGGAGGTCGTTCTCACCGATGAGCAGGTCGCGCTCTTCGGCGCGATGTCCCACAAGGCGTACGATATCTCTTCGGACATGGAGGACGGATCGTTCACGTATGACCTCACGCTGCCCAAGGACAGGGACGAATCCGATGCTCAGATCCGCTTCGCGGAAAGCGTGTCCGGACTTGCCGACGCTGATACCGTTCCCGCAAGCGACGTGTCCGTAAAAAAATCCCACATCGATGTGACTCTCGATCACTTCACCGTCTTCGTCGCGACGTATACCCCCGATTTCATGAGCGACAAGGATGTCTATGCGCGCGGGGAGTCCGTCCGCCTCAGGGCGATCCGTCTCTCGGACAACCGCACGTACCGGATCACGGTCAGGGATTCCCACTCGGCGGTCCGGTACGCGTCATCGTGTTTCTCGCGTGAACGTGACGGAGTGTTCGATGTGGCCGTCTTGCTCGCGTCCGATGCGCCGACCGGCACCTGGACGGCCGAGCTGACCGAGTATCGGGACGGGGCATCGGAGGGGCATCACGGGGATTCCCATCCGCGCGACCATGACTGCTCCGGCCGAGGCACGGTCATCAAGAACGGCACCTTCGAGGTCGTCGCTCCGGACCTCTCGATTTCCAAGACCAATGATCTCGGTGGCAAGTCCTCCACGGTCGGTACCGCGTTCCACTGGATCCTCATCGTCACGAACACGGGCAACGGCGCGGCGACCTTCGACGATCACCGCGAGATCATCCGTGACAATATGCCGAGCCACGGCGTCTCGGCATACGGCATGGTCGCGGTGAACAGGAATGGCGGCACGACCGGTACCATCCGCTGCTTCCAATCAGGCATCGATCGCCGGGACCTTTCCTGCTTTGCGGACGGCACGGTCACGATTCCCGCGGGCGGTTCGGTGACTGTCTCGGTCACGGTCAGTCCCGACGCGACAGGCACGCTCGTCAACCCCCGCGCGGGATGGGGCAACGCGTGCGTCGTCGACCCGAGCCGCCGCATCGACGAGTCCGACGAGTCGGACAATGCCTGCTCCGACGCGGTGAACGTGATTCCGGCGGACATGACCGTACCACATATCATGGTCGCCGGCGCGCCGGAAGGCTGGACCGATGATCCGCGACAGGTCGGCGTGACCTGTTCCGATGACGTTTCCGGCTGCGACGTGTCCTCGTACCGTTTCAAGACATTCGACACCGATCCCGGCACATGTGACACATCGTACGAATCCTACGCGCTGTCCGCCCCGCTCTTCGTCACGACGCACGAATGGGTCTGTGTCGCGGGCAAGGACCGAAGTGGCAATGTCGGTGTCTCCTCGCCGGTCGAGTATCTCGTCGATTCGGAGAACCCGACCGGCACGATCGATACGTTCAATCTCGAAAACGGCGGATCCGTCGTCACGAACGGATGGGACGGGTCGATCGACGGTTCCGCGAACGATGCGGTCTCCGGTGTGAGCCGGGTCGAACTCGGGATCGCGTACACGCCGTTCGGTTCCGCGATGGAACTGTACTGGAACGGTTCCGGCTGGCAGACAAGCGAGACCCGCTTCGTCGCGACCGGCACGAAACGGTGGAACTATCGACTGCCGGGAACCATCGCCGACGGGGCGTACCGTATCTCGTCGCAGTCGATCGATCATGCCGGCAATGTCGGGAACACCTACTCCATCACTATCGTTTCCGATGCCACGGCGCCTTCCGTGAACCTCGCGGTCTCGCCTTCGAGTCCGGACGGGGACAATGACTGGTATGTGACGAGGCCGCAGGTCACGCTTTCGGCCGGCGATAACGGTTCGGTCTCCGCGATCGAATATCGGCTCGACGGGACGGGAGCCTGGCAGACCTACGAGAATCCGGTGACCCTTTCTGACGGTACCTGGCATTTCACGTACCGTGCGATCGACGCGGCGGGGAACGCGACCGCGTCCGCCGAGAAGACCGTGAAGGCGGATACCAAGGATCCCGACGAGGTCTCGCACCTGCGCGTATCCTGGGACAAGGAGAAGGATGGCGTACAACTTTCCTGGAACGCGGACGACGAGGATATCGACCGGGTGTTCGTTTATCGCGGGAAGGACAAGCACTTCGCGATCAATCGCGATTCACTGATACGGAAGAATGATCGCCGCGACGAGTCGATGACCGACACGGACGTGAAGCACGGCGAGAAGTACTACTACAAGTTCGTCACACGCGACGAGGCGGGGAACCGAAGCGACGCGAAGATCGTCTCGGTCACGATCCCCGAGTCGGGGAACGGCATCACCGTGAAGTACGAGGGGACCGAATCTTCGGTCGGAAGCGCGACCGAGGAAATGACGGGTACGGTCGAAGGCGCACGGACTGACGATGGGCAGAGTACCGTCGAGGGCGCGTCAGTCTCGAACGATCCGGGGAACTCCTGGTGGCCTTGGCTAGTAGTCCTGGTCGCGGCCGGGTACGGCGGATACCGCTTTCTTATCGCCGGCAAGAAGAAGCGTGAGGAAGAAACCCCGATCGCCTAGACGCTTTCCGGTCGAAAACCGTGAAAGGCCTGACTCAAGATTGAGTCAGGCCTTTTTGTTCACATTCCGCACTATTTCGGAAACGATGTAAGTCATCCTATCTGGCGCCGGGTATCCCATCCTAAAACTACGTTTTAGGATGGGAGGGGAGGGTCAGTGGGGCCGGCTGCGAACCACTCGCAGTCTTACGGATGCCGTCCGCGAAGGAGGCCGAACCGACCGATCGTATGCGTTCAATCGTTTTCCGCGAATCCGTCCGGATGAGCCTTGTGCCAGCCCCAGGCGCTTTCGATAATCTTTTCGATGCCGGAATATCTCGGTTTCCAACCGAGGATGGACTTCGCTTTTTCCGAACTCGCGAAGAGTTTTTCGGGATCTCCCGGTCGACGCGGTTCCTCGGTCACCGCGAAACCGATACCGGTGATGCGCCTAGAGACCTCGATCACGGTGCGGACAGAGATGCCGTTTCCGTTTCCGAGGTTGAAAACGTCGGACTTCCCGTTCTTGGCGAGGTAATCGATCGCAAGAACGTGCGCATCGGCGAGGTCGTTGACATGGACATAATCACGAATGCCCGTGCCGTCTTCGGTTGAAAGATCCGTTCCGAATATCTTTATGTTTTCACGTTTTCCCTGTGCGGTACGCAACACGAGCGGGATGAGATGAGACTCATTGGGATGGTCCTCACCGATTTTCGCGGAAGCATCGGCTCCGGCCGCATTGAAATAGCGGAATCGGACGGATTTGAGTCCGTATGCGGCGTCGTACGCTTCTAGCACCTGTTCGAACATGAGTTTCGACAAGCCGTATACGTTCGTCGGGACGGTCGGGGCGTCCTCGGTGACAGGCATCCGTTCGGGCTCGCCATATACTGCTGCCGTGGAGGAGAAGACGATATTCATTACGCCATGAGCGAGCATGGCCTCGAGCAGGTTGAGCCCGTTCCGGACATTGTTGTCGAAGAAACGTTTCGGATCCTTCATCGACTCGCCCGCTTCGATGCTCCCGGCAAAATGAACGACCGCGTCGAAGGAGTGACGGGAAAAGACCGCTTCCAGATCGGAGCGGTTCGCGAGGTCGCCATGGAAGAACTCAAAATCCGAAACGGCAGATCGATGACCGGTCGAGAGATTATCGAAAATGACCACCTGGTGGCCGGAGCTCCTGAGCGCGCGTACCGTATGCGAACCGATATATCCCGCTCCGCCGGTCACGAGAATCTTCATAGGATAGCCGATATGGATGACACTGAAACATACGACGAAAGTCGCCCGATGTCAATACTATACGGTTCTTTGCCGTCGTTGACAAAACATGATAGACTCGCTAATATTTCGTGTCGGGTAAGCGGAAATTCCTCCGGGGATTCGACGCGAACCGTTCTGTCAAAAATTGCCTCAAAAAGGCTATTTCGTACGACCAATGCCATCGAACACCCTGAAGGAACGATTCGCCCCCCATATGACGTTCGCGAAGAACAGCGCGATACTTTTTTCGGGCAATCTGCTCGTGAACGTCATGAACTACGTCTATCACCTGGTCATCGGCCGGCAGGTGAGCGTGTCGGTCTACGGCGAGGCCGAGTCGCTCATCTCGCTCATTACGATCGTTTCGGTCCCCGCGGCGACCCTGACGATGGTAGCGGCCAAGTACGCCGCCGCATGCAAGGCCGACGGCAATACCGCCGGCAGTCACGAAATCCTCTCATATCTCAATCGGAAAGTCCTGAAATACGGACTTCCGATTTTTATCATGACGGTCCTGCTGACCCCGATGATCGGGAGCTATCTCAATGTCTCGAACCGGTTCGCGCTCGTGCTCATCTGGATCTCCATGTATGTCTCGTTCTTCGGCGCGGTCAACGGCGGACTCCTGAGCGGGTGGCAGAAGTTTGCCGAGTCGAGTATCGCGAGCGTCCTGTCGAGCGTAGTCAAGCTCGTCTCAGGCGTGGCGCTCGTCGCCGCCGGCCTCGCGCTAGGAGGTATCGTTGGCAGCCTCCTGTTCTCCTCGGTTGCAGGCTATGCACTCACGTCCTGGTACCTTCGTTCTACCGTCGCCCGGAAGTCCGCCGTCCACGACGAGCGCTTCCGCAAGGCGGTCGACTTCGCGTCGCTCCGGCGTTACGTGATGCCCGCGTTCTTCGGTAATCTCGCGATCACGGTCCTCGGAAACGCGGACATGATACTCGCGAAGCACAACCTGACCGAATTCGCGGCAGGGCAGTACGGCGCACTGACCGTCGTGTCCAAGGTGATCTATTTCGGAACCGGTGTCATTGCCGGCGTGCTGTTTTCCATGTCCGCCGAGAAGAACCATAAGGGGGAATCCTCGCGGCACATCCTCGGGATCGGCCTCGCGACGGTTGCGGCCGCGTCGCTCGTCGCGACACTTCTCTATTTCCTCTTCCCCACGACGATACTCGGCATCCTCTTCGGGAACAAGTATGCCGATGCTGCGCCGTACCTCGGCTGGTTCGCCGTCGTCGTATCGCTCTACTCGCTTTCAAACGTCATCTTCCAGTACCTGTTGTCTCTCCACCGGACCCGGGTGGCATACGCGTTTCTGGCGGTAACCGTCGTATCGATCGCCGCGTTCGAGCTCTACGGCAAGAGCATTTCCTCCATGCTCGCCATCAACATCGCCGCCCAGGCGGCCGCCATCATCGTCGGCGCGCTGTTCCTCGTCGGTAACCGTCTGAGACGAACCGTATGAAACTGATTTCCATCATCATTCCGGCACATAACGAGGAGAAGAATATCGGTCCGCTGTATGAAAAGCTGTCCGAGGTCTTCCGCATGTTCGAGCCGAAGACGTATGTCTTCGAGACGATCTTCGTGAACGATGGCAGTACGGACGGGACCGCGGCGGAAGTGCGCTCGCTCGAGGCCCGGGATCACTCGGTCCGACTCATCGACTTCTCGCGCAATTTCGGCAAGGAGGCCGCCACCAGCGCGGGCATGCACCACTGCGAGGGCGAAGCGTGCATCATGATCGACGCGGACATGCAGCACCCGGCGGAGCTGATACCCGACTTCATCCGGAAGTGGGAGGAGGGGTGCGAGGTCGTGGTGGGTGTCCGCAATCGCTGCAAGAGCGATTCGTTCGTCAAGAAGGCCGGTTCGAAACTGTTTTATGCGATCATAAACCGGATAACCGACGTAGAGGTGGTCCCGAACGCGACCGACTTCCGGCTGCTCGACCGCTCGGTCATCGACGAGTTCAACCGGTTCACCGAGTCGAAGCGTATGACCCGCTCACTCGTCGACTGGCTCGGGTTTACCCGCGGATTCGTATACTTCGATGCCAACGAACGGCAACACGGCACGGCGAGTTACGGGTTCTGGAAACTCTTCGCGCTCGCCCTCAACAGCTTCGTCTCGCTGAGCCTCCTGCCGCTGCAGCTCGCCGGCATACTGGGTATCACCATCACGCTCGTGTCCGGTTCAGCCGGACTCTATATCCTCCTCGGCAAGTACGTGTACCATACGCCGTTCGCGTCGACCTTTTCCGACGCCGAGAACCTCGCGATCCTCATCGTCTTCCTCGTGGGCATGATCCTCATGTCGATCGGTCTCATCGCGCTCTATATCGCCAAGATCCACGGAGAGGTCATCAACCGGCCTCTGTACGTGATACGGAAACGACAGGAGAACGTACAGAGAGTTGAAAGTTCATAAAGTAGAAAGTAGAAAGTGAAAAGTAGAAAGTGGAAAGTTATAAAGT
>DATMYW010000063.1:0-2519 GCA_035560715.1 Candidatus Fimivivens sp. | reverse complement strand
CCCATGATCCTCCCGAGGGATTCCTGGGTGACGTTTTCCGGGGTAACGGAAAACAGATGAAAATACGGCTCCATGGCCCGATTCTTCGCGACGAGAATCTCGGAAGTCGATATCTCAATTTCGGGAATCAAAGACACGGACCGGGGTTTATTTTCCGGCATAGTTCTCCAACTATTATAGCACATCCGTGCCGGGTTCGGGAAAGTGCGTTTCTTTGACTTTTCCCGTTGCTGTCGGTACAGTGAAGGGGTATACCATATCAATTCCAGGAGCGCCTATATGTCATTCCCGATTTTCGAAGGCCTGTTTGGTTCCAAAGTCCGTGCCCGCCTTATCCGCTTCTTTATTCTTAATCCGACCACGGTGTATTCGACCTCGGAAATAAGTGAAAAGACACTTTTGTCACGATCGGATATCTCAAGGGATGTCCTCAGGCTGAAAAAAATGGGCATGCTCAAGGAGTCTTCCCGGAAGGGCATAAAGACGTATCAGCTTCATCCGGATTTCCCGTTCTATGCGGAGCTCAGGAGCCTTGTCGTCAAGTCGAATTCGGATATCCCGCGGCAGATGTTTAAGAAATTCCGAAGCGCGGGCGACGTGAAACTCATCCTTATCAGCGGGATGTTTCTCAATAACCCGAAGAGTAAGGCTGATATGGTGCTTGTGATCAACAACGCACACCGCATGAAACTCAAACAGTCAATCGAGAAACTCGAGGCGGAGATCGGTCAGGAGGTCCGCTTCGTCGTGATGGATACCGACGAACTTCATTATCGGCTCAATATGCTTGACCGGTTTCTTATCGAGTTCATGGAGGGACCGTATCAGGAAGTCCTGAACCGGCTGCCGGAACTCAAGCGGTTCGTTGCGGGTTTGAAACGGTAGTTTCGGCTCCGGGAAACATGAATATGGGACCGTATGACGCAAGGCATCCTTATCTTCTTGACGTTTGTAGGTATCGCGGCCGTCGCCGCCGCGTTTTTTTTCGTTTCCCGCGAGATGCGGCGGCGCTCGGATGAAGACAGGCGGTTCATGTTGGAGCGGATGGAGGCTCTCGATCAGCGAGTGAGTCGGGAGATGCACCAGTTTTCTTCGACGGTCTCGGGGCAGATCGGCACGCTTAATTCCGCGCTTGACCGGCGACTCGGCGAGAATACGGACCGGCTCGATTCTCGGCTTGATGGCGCGGCTCGGTCGTTCGCCGAGGTACGGGCCGCACTTGCCGAAGTGAAGGAATCCAATCGTCGGATATTCGAGGTCGGGAAGGAAGTGTCATCATTGCAAGAGATCTTGCGCGCGCCGAAGATGCGCGGTGGTTTCGGGGAGCTTATGCTCGGAAACCTGCTCGCTCAGATGCTTCCGAAGGAACATTTCGATCTCCAGTACGGTTTCAAGAGCGGCGAGGCAGTGGATGCGGTCATACGGCTCAAAGGCGGCCTTATCAGTGTCGATTCTAAGTTCCCGCTCGAGAATTTCAAGCGGATGATCGAGTCGAACGGGGACGATGAACGCAAGGCGGCCCGGAGACAGTTTATTTCCGACGTAAAGAAACACGCCGATTCCATCGCTTCGAAATATATCCTTCCCGAAGAGGGCACACTCGGTTTCGCACTCATGTATATTCCCGCGGAGAACGTATACTACGAGATCATCATCAAGGACGAGGACGGAGTGGGGCTTTCCGAATATTTTTTTGGAAAGCATGTCATTCCAGTTTCGCCCAATTCCTTTTATTCGTACCTTCAGACGATCGCGATCGGGTTGCAGGGGATGCAGATCGAGAAACGGGCCAAGGAAATAATGGCCAATCTCGGAAAACTCTCGGTAGAGCATGGGAAATTCCTGCGTGAGTTCGAAGTACTCGGGGGACATATCGGTAGTGCGCACAAGAAGTATGAGGATGCCGAGAAACGGCTTGGCAAGGTGGCTGACCAGTTGGATCGCGTCCGTTCCGCGTCCGCGGAAGATGAAATCGGGGTCGATCTCCTGCCGGGTCCGGACGATATCTTATGATGCCGACTATGAAAAATGATGAACAGACCGAAGAATCGGTGCGGATCGGACCTCTTCAACAGGGTCCGCCTGAAGAGCGGGGGATCAAGGGAGGGTTCGGCATGTTCAGCCGCGGAATTCTCGAATCCGACGAGGGATTTCCATTTTTTCGGAACCCGCTCGTCCTGTCGGTCATGACCGTGACCGGAACGTTACTGCTCGCGTCGTTCCTTATCGTCTATTTTTTCTTGTTCAGGACCGATAATGAGGTCATCGTCCTTCACTATAATGTCTATTTCGGCATCGACATCATTGGAAACCCTGGGCAGGCATTCCTCATTCCCGGCGTGCCGCTCCTCTTTTTCCTTCTCGACCTCGGTCTCGCATGGCGCTTCTACGCCTCCCGTGAGCGGGTCGCGGCCCATATCCTTCTTTTTTCCGCGCTGTTCGCGTCGCTCGCCGGGGCGGTCGTATCCGTGGCGCTTTCATTCATCAACTCATGAGCATGACATCAGGTGCGACCGATA
>DATMYW010000062.1:0-8814 GCA_035560715.1 Candidatus Fimivivens sp. | reverse complement strand
GGTTTATAATATTGGGATATCTCATATAAAAGTATATACCTGAAAATGCAACTGTCCATACCGGTTACTCCAGTATGGACAGTTTGATTCTTGCTGACATGGATGATGATTTCAGCTCACGACCTGCATCTTTTCGCCGGAGAAGAAAAAGAACTCCCCGTCATAAGTGATGCAGTAATCTCTGTTGTCAATCGTCCCATATGCGAAAATCGTGCCAAACCTCTCCATGCGGAGGATTATCCCCATCGGATGCACGATATTCTTTATGCTGATAAACCTGCTATCACGATCTGTCGAGACAGTGGCAAACTCTTTGCGCCGTATCTCAAGAAGCTCGGATTCGGTATTCAGCTGAATATCGGTGGGTTTGTCGATTCGCAAAAGACAGAGACCGTCATTCGTCTGATGTTCTCCAGGCGTCAGATCAGTAATCAATGATTCATGGTGTATGAATCTTGAAATAATCAAATGATGGTTTGCCTGATGCGCCACAGGAACGATAGCATCGCGCGTTTTCACGCTGATACAATCGACTGTGACCTGGTCAGCATCGTCCTCATGGAGATAGAACCTCTGTGAGTGTTCATCGAATAGCCAATTTGAAAACAATTTTCGATACATCTTTCGTTTGGGGTTTTGAGTGTTAAACCCTCCGGAGATACGGAGAGCGTACCGGAGACCTCGTAAGAGACATCCGCTGCGCTATCCGTTCCGGTCACCCCGCTTATAATGAACCGATTCCATTCCTCAATCTCAAGAAATCGGAATAATGTACAGAATACCCTTTATTTACAAATTTGTCAACACTCAATAACGACATGCTACGAAGACATGCTTTATATAAGGTTATATTCGGATACAGCGTAATCCGGTCGTCAAAACGGCCACGCACGGGCACTATTTCTTCCCCACGACGAGCTTCAACAGCGCCATACGGACAAGAAGCCCATAGCGCGCCTGCTTGAAATAGACCGCCTTCGGTGACGCATCCACTTCGGTCGCGATCTCGTCCACGCGGGGCAACGGATGCATGATGATGGACTTCCGCTTCATCCGCTTCACGACGGCCATATCGATCTTGTAGCATCCTTTGAATCTCGAATACTCCTTCGCGTTCTTGAAGCGTTCTTTCTGGATGCGCGTCTGATACAACACGTCGACCTCCGGAACGACCGCGTCCAGGTCTTCCGTTTCCGAATACGAGACACCGTGCCTCCCGAGGTATTCCTTGATGTCCTCCCCGACCCGCAACGCTTTCGGGGACACGAACCATATCGTGATGTTCCGATACTTTCCCAGGAGATACGACAACGAACGGATCGTCCGGCCATGTTTCAGGTCGCCGACGAACGCGATTCGCAGCCCGTCGATCTTCCCGAGCTCCCTCCGGATCGTATACAGGTCAAGAAGCGCCTGCGTCGGATGCTGTCCGGACCCGTCGCCGGCATTGATGACAGGGACGTCCGAAACGAGTGAGGCGCGCTTCGACGAACCCTCCTCGTCGTGACGCAACACGATGACGTCGACATAGCCGTTCACGACCCGGATCGAATCCTCGAGCGTTTCACCTTTGGATACCGAGGAGAATTCCTTCGCGTTTTCCGTCGTGATGACATTCCCGCCGAGCCTGAGCATGGCCGATTCGAACGAGAACCGGGTACGCGTACTCGGTTCATAAAATAGCGACGCCATGATCTTTCCCTTCATGGAAGCGTCTTTCTTTTTTTCCAGCGCATCGGCGACCGCAAACAACCCATCGATCGACTTCCTCTCGAACTGTTGGGACTCGATGACATGACGCATACGGTTTCACTTAGTGCTTATGGTGCTTACGATGTTTCGTTCCCTGCAACATACCGCGAAGGAATCAGCCGAGACTCTCTCCGAGCCGATATCCCACATAGATACCGATCAGTCCACCCACACCGCTCAGGATGATAGAAGACATCGAAAAAGCGCTCCCGCCCCAGAGAAGCGGGGCATACCCGCCGATGGTAGACCCGATGAAGAGAAACAGGTAGATGAACTTTTTGCTCATAACAACGTTTTCAGTTTCGACACGAACCGATGGAGATGTTCGTCAAGCTCGGCGACGTCGGTCTCCAGCACCTCATCGAATGTGAACCACCTGACACCGTTGAATTCCCGTTCCTCATACGTGATCGGATCACCGACGTCTCCCCTGATAACGTACCACAGACAGACATCCCTGTGACCGGCAGCCTTTCCGGCCGTCGTCATCTGTGAAACGAAGACCGGATGATCGAACAGGAATTCGGCTTTCATTCCGAGCTCTTCGATCGATTCACGCTCCACGGTTCTTTTCGGGTTCTCGCCGCGCTCGACATGCCCGCCGGTCGGAAGCCACTTTTCGGCGTTGATATGGTCCACCAATAGGATCGACTTATTGTGCGGGTCCGTGACGACAAAATACGAAACGAGATGTTTCGGCGGAGTATCCGGCTTGGCGATGCGGAATATCTCCACCCCGCTTCGTATCCACTCGAGCGTGTCATTTCGATGCTCCCGTTCGAGTTCATCGAGCGGAGCTATGGCTTCGACAAGGGTTACTATCGTTTCACGCATATATTTCATAGTGACGGTTACATGATCATTTCAAATCCCTCCCCTCATTCACTCGGCACTCCCTTTTCCAAAGTAAGAAAGCGGCCTATCAGGTTTCCCCCTTTGAAAAAGGGGGTGTCATGTTCGGCGACCGACATGACGGGGGATTTTCTGATGTCTACATATTTCCACTTTTGGACGCGATCGTTTCCTGAAGAAGGAAACCGATGTATGCCGGCTTCATCCCCCAAATTCGAACCCGATCGATTGCCCGACCGAGATAAATCCTTGCATATCCAGTTTCGCTTTCTCGATCCGACAATCCGAAAACCGCACACCGCCCATCGTCGCCCCCGTAAAATCCGTGCGTTTCACCGCGCACCGGTCGAATGCCACGCGTTCCAATAGTGCCGAGCTGAAATCCGTTCCTGCCAGATCGCAATTCATAAACACGCTCCCGGTCAGGTCCGCCTCGTGAAACGAACCGGTACGCAGATCGAATTTCTTCGATGACGGGCTCCGCGAACCCTCAAGCCGCTGGAAGACGCAATTACGCATGACCGCACCGGAAAAATCGCACTCCCGAAACGTCACCTGGTAGAGGTTCAGGTCGGAAAGCTTGCTTTCCGGAAAGGAGCAACCGGTAAAGTTCGTACCCTCGAATACGACCGTCGAAAAATCGCATGACTCGAAAACACAATGCCGAAAGACCGTGAATCGGAATTTGGCTCCCGGAATGGAACATCGCACGAATCGACAATCCGTAAACTGCCGACCGTCGGATTCCTCTTCTGAAAAAATGGTATCCTCGTAGGTCACAACGGTCACATTACGAAGCGGCAAAGACGGTCACGCGGCGACTCGCCATGCCTTCCGTATCACCGGAAATGATCAGTCCGGCAAACCATCGGTCAGTGTTTTTTTCCATATCGTTGTCATCCATATCGTTGCCGTTCACGAATCCCCGTTTGTTCCCATAGTAGAAGAATTTGGTCCTCCGGGCAATCGTGAATATTGCCATATTTCGACGAATATCCTATGGTATATGGATTCGTAGGAACGAGAAATGACCAATTACGACGTTGCGGTAATCGGCGGAGGGCCGGCAGGCATGATGGCCGCGGGACGGGCGGCAGAGTGCGGTGCCCGCGTGATTCTGCTCGAAAAGAACGGGGTACTCGGCAAGAAACTGCTCCTCACCGGCGGCGGCAGATGCAATCTGACGAACGCGACCTTCGATCGGAACGTCTTCCTTTCGAAATTTCATGGCGCGTCGAAATTCCTGCACTCCCCGCTTTCGACGTTCGGCATCCAGGACACGCTGGATTTTTTCGCGGGTCTCGGCGTCCCGACAAAGACCGAAGAAGAAAATCGGGTGTTCCCGAAAAGCGATAGGGCCGAATCGGTTCTCGAGGCGCTTCGGCGCTACATGACGTATGGAGACGTCACTGTCAGAACCGACGCGGAAGTCGACGGATTCGAAACAACCGACGGCACCATACGCGGCATACGCCTCAAGGATGGGAATATCGTACACGCCCACTCGTATGTATTGACGACCGGTGGAAAATCACATCCGCAGACCGGATCGACCGGTGACGGATTTACATGGCTGGACAAGCTCGGCCACACGATACTCGAACCGCGCCCATCCCTCGTTCCGGTCCGCATCCGCGAATCATGGGTCGGGTCTCTCTCGGGCCTCGGCTTTTCGGATGCGAAACTGACGGTGCTTCAAGACGGAAAGAAGCGTTCTTCCGCAAAAGGGAAAGTACTCTTCACGCACTTCGGATTGAGCGGCCCCCTCGTGCTCAATACGAGCAAAGCCATCGGCGAACTCATGAAAAATGGGCCCGTCACGCTCTCCGTCGATCTGTTACCCGCTATCGACGTTTCCGAACTCGATCTGAAGCTGCGCTCACTCTTTGATCTCGGTAAAAACAAGACGGTCATAAACGGCCTGGAAGGAATCATCCCCTATTCCTGTCTGGAAGTCATTTTAGAGCTTTCCGGCATCAGGGCGGAGAAACCGGTCCATGATGTTACCCGGGAAGAGCGACAATCGATCGCAAAGGCCCTGAAAGGCCTCCAAATGACCGTAGAAGGCCTTTTGGACGAGGAAAAGGCCATCGTGACCAGTGGCGGAGTAACGCCCAAGGAAGTCGATTTTAAGCATATGCGTTCCCGCCTCCATCCGAATCTCTATCTCGCCGGGGATATCTTTGACATCGACCGACCGTCCGGCGGGTACAGTCTCCAGCTCTGCTGGACCACCGGCTTCGTCGCCGGCGCAGCTGCCGCCGAGAAGTGATTATCGAACGGAGGTGCGATGCTGCTTATAGAAATCTCAACTTCGGCTGCTCGTATTCCGGAAGATGATCAGTTCCCATCCTTGCCTGCTGAAACTCCGGGAGAGTCTCATTCATCGAGTCCTGAATGCAGCGATTGAATTCAGGAATGCATCGTTGCAGCAATAAGACGAACTCGTTCAAATCCGCATGCTCATCTTGTACCGCAGATTTCACTTCCGTGACATGTTCCTCGGGCACCGAAAGCAGCATTCGATTGAGAACCATCTCGGAGAATCGCTCAGTGACCTTTATCTGTTCCTCAGCGCTGAATTCTCCGATAGCGAGGAGGTCACAAATGTCGTCCGCCTTTCCTGCGAGATTCTGGATTTGACGCAAGGCTTCGCTATGTTTCATGTTCGGACCGTCAATAATTCTATTGGACTGCGGTTGGAGGAAAATCAGGCGGAAAATCTCGATTTCACGGTTTCCTGCCGCGGCTTCTCCGACGGTCTCGACAATCCGGACATCTTCCTGTCCCACGCGTCGGGGTCATACTTCGCGAGCACTACGGACAGCGGTAACAGAGTGACGATTCCTGTCGGCGCGACCGCACCGACCGCGCCGGAAATCCCGGAAAGGACATACCGGACGATCTTCGATTTCGGAATCGGAATGCCGTTCCACTTCGCATTTTCCAGCATCTCGTTCCCAGACTCTTCGAACTGCCGTACCCACTCGGTGGTATGAATCCCGTGGGCATCGAGCGCATGCAGCGCCTCATTTCCCTTCTGAAAAGCCTGTTCCTTCCAAGCGTCGATCCTTTCCCGAAGGGCGACGACGAATTCCTTGCCGAACTTCCGCTCCACCTCCCGCTCCAGCGATTCGGCGATTTCCCTGACGCCTTCGAGCATCTCACGTGCCTCTTTTGACTCGGTGTCGACTTCGTACGCCTCACCACCGCCTTGCTCCGGCACGCGAATTTCATCGTCCAAAGACGGCATCCGTTCCGGATCCGCTCCGCGACCGACCACGGGCATCGACATTTCTCCGAATCGCATACCGATCGACATTCATGATTGCGCTCCTATCTCCGATGCATATTCGATCATTCCTCAACCTTTCCCGTATCACGTAACGGGTCTTTCTTCTTTATGTCGGCAATTGCCCGTTCCGTTTCAATTCTTGGTTGCCAAATATTCCGTGAAATCTCGTCATCCTCAGCAGAACCGACGAAGCCAATCTGATTATCGGCGGCCTGTGCCTCCTCTAGATTATGATCTATGCCTTCGCGAATCATCTCTTCTTCCGCGACACCGAATTCGTGTGCCATGGCTTCAAGCCGTTTCTCATCGCCCGGCGAGGCGATTCCCTTGTTCTTGAAATCGATATCACTTTGTATCTCACGCTCATCGTCCGAATCCGATCCTATACCGGTTGGCCATTCAGGATTCATTCCGCTCATAACATAATGTGCTCGGATTACTCCTCCTGTAGCATACCCGACCAGGACATTCCGTTCAAGTTCCCAATGTTCGCGATGCGAAATCTCCAGCATTGATCGACTACCCCGCAGCACAGCTACGGGGCATCTACCCTAAGATAAAAACTGCCGAACGCGTAACGCGTCTCGACAGTTATTGCTGATTACCGACACCGGATCACACCCCGAGCGCCTTGCGGACGCGCGGAAGGACCTTCTGGAGAACACCTCTTCCCATGACCGACTCCGCCATACGGCAATCAGAGAAAATGCTGAAGTTATTTTCCACGTCTCCTCGTAACCACACGTATCCCGTTCCGCCGCGATGCAAGTTCTCGAGATAGCAGCCGAACAGGTATGCCAGGACTTCGTTGATCTCGAACCGTGTCCCGGCACCGGCGACGATGAAATTCGGGAAGCTCAGACCGCCACCGAGGACGACCTTTTCACCGTTGAAGTCGATCGGCTCCATCTCGAAACTTGTCAGGAACTGCGTGTTCCTCCGGAGAAAACGGGTCTTCATCCTGATGTATCCCTGCAAGTGTTTCTCCGTACCTTCGCCGATACTTCCGATCGGACACATAACCGGAACATCCCCGCCACCCGACTTCTTCAGAAACCCGAGACACGCCCCGTCCCGGTCGACACCCTCGACCTCCGCGCATTCACGGAACAGACTTCGGAGAAAGAATTGCGTTTCGGGTTTGGGGAATAACCGGTAATTGATTATCCACATGTGTGGCCTCCTTCTTGTTAAGACTACCGTTGATAAGCCGAGGTATCGTACGACAGAGAAACGTCCTTGTCAACGAGGAGCGAAACGAGCGGTTTCGATACCCTCGCAACACGGACTCTCCGCGTTCCGCCGACGGGATAACTCCAGATTTTCCTCGCTTCTCAAGCTTTGGCTAAGAGCCTATCCGTTAGGGTCTCCGTTACGAGCCGTACGATCTTCGAGCGGAAAGGCGGGTACCCCGCGAAGCCCTATCTGGATAAGGCGACAAGGGGTACACACGTATACGCCGAAGATCGTAGGCGCAGTAGGTATGTTCCTATTGCGATAGGCTCTAAGCGAGCCGACCCCTTTCCCATTTCGATCTCCTACCCGTTTTCAAACCAATATAACGAAATAACACCCGATCCGGGCGCCTTTTTGGTTCGTAGCTGGAACGACGGGATGAAATCGTGAACCTTTTGCGCCGCGGATACTCGTGGAAGGACTCGGAAATCCTCCCCTCCTCGCCCTCACCGCCCTGCGGATCCGGGAGGCTTAGAAAGGCATCTGGTGCCTTTTCCGGCTTCAACCCTATCACCCTGTCATTCCAGTGAAAACGGGAATCTACGAAAAAAAATGTGCCAGACCCCTTATTCGGTTCCCGACGTATTATAAAAAGGCCTCGGGTTCGAAAACCTGAGGCCCAAACAAACGCCGCGAGGCAGTGCGATCACATACCCAGCTCTCTCTCGTATATGTGGTAGCTCTCATCATCGAACAGACAAAATACGATCCGCTCGATTCCCGATTCGGGATGCTTTTCCAGGAAGTCACCGACAGCCCGCAGGGCTACCTGAGCCGCCTCTTCCTTCGGATACCCATAAATACCCGTGGATATCGCCGGAAAGGCGACAGATTTTACGCCGTTTTCCATCGCTAAGCGCAGGCTGTTGCGATAGCAGGATGCGAGCAAATCCGGGGCGCTTTCGCCAGCCTCATCGTACACAGGGCCGACTGCATGGATGACATGCCTGGCCGGAAGATCGTAGCCTCCCGTTATCTTCGCCTGACCGGTCTCGCAGCCGCCAAGTTCGCGACACTCTTCCAGCAACGCCGGACCGGCCGCCCGGTGGATAGCACCATCGACTCCTCCGCCTCCCAGCAGAGAGCCGTTGGCGGCGTTCACGATCGCATCGACTTCGAGCGTCGTAATATCATCCAGCACCGGGATGATTTCCGGGTGTACCTTTAAAATTTCTTTGGACATCTTTTTTCCTCCTTTCGGATTTTGTTAAAAAGTCTGGATTCACTGCAAAAAAACCATACAGGAAGATAGCGCATAAGTCAACGGGTCCCGACAGCCCAAGCACTGTTTATAAAAGCAATCCGAAAAAGGCACCCGGCACCTTTTCCGGCTCCTTTCTCTTTTAGCTTGACGGCGCCAGTCGAAGAATTCGTGAACCTTTTCACACCGCGGATACTCGTGGAAGGGCTCGGAAATCCTCCCCTCCTCGCCCTCGCCGCCATGCGGATCCGGGAGACTTAAAAAAATGTACCTGGTGCCTTTTTGGCTTCACTTTTTCGTTTTTTCCGAAAAACCATAAGGAAACAAAAGCCAGCCCTTATCAGCTGGAGAAAAGTTTGCTGAATTTTACCGGTTTTCATCCCCTATCCAATCATCACTTGAAATACATCCGTAGTTTGGGAATCCGCCTAGAGTAGTTGCACGCTGGTTTTCTTTACCGGACTACGCCTGAGCGAGA
>DATMYW010000061.1:0-4034 GCA_035560715.1 Candidatus Fimivivens sp. | reverse complement strand
CCCAAAAAATCGTGGGGTTTTCCGTTCAAACCTACGTCACCACGTTCACGAGCTTGCCGGGAACGACGATGACGCGTTTCGGCTCTTTGCCGTCAAGGTACGGTTTCACCTTTTCGCTGGCGAGTGCCTTCGCCTTCAGGTCATCCTCGGTCGCGTCGGCGGAAATTTCAAACGAATCCCGGACCTTACCATTGACCTGCACGACGATCGTCACCGTGTCCGTGACGAGGAGTTTCGGATCGGCCACCGGCCACGACGAGAGGAATATCGATTCCGTGTTTCCGAGTCCTTCCCACAACTCTTCCGCGATATGCGGCGCAAACGGCGAGAGAAGCACGAGGAACGTCTCGTAGTGCGCGCGGGCGACCACCTCCTCCTTCCCGAATGTATTCACCAGTTCCATAAGCGAACTCACTGCCGTATTGAACCGGAACGCGTTGATGTCTTCGGTCACCTTGGCGATCGTCTTATGGAGAAGCGAATCGATTCCCCTCGGCTTTTCCGATCCCGTTGACTGCTCGCTGCTGACTGCCGACTGCTTCTCCCGCAATTTCCACACTTTCTCGAGGAACCGCCGGGTACCAACCACGCCGTCGGTATTCCAACTGATCATCTGCGAGAAGGGGCCCATGAACATCTCATAGAGGCGCATCGCGTCCGCACCGAATTCGCCGACCACGTCGTCGGGATTGACCACGTTCCCCCAGCGTTTGGACATCTTGCGTCCGTCCGAAGCAAGGATAAGCCCCACGTTCACGAGTTTCCGGAACGGCTCGTCCGTCGAGACAGCGCCGATATCGAACAGGAACTTGTGCCAAAACCTTGCGTAGATGAGATGGCGAGTCGCGTGTTCCGCTCCCCCGACATACGCGCCCACAGGCATCCACTTTTTTTCCTGTTCCTTGCCGACGAGCGCCTCGGTATTCTTCGGATCGATATAGCGCAGGTAGTACCACGACGATCCGGCCCACTGCGGCATCGTATTCGTCTCGCGCTTCGCGGGCCCGCCACACACGGGACACACGACGTTCACCCACTCGTCTATCGCGGCCAAGGGCGACTCGCCCGTCCCCGTCGGTTCGTAGCTTTCGACGTCCGGCAACAATACGGGAAGTTCCGATTCTGGCACCGGGACGACGCCGCATTGCTCGCAGCGCACGACCGGGATCGGTTCGCCCCAATATCGTTGGCGCGAAAACACCCATTCGCGGAGTTTGTACTTCACGACTTTCTTCCCGAGTCCCTCCGTCTCGAGTTTCTCTGTGATTTTCTCCCGCGCATCCGTTGAATGGATGCCCGTAAAGGCATTCGAATTGATTAACTTTCCTTCACTTGTATATGGCTTGCCTTCAGCCATAAGTGTCTCCGAAAGCCATCCTTCAGTCTCCGAATCTTTCTCCGGGAAGATGTCTTCTATCGTTTGGAATATCGCCTGAGATCCTGCCTCGAATTTCTTGTAGGAAAAACTTGTTGGATGAATAACATATTTGATCGGAAGACCGTATTGCCTCGCAAAGGCGAAGTCGCGCTCATCGTGCGCCGGAACAGCCATCACCGCGCCGGTCCCGTAGTCACCGAGCACATAGTCCGCGACGAACACCGGCACTTCCTCGCCGTTTATGGGATTGATCGCCGTGATACCTTCCAGTCGCACGCCGGTCTTCTCGCGCCCTTCGGCCGTCCGCTCCATCTCGGTCTTCTTCTTTGTCTCCTCGATATACGCACGGACCTCCTCCCAATTCTTGATCCCTGATTCCTGCTTCCTGCTTCCCGATTCTTGATTCTCGAATTCCGTTCTCTCTTCATTCTTTATTCCTGATTCTTGATTCTTCAGTAACGGATGTTCTGGCGCGACCACGACGTATGTGCACCCGAACAAGGTATCCACGCGCGTCGTGAACACTTCTATTCCTTCTTCCATTCCTGATTCCTCATTCTTGATTCTGAATCGAACGGTCGCTCCCTCGCTCCGGCCGATCCAGTTGCGCTGCGATTCCTTGATAGATTCGGGCCAATCAAGAGCGTCAAGCCCGCTCAACAGACGGTCGGCGTAGTCGGTGATGCGAAGCACCCACTGACGCATCGGTTTCTTCTCGACGGCCGTCCCGCATCGCTCGCATGCCCCGTTCTCCAAGTCCTCGTTCGCGAGTCCCGTCTGACAGGACGGACACCAGATGATGGGCTCATACGATTCGTAGGCGAGACCCTTCCAGAACATCTGGAGAAATATCCACTGCGTCCACTTATAATACTCCGGGTCGGTCGTATTGATCTCGCGGTCCCAGTCATAGGTGAACCCGAGCCGGCCGAGCTGATTCTTGAAGGTTGCGACATTCTTCTTGGTCGCCTCGCGCGGATGCGTTTTGGTCTTGATCGCGTATTGTTCTGCCGGAAGTCCGAACGCATCCCACCCCATCGGATGCAGCACGGCATAGCCCTGAAGTTGTTTCGTCCTCGCAAGAACGTCGGTCGCGATGTACCCTTTCGGATGCCCCACATGGAGTCCTGCCCCCGACGGGTACGGGAACATGTCGAGCGTGTAGAATTTCTTCTCGCGTCCGTATTGGCGGAACACACCCTGCTTTTCCCATGTGTCCTGCCATTTTTTCTCGATCTGTCCGGGATTATATCGACCTTCCATAGTAGAGGAAAACACGGTTACTCCACCCACTCTAACGCACTCCCTGGCTTTTTTCAAGGAAAAAACTGACTTGAATAGAAAAGAAAACCGACCTCCAACGGAGGCCGGATTTCCGGTGTATGGAGACACCTATTGTCCGGGAGCGATGAAGCCCGATTTGCTCCGATGTTTGCGGGCGACATTGAGCCGGGCGAATTCCTTTTCGAGTGAAGCGGCGACACGGGCATATTCCTCGTCGTCAAGGAGGCTCCGGTCGGCCTTCAGTTCCTCGGCTTTCTTCTTCGCAGCTTCCGCGCGTTCGACATCTATCTCCTCAGCACGCTCGGCGGTATCGGCCATGACGGACAAGACATTGCCGTGCAGTTCCACGAATCCGCCCGAGGTCGCAAGACGCTCAGGTTCCGCGTTCGCCTCACGCCGGAAAAAAATTTCACCGGAACGTATCGAACCGATATACGGAATATGATCCGGCAACACGGTGATTTCCCCGCCTTCGGCGGGCAGCGTCACCGAATACACGTCTTCTTCAAGCACGAGCCTTTCCGGAGTGACAATTTTTAGCCTTATACTTTGCATAAACAGAATCATGAGTGAAGAATATTGAATCATGAATACAGAATAAGAGAAGAATCAGGAATGCCGTCTACTTTTGTTTCGCACCTTTTATAAGACCGTTGATGAGTTTATGGACGCTTACCGAACGCTCGGCCAATCCATCAAAATCCTTCTTCGACAACAAACCGACGTCCCTCGCAATAAGCATCTGATTCTGAAGTTCCGTTACGGATCCTAGTGCGATGAAATAAAACTGAATCTTTTCCTTGTACGAGAACCGTCCGAATCCTTCGGCGATATTCGATGTGATCGACACGGAACAACGTCTCATCTGAGAAACCAATCCAAACAGTTCTTCCTTCGGAAATGACTTGGTCACCCTGTATATTTCCAACACGACCTTGTGCCCTTCCTGCCAGGCGACAATGTCCGTAAAGGATCGTATCTTGCCTGATTCCGTATTCATTCTTCTTTATTCTATTTCGCGGCTTCTTCGATCACTTCCTCGATGCTTCCCTTCATATAGAACGCCGACTCGGGAATCTCATCGAGTTCACCGGCGAGGATCCTTCCGAAGCCTTCCACGGTCTTCTCGCGCGTCACGTATTTGCCGGATTTACCGGTGAACTGCTCCGCCACGAACATCGGCTGCGAGAGGAACTTCTGGATCTTTCGCGCGCGGAGTACGGTCAGCTTGTCCTCGTCGGAAAGCTCCTCCATACCGAGGATCGCGATGATGTCCTGCAGGTCCTTGTACCGCTGGAGGATCCGCTGCACGCCGTGGGCCACCTCGTAGTGCTTCTCGCCGACGATCGCCGGATCGAGAATGGTCGAGGTC
>DATMYW010000060.1:0-8685 GCA_035560715.1 Candidatus Fimivivens sp. | reverse complement strand
TTTATGATGTAATCATCTATTATATCCGTTTGACGTCGGTGTGTTTTAGTGGTAGTGTGCCCGTGCTTAACAATTTTTCAACGAAAAGACTTTGAAATCATGACGCAACAGAAAGGAAGTTTTCTGGTTCAATGGAGCATTCGTCTTTCGGTGTACGCCCTTGCGGCCTACTCGATGTATGCTCTCGCCATGCGTGTAAAAACCCTCACGCCGCAGTTGTTCTTTTTCCCGTATCTGATGTACACGATTTTTTCGTCGTTCGGTTACGGGACGATGGTCGAGTCCGCAGGAGATGTCGTCAACATGATGCTCCTGACAGACGTCGTCGGCTTCACGGGGATTTCTTTCCTCGTTTCGAAGCGAGAGGTGTCGCTGAGGCCGAAGTTCTTGTTTGGATCCGTCCCAGTCGTGTCTGGGCTGATAGCGTTGCATGTGTGGTATGTCAGCCTTTCAAACGGGCGCGGAGACTTCTGGCAGGATAGTTCCGGGATTGCCGTAGTCTTCATGATGTTTGCCGTCCTCGGACTGTTTCTTGGCGCTATCTGGTTCTTGATCAAAAACGGTCCGGATAGTCGCACGCTTGGCGTACTCGGGTAACCGGAATAATGACGTACGATTACTGAAGGGTCTAATCCCGCGAGCCGAAGAAGGTCGCGGGATAAATATCTTAAATGGAGGCACTCATGGATATTTTAAAAAAGACGAAGCTCAATCTGTTCTTGGTCAACTCGGCCCTTTTCGGCATATTAACTTACATCGCATGGCTTGGTATTCGGGAGTATGAGAGCTGGAGGCTTGGCAGCGATCTCACAAGGGAAGTGCCGATGGAGCAGGTTTCGATAAGTGGGAGTAAGGAATATCGCTTATACTTCTTGGCGAGGTATGAGGATGGAAAATGTGAGAGTATCGATCTCATCCGCGGAACCACGGAGACTTATCCGGTCGATAATCCGCACCGCATGCAACTTTATGATGAATTGAGTTGGCGACCCGGTTTTCTTACTCTCCCTACTCTCAAGGCGAGGCTGACGGGAGGTGTTCCAAAAGACGAGATTCCTGTCCGAGGAAAAAAGACTTTTCAAGGAGTGGCTGTCGTGGAATATGTTGATGGCTTCGCCGGCTGGAGAAGCATCCATCTGGTTCCGCAATCAATCAGAGCTGAATAAACCACATGACAACCGAAAGCGGCGCGAGAATCGTGCCGCTTTCAAAGTTTCTATCCTCGTTTTCGATGTTGACTGATGATATTCGGCACGTTTCGTGAAGCTTGAATTGGTTTCTTTTCGTATTCACGACCTTTTCGGAGGAAGTCTAGTTTCGGTAAAAGACCGTATGCTGTAACCGAAAAGGAAAGGAACGGCAGGGGAATCCCGGCCGCTTTTTTATGTTGCGCGAGTCAGATCGTTCCTGTCACGAACCCGTTTAACATCCGGAAGAGGGCGTCGAGGAATGAATCTGAGGATGAATCGTCGCTTTGTCGCCGTTCATCCGATGCGCCGAGGACTTGGGGGAGGGAGTCGGGGAGCGCGGGATCGTACGGTGTGCCGAGGGAGACGAATTCCCCGAAGGAGAGCTTGTCGGAACCGGGATCCGTCGTGATGCCCGTCTCGTACGCGTCGGGTCCGGTCGCATCCGGGGCGGCTATCACCGTAGGCACGGTTTCCGAATCGCTTGCCGGCAGTATCCAGGCCCATCCGTTCCCGGTATCGGTATAGACGGCGTCTTCCTCGATATCCTTGTCCGTTTGGTACGAGATCCCCTGCATCGTCTTGCCGTCGGGCCGGCGGAGTTCGATCGCGGCCTGCCGGTTGGGGAGCGTGAACTTCGCATCGTCGTGCGTGAGGACGATTTCCTCGCCCGGGGCGATGAAGCGTTTGGAAAGGATCACGTGATTCACCAGCTTCTCCGAGTCGCTCCCGGTCGCGATGACCCAACCGGAGAGGTCGATCCGTTTCGTGTCGTCGTTTTTGATCCTGATCCACTCGTTGCCGGTATCGGTCCCGGTCGGGTTCGGACAGAGCTTTGTGAGGTGCAGGTCACGGTTCGGATACTTTCCGATCTTTATCGTGAATTTTTTCACCACTTCCTCGATGCCGTCGCGGAGCGTCAGCGTGCCCTCAAACGTGCCGGTTTTCGCAAAGCGGTGACTCGGTCCGTCGAGGTAGCTTTTGTGTCCGTCGCCGAAGTCCCAGACGTATTTCATGTTTTTCTTGTTGCCCGTCGCGGAGAAGGGGATCAGGGTGTTCACGTAGCCCTTCTTCGGGATATCCGATTTCCGTACGGAAGGTTCCTTGCCGAAAACATTGTCCGCGCCGGGGGTGAGCGCCTTGCTCCATCGATATCGGCCGGCCGCGAAGTATCCATACGAGTTCCCTTCGGTCGTCGACGTGTAGGAGACCGAATCCATAAGGGTTGATCCATCCGGCGCAAGCAGGGTGACGTTCCCGTCCGAGTTGCGCAGGGCGAGCCTCGTGAGCGATCGGGGCAGTACGAGAAATCCGTTTGCGGGAATCTCACGAAGGGAGGTGTCGAGATGTGCCGTGAACCGGAACATACCGGCACCGCTTCTGAGCGACCATCCGACGAGCGAGGCCGTCTCGTTTCCGGCGTTCCGAAGCTCGACCCACTCGTCCGGCTCGCCCTTCGTTACCGGGTTCGGGAAGAGCTCGTTGATCCGGACCGTACCGACCGGCGGGACGGGCTCGATGACCGGCATCGGATCGAAGGCGTTCGCCGAGCCTGGAGTCGGTGCATGCGCGAGGAGGAAAGTCCCGGCATCGTTTTTCGCATAGCTCGCGCCTCTTTCCGTGCCGTCGAACGTGAACGAGTCGGCTACGGACCCGTCAGGAAACAGAAGCGTGAGCGATTCGGTTCCGGTATTGTTGAGCGCGATCTTCGAGACATCCGCGCCGATCGACAGGAATCCGTTCGCGCCGATATTCGCCCCCGTCGGGAACGTGTAGCCCGCGCTCGTGGACGCGTCTTTCAATTTCCATCCGGCAAGCGACATATCGACATCGCCCGTGTTGCGGAGTTCGATCCACTCGCTCTCTCCCATATCCGTGTTCGGATTCGGATACAGTTCGTTTATGATTATCGTTCCGACGGATGGGAGCGGGCCCGGCTGTTTCACGGTTTGACCCGTGCTGTTTGTCGGAGTGGGATGATCCGATATCGACCACGAGAGCGTTTTCGGGTCACGCACCAGACTCGTGTTCTTGTCGGGATTCGCGTTGACGGTCGACGTGAACGGTCCGGCAAGATCATCGCCCCAGGCAGCGGCATCGATGATCGTTTTCTTGGAGTCGAAGAGAGCGAGACTGTTGTTTGTGGCCAGCGCCGGTGAGGTCGCATTGGCACTTCTCGCGTCGGCGAACGCGATAAACTCCGCGGAGCCGTCCTTGTTCGCCCAGAGGAAATAGCCATTCGCCGGGACGCTGTCCGAATCCGAGAACGCATGAAAGAGAGAACCCATATCGGTCGTGTCGGTTTTCGTCCGTCGTCGCAGCTCGAATCCTTTCAGTGAGAAAGCGTCGCTTCCGGGATTATAGAGCTCCACAAAATCGTCGTTCGTACCGTTTCCGGCAATCTGGATCTCGCTCAGGATAATGACCGGAACGGTGACGGGATCCGGTGCGGCGGTCGAGGATGTATCAGTCTGCAATGTGGTCGGGGCCGCCGCACCCATCATCATAACCGACGACATAACCGTTCCTGCCGGAGCGGGCGTGGGAAATACGACGTCTCCCATGGTTGCGACAGGTACGGCCGGCTCCAGAACGATGTCGGCAGCAGTCGATTCTGGAACGGGTGGAGCGGTCGGGGATACAGAGATGGGTACTGCGGATGTGTCGGTCGGTGTCGTAGTCGTTGGAATCCGCGAGGCGGTTCCCGAGGGAGCGACACTCTCCGATACGGGTGTGACCGGTGTCGAAACGACCGGTGTCGGGATGACCGTCTCCGACGCGGTTGACGGAGCGGACACGGTTGTCGAACCGGTATCCGCGGTCGCGGCGCCGCTTGCCGGAGCGCTATCCGATCCGGCTCCGTCGGACGTTGTCGCTGGGGGCGTATCCGTCGTGTCGGCGAGTGAAGGAGGTGAGGTGACAAGAAGAGAGAACGAGAGAAGCGCAAGAACGAGAGACGGTGTCCCGTTTTTCATACGCGTTCGTTTGTTACGGTTCGTTCGGTTTCATCATACAAAAATTTTCTTGAGATGTCATCGCTTATGTGCTATACTGAGAAGACAAGGAACACAAAACGAAACGTATGAGAATCGATATCGTTCCGGAAGGGAACAAGACGAAACGAGGCGGAAGCGAAAGTGACGGCGATTTCGGGTTCCCACTCCTGTTCGACGCGATCTTCGGGGGAGTCGGGAAGCTTATCGAGAGCGTCATCTCGACCATTTCTTCGGGCATCGAGGAAATCGTGAGTTTGACGCTGCGTCGGATATTCGCGGTCGTCCTGGGCATGTTCGGCATCTGGTTCCTGTTCGCGGGGTTCGCGAAGCTGTTGGACTTCCTCTATGGGACGCCGGGTATCGGCGAGATCGTCGTGGGCGTGCTCGTGTTCGCGGCGGCCATCATCGTCTCCGCGTTCGCACGCAACGGGAAGTAGGAGACATGTTACGTATAAACGATAACCAGTAAGACAATCTGTATGGCGAAGAAATCCGTGGCGAAGAAGTCGGTCAAGTCAGTGAAGATGTCGGCCTCGGACATGCGCAAGCAGTTCGAAAAAGAGATCGCGAAGGGACTGAAGGCGGTCGAAAAGGAGGCGGTGAAGATCCGTCGGCAGGCGGACGCGGCCGTGAAGCAGGCCGATACCTATATCCGGAAGAACCCGGAGAAGGCGGTCGCCATCGCGTCGGGTATCGCGGCGGCACTCGGGGCGGCTTCGGCGCTCATCGCGACGCACGCCGGCAAGAAGGGAAAGAAGTAGGATCATCGTAGTCGAAAATCACAAGTCGAAAGCGAAACCGCTCCGGATGACGGAGCGGTTTTTTGTGACGCCGATTTTCTTATCGTTGTCCGAACCCGAACACCGTGAAGCGGCCGAAGGTGGCGTGGTCGGTGATCGTGTACGAGGCGAGTTGTCTGCGTGATGCCGGCTCTACGACAATCTCTTCCTCCGGAGAGACCTTCGCGAGGTCGATCGAGAAGACGGACGCGTCCTTCGGGAGGTCGGTTCCCTTGTTGAGCTGCTTCACCTTGATGCCCGCGGGATCGAGGAAGTACGCGAGGCCTTTCATCATCCCGAACGTGTCGCCGCTACGGTCGTCGACATAGACCGTGTCCGCCGAGCCGGTGCGTTCGCGGATATGCGCCGCTATCGAACGGATGTCCGAGAGGGTGACGCTCTCGGGTGCCTCGACGCGCTCCGGATGCGCCCCATCGTACGACGCGAAGGTCGTCGAAACCGAACGCAGATTGAGAAATGCCAGGACTATGACGGCCGTCACGGTGAGTGTCAGGGCGAATTTTCCGAATCGTTTCGCGGCGTATTCGAACCACAGTGCCAGGAAGAAGAAGGGGACGAATTCGATGACGAGGAAATAACGAGAGGTCATGACGGTGGCGAACGGGATGAAGACGACGGAGGCGATTGCGGCGTAGAGTGAGACGAGCGATAGTGCCCGTTTCCTTTTCTCGTCGGTCTCGCGTCGGGCGCGCGTGAACAGGAGTCCGTATCCACCGACCGTAAAGATGATGCCGAGGAGCAGACCGGAGAGGGCGATCGCGCGACCCATGTTCCCGAATGATGTCCGTTCGGTCCGGAGTTGTTCCCGGAAACCGGCGAGATGGCAGTTCTGCAGCTCCCCGAAGGACGAAACGATCATCGCGTTGTTCCGTACCTGGCACACGCCGTTGATGAGGATGTATTCCCCGACGGAAGAGACCGTATCCGATTTCGCGGTGATGCCGGATACGAGTGCACGCGTATTCCGTCCATGTGTCCCGACTTCCGAAACGATTTGCGGGAGGTTCACTGCCAGGGCGGCGGACAGAAGGATCGCTGCTGGCTTCCAGAGCCGGTGATTTTTCCTGATTCCGAACGAGAAGAACGCGAGGAGAACGAATGGCGCGATGAAGAGGAAGAGCGCATGGAGTTGTATGCCGATGCCGAGCGAGAGTCCCGCGAGGATCGAGAAGGCGAATTCCCGTTTCCGATCGCGCGTTTCGAGTTCCACGAGGGAGTAGAGGAACAAGAGCACGAAGAACGGCAATGAGTTCGGGTTCCAGGCGAAGCGCGAATACCCGACCGCGAAGGCCGAGACTGCGGCAATCGCGGTGACGGCAAGTGATATCCGATCGGAAAAACACTTCCGCAGGAACAGGAAGAGCGTCGGTATCGCGAGGATCGACAAGAACAGGTCCGGATAGGCGAGATGGTCGGGTGTCTCGCCGAATACGCTTCCGGCGGCGTACTGGAAATAGTAGAATGCGGGTCCCAGGTGGAAGCGTGTCCCTGCCGCGACCGGTCCGAGGAGGGGTAACGGCTTGTGGCCAGACAGGACGTCACGGATGAGTGTCGCGTCACGTGCTTGGTCGTCATTGAATCGGACCCATTCGTCGAAGCGGTAGATGCGCAAGAATATTCCGATCGCAAGGATCAGGAGGAGAGCCAGCAAGGGGGAGTATTTCCGGTCGAATTTCATAGGTTGTACTATAGCATGACCGCCACGATATCGGCCCGGATTCCCGCTTTCGCCGTGCTATACTCGGGACATGATGCAGACGAGAAAAAAACTCGCACTCCTTCTTCTTCCTGTCGCACTCGTCGGCGTCGGGGCGTGGTGGGCGTCCGGCGGGCAGAAGCGGTCGTTTTCAAACGACGTGTCGACCGCGGCCGTTTCTATGACCCCGTCGGACCAAGGGAATCAAATAGCCGTCGCCTCTCCTCAAGCGGAGGATGTCAGTCAGTCGTCGACGCCCGCGACAGTCGCGAACGAAGAGCGGACGAATGCGGTAACGGAAGGGGAACAAGGGGCGAAAGGGAAGGAAATGGGAAAAAGGGACGTGACTGCTTCCGGCGTTTCCATCACCGACCGACTCGTGTCGTTCGGGTTCGAGAACCGCTCATCGCGCGATATCGATACGGTCGTCATCCACTCGTCGTACGATGCGCTCGGCAACGATCCGTACTCGGTATCGGGCATTATCGAGGAATATCGGCAGTACGGGGTTTCCGCGCACTATCTGATCGATCGCAAAGGCGCGATCTACCGTCTTGTCGAGGATAGCGACGTCGCGTATCATGCGGGTGTTTCGAAAACGCCGGACGGTCGGACCGGCGTGAACGGATTCTCGATCGGTATCGAACTCGTGGAAAAGGATACGGACTCGCCGACATCGTCCCAGTATGCGAGCCTGAAGTCGCTTATTGCCTCGTTGAAATCAAAATACTCCATCAAGTTCGTGCTCGGTCACAGCGATATCGCGCCGGGTCGGAAGACTGATCCGTGGGGATTTGATTGGAAGGAATTCAAGTGAAAAGTGAAAAGTACGGGGAGGGACATTTTATTTTTTTCTTTACTCTTTATCTTTCAGGTATGGAACATGCATTCAGGTTGGAAATCGGACGGGAAGGGTCGAAGCTCGCGCTTCTGGAAGGGGGCGAGCCGGTTTCGTCACGGGAGTGGCCCGAGGCGCGGGATATGGGGCATCAGCTCTTCGAGGCGATCGATGGCCTTCTCAAGGAGTCCGGCGTCGCTCCGACCGACGTCACTCATTTCGATATAGAGACCGATATTCCCGAATCGTTTACCTCGGTCCGCATCGCGGAGTCCGTCGCGAAGGCATGGGAGTATGGGGCGCGGGACTCTATAAAACCGCAAAGTCAGAAGTTTAGTCAATAGTCAAAGCGGAATTTCGAAAACATAAAAAACAGGACCTGCTATTACGGCCGGGCCCTGTTTCGGCTACTGACAAATCTCCACTCTTCCAGGCTTACCTTGATAAGATGGGCGTGATCAGTTTATTGATGTCATCCATCATCTTGTGGATTGCCCAGTAATCGGGATTGGTACTCATGGCTATCCATGTCGGAATCATGAATACCCCGACAATCGCATCAATCGCAAAGATTGCGAAGGCGATTACGGTTCCTACGTGGAATCCTGGCTCTTCCAGCCAGATTCCAAGAGCGATGAATCCGATGCCGCTTAGCAGGCTGATAATTCCGAGTCCGATGCAGGCACACAAGCCGGCTCGGCCTTCGATTACGGCCTGCGCTCTGTAAGTCGGGTAAGCTTCCCGGGCTTTCTTTTCTGCGAGCTGTGTCGTTTTTGCGATTCCCTCCTGTAACGCCGATCCTCCATTTTCCCCGAGTTGCTTGATATTCGGGCCAACATCGATCGTGAAGACATTACTAACGGGCTCAGTTCTTGGAGCAGACTCCTTCGCAGTCGCGACTTTCGAGAAGAATGATCCGATCACCAATAGAATAATGGCGATGAACTTGTAGACGTTTGTTTTTTGCATCGTTGATCCCTCTTGTTTGTGATTGAAGCGCGTGATTACCTTGTTTGTGAAAAAGCAGGAAAAACCATTATATCTATAAATGTGACCTTGTCAAGGGGTAGCCTCTTTGCAGGAGCAGGGTTGCACCCTGCTCCAATCGGATGTTTCTCCCGGTATTGGTGGTGTCCAATAATAGAAGGCTCGTGAACCCAACGGTTCA
>DATMYW010000059.1:0-44120 GCA_035560715.1 Candidatus Fimivivens sp. | reverse complement strand
TGGCAGTTCGTATCGCCGCATGTCCTGCCGGAGACGGGAAACAAGGACTTCGTCGAGCAGACGGATATCCTGATCGGAAACATGGAACGCCTACTCGGAGATACGCTCCCGCCAATGTTCCGGGACGCGAAGAAAAAGTGGTGGACGTTTGAGCGAAGTATGGCACGAACGCTGATCAAAAAAGGAAAACTGGAAGCGGCAACATTCTTCCTGGCTTCCTGCGATATTACAAGATTGCTCAGGGAGCCGGTGCAGAACACGTTCTTGCGGTATCTGCTCGTCTACATCCTCACTGGTGAGAAATTGTTCGTGCGTAACCATTCCTGGTCAGGATCTCCTTCATCCGACGGCTACTTCGTTCTCTTCAGTCGTGTGCACGCGGTGGGCGCACGCGTGGGCAGTGGCGCGGTGGGCGATTCGTATCAGTCTCTGTGTGCCGTGGTCTCCCGCAGTGGATTTTGAGCTTCGGTCTTTGAACCTTTGGGTGCGGACGACCCGGACAGGGTCGGACGCGAAAAGCCTTTCCGTAATGGAAGGCTTTTCTTTTCGCATAGCTTCGTAGGAATAGCTGACAATCGATATTTCACCTCCCGCTAGAGTCGTTACATAATAATGCGGTCGCATAATTATGTAACGTATTCCGGAGACAATTTTTTGACCGAGGAACGCCGTTCGGGTATGATGGGAAGGAAATATACCCAGTCGGATCGCATTGTTGAGCCGTTAACCGACGATTCCTATGAGACAGAGCCAATTATTTACCAAGACGCGGCGTGAGGCTCCGAAGGACGAGGAAAGCCGCAACGCGCAGCTTCTGATCCGGGCCGGATACGTCCACAAGGAGATGGCGGGCATATATTCGTATCTCCCGCTCGGACTTCGGACGTTCGAGAAGATCGTCGGCATCATCCGCGAGGAGATGAACGGTATCGGTGGCCAGGAAATCGCACTGACGGCGCTTCAGAATCCCGAGACGTGGAAGACGACCGGCCGTTTCGATGATGCGGTGGTCGACAACTGGTTCAAGACGAAACTGAAGAACGGCGGCGAACTGCCTCTGGCGTTCACGCACGAGGAGCCGGTGACAGTGATGATGAAGCCGTTCATCCAGTCCTATCGCGACCTTCCGAAATACGCCTATCAATTCCAGACGAAATTCCGCAATGAGACGCGGGCGAAATCAGGCATCATGCGCGGACGTGAGTTCGTCATGAAGGACCTATACTCGTTCTCGCGGTCGCAGGAGGAGCTGGATTCGTTCTACGAGGAAGCGGCGCTTGCCTATGGACGGATCTTCGATCGGGTCGGCATCGGCGCCACTACTTACAAGACCTTCGCGTCCGGCGGCGTCTTTGCGAAGTACAGTCACGAGTTCCAGACGGTCTGCGAAGCCGGGGAAGATATGATACACATCGACAAAGCGAAAGGGATCGCGATCAACCAGGAGGTATTCACTGACGAGGTTATCGCCGACCTGGGGCTCCGGAAGGAAAACCTGGTTCAGCGGAAATCGATAGAGGTCGGAAATATCTTCAAGCTTGGGACGCGGTTTTCCCAGCCGCTCGGGCTCACGTACAAGGATGAGGACGGTACGTCGAAACCGGTCGTCATGGGGAGTTACGGCATCGGTCCCGGACGATTGATGGGAACGGTCGTGGAACTGCTTTCCGATGACAAGGGGCTCGTGTGGCCGGAGTCGATCGCGCCCTTTCGGGTACATCTGCTTTCCCTCGGAGCGGACGAACAGGCGGAGGAGACGTATCGGGCGCTCACGGAGGCGGGGATCGAGGTGCTCTACGACGATCGTGATGCCCGCGCCGGGGAGAAGTTCGCGGACAGCGACCTCCTGGGAATCCCGTACCGGGTCGTCATCGGCAAGCGCTCGGCCGAGAGCGGGGAGGCAGAGGTGAAAAAGCGGAACGAAGAGGAAACCGAGACAGTCGCTTTTTCCGGGCTGGTGAAATATTTCAACTAACAGATAACGGATAGCGGTCAGCGGGAACAGGGAGTCGGAAACGTATGACCAAAGGCCGGTTCGTGGCATTACCTCCTTGAGCACATCATCCGATTGTTTCCGGTTGTGTCACAGCCGGGTCTCGCGAGCGTCGGTACCCGATTATTGCTGACTGATCACTGAATTATGAAACATTCCGAACGTGTCATCATTTCCCTCGGCGGGTCACTCATCGTCCCTGACGGGATCGACTGGCGGTTCCTGAGGTCGTTCAAGGAGTTCATAACGGATGAGATCGGGAAGGGAAGGACGTTCATCATCGTAACCGGCGGTGGAAGGACCGCGCGGGCCTATATCGAAGCGGCGGGCGAGGCGACGCCGGTATCCGACGAGGATCGCGACTGGATGGGTATCCACGCGACGCGCCTCAACGCCCACCTTATCCGTACCGTGCTCCGCGAATATTCGTACCCGCGCATCAATACGAATCCGAACGACCTCGAGGACTTCTATATCGCCAAGAGTCCCGTCCTCGTCGCGGCAGGCTGGCGTCCGGGTTTCTCGACGGATTACGACGCGGTGCTTTTGGGAAAGTATCTCGACGTGACGCGGATCGTGAACCTGTCGAACATCGACCATGTCTACGACTCCGATCCGCGCACGAATCCCGACGCGAAGCGGTTCGAGCGAATGAACTGGACTCAGTTTCGCGCGCTGGTCGGAGATACGTGGAATCCGGGCATGAACGCGCCGTTCGATCCGATCGCCTCGAAGCTTGCCGAGGAAGAAGGCATGGAAGTCTCCATCATGTCCGGTAACGATCTCGGCAACGTGTCGCGGTATCTGGCGGGAGAGCCGTTCGCCGGGACCGTCATAAGATGATCGTATGAAGATCGCCATTCAGGCGGCCGATTTGGACGCGACGCGGGTTGATGGGACCCGGGTGTATCTTTTGGAGCTTCTGAAGCGATTCGGAACCATATCGGAATCAGACCGCTTTCTTGTCTGTCATCGTGATTCTTTCAATCCGGAGCTCACGCCGCCTTCATTTCCGAATTACGATTTCCGCGTCCTGCCTGGTGACCGCATGTGGATGCAGACCGCGTTCGCGAAGGCCTTGTTCGATATCCGCCCGGACAGGGTGTTCATTCCTCTTCAGGCGGTCCCGGTCGCGACTCCGGAAGAAACGGAAATAATCGCCACGGTACACGATCTCGCGTTCCGGCATTTCCCGAAAACCTTTCCTGCCGCCGATCGAGCGAAACTCAACCTGCTCCTCGGCGTGACGGTGCGTAAGGCATCGCGTATCATCGCCGTGTCTGAAGCGACGAAAAATGACCTTATTCGTTTCTTCCCCGATCTTTCGGAGTCGAAAATCCGCGTCATCCATCACGGCGTGAACGCGGCGTTTTTCGAAATCGAACCCGACGAGGACGAACGGGACGCCCTTCTCGCGCACTACGGCCTTGTATCCGGATCGTATATACTTTACGTCGGTGCGATCCAGCCACGCAAGAACCTGATTCGGCTCGTCGCCGCGTTCGAGACGGCGAAGCTGCGCCATCCCGATATGAAGCTCGTCATCGTCGGCGAGAAGGCATGGCTTTCCGAATCGATTGTCGAGCGCATGAAACGAAGCCCGTTTTCCGACGATATCGTCAGGACCGGGAAGGTTCCCTTTCATGAGCTTCCCATCTGGTACCGGAACGCGCGATGCTTCGCGTTTCCGTCGCTCTATGAGGGGTTCGGGTTGCCGGCGCTCGAAGCGATGGCGGCGGGCACGCCGACCTTGCTCGGGAACGCGTCGAGCCTGCCGGAGGTCGGCGGTGACGCGGCGCTCTATGCCGACCCGCTGTCCGAGACCGATATCGCCGAGAAGCTTTCGACGCTCTGGGACGACGCGTCACTCCGCGAACGGCTCCGCGAAAAGGGGCTCGAGCGCGTGAAACGGTTCTCCTGGGACCGATGTGCCGAAGAGACGCTTTCGTTCATCAGAAAGTGATATTGTAGCCCCCACGTTTTCGTATCGACAGACGACTTCGCTACCGAGGTCTTTTCCGTCCGCGGGTATTCGACCGGATGTCCTTCGTTCTCGCGGTGCCCGATCGCTTGTGTCGTACTTTACAAATGTCCGGAATTTTCATACAAAGGACATATTGTTTTCAGTCTGTCGTTAACAATATAAAAATATCGCAAATGGAAGAACGTACTGGTTCCATAACGGTCGCACCTATTTCCAGCGTCGTATCGGAAGGCGTCCACGAGCTGATGCGGAAACTGTCCGAACTCCCGATTTTTCATGTCGGATTTTGTCCGGCGGAGTACCTCCGGGATGCGGAGGGACTCGCAAAACGCGGATTTTTCGAGGATGAGGAGCGGGAGTCGGCCGACTTCGACGTATTGCGGGTGAACGTCTATCTCGACCGGATCGGACAACAGGACGGAAGATCCCTCTGGGCGCACTTCAGATTGTGTGTTGATAGCGCGGAGATACGACAGCAGCCGGTATTCTGCCCCGAGTACATCAAGGAACCGTGCAAAGCGGTTTTCGGGTTCGTAGGTTCGCATGACGATGTGTTTGACCGACTGTCTGCGCTTTCCGATACCATCATGAAAGAGCAGGAATGGATGGTCGGCTGATTTCGGGAAGTATGAATGGACGGAAAAAAGCAGGACGGGAAACCCCGCCCTGCTTTAATTATTTCGTGAATAACGTCACATCATCAGGAGACCCGCGACCGACACGAGACTGCCGATGACCTTTCTCGGAAGATCCTCCCTTTCGTCCATGAAAAGGGCGGCGTACGCGAAGATGATGACCACTTTGAACGTCGTGACGCTCGACACGAGGCTGAGGTTCCCGACCGCGAATATCAGGATGACCCAGGAGAGGGATTGGAGGAAACGGAGCGACCCGGTGACGGAGATGTCCCGAATCGAGTATGGGCTTTTTTCGCGTACGAAGACGGATGCGATTCCGAGGAAGACGCACTGCGACCACCAGGAAAGCAGGGTGCCAGCGGAAAACCCGGTCATTTTCTGGAGCGCCCGCTCCGCGGTGAGACAGATGCCGAGCGTGATGCCGGAAAGGACCATAAGCATGAAGTACCGGTCGAATGTGAACCGCCCGATCCGATGCTTTTTCGACACTATGATCACGCCGCCGAGCAGGAGTGTCGTGCCGCCTATCCGCATCGGAGTCAGTCCCTCGTTCAGCAAGAGGGATGCGAGTATGATCGTCACTGGCGTATAGAGGTTACTGACCAGGGTCGAGACGCCCGCATCGACATGCTTCTGCGCCACAAAGGAAGACATGAAAAAAATGGCGCCGAAGACCCCGGCGCATGCCGAGAGCGCAGACAGCGTGAACGGCGATCCCACGAAGCTCGTCGGCTGGAATAGCGGTATCAGAAGGCCGAGCACGGCGACGACCGTCATGACCTGGAACGCGAAACGGACCTGCCCCTTGTCGTCCTTGTTCTTTTTCTTCGCGAGCCATCGGCGCTGCAATGGAGACGCGCTCGCGGCGACGAAGTAAAAGAGGTAACCGATGATCACGTTCATAAGATGACGTGGTCGTCTTATTCCCCGCGGAAGAGGAGACGCCAGAAGAAATGTGCGGAGAGGAAAAGTCCGCCGACGATGATCGGAACCGCCCAGAATGGGAAGTGAATGGAGGAAAGCGTGAGAAGGAATGCGAGCCAAGAGATGCCGATCCGGGTGAGCGGACTCTTCTTGTCGGGCAGGAAGGGGAAGGAAACGCCGATCTTCCGACCGAGCGCGGCCGCCAGCGCGATGAGCAGGAGTATCGCCATGAACGGGATGGCGAGATTGAGACGGACGGAAACGATGCCCGGGATGATAGCCTCGAGCGTCAGGAGTGCCGCGAAGGCGAACAGCCCGAGCTCGGCCGCCTCGATCAGGAGCGCGTAGACGATCGGCAGGACCGGCTCGAAACCGTGGATATCGGCGAACGCTTTCGCAAACAGATCGTTCCATGTGGCGTGTCCTGTCCGTTTCAGTTTCGAGTTCGTGATGAGATTCATACGTTTGTGTTGGGGGATCACTTCTGTCCGTACGCGGCGGAGAAACGGTCACGGAGTTGGTGAAGGAAGATCTCGAGGTTTCCGCGGTCGGGTTTCGTCATAAGGGTCATCGAGAGCGAATCCGCATGGAGGTCCACGTCGGAAGAAGAGAGTGAAACCTCGAAACTCTCTCCGGGGAACGTCTTGAGTGCCTCGAGCGGTATATCACAGGTGAATGTCGGATGCAGGAACGAGAACGTGGTCCGTACGGGAGTGCAGGCTGAGGTGATCGACAGGGAATCGGAAGAGGCATCGATCGGGGTCGTAACATTGAGGAGCGAGTCGAGATATTCCGTGTTCCTGATGGGTAGACGTCTCGCATCCGAAATGACCGAATACGTGCCGGTGACCGTGTCACGGAAGACTGTTCCGTCTGGCTGAGCGGCATCGAACAACATTATTTTTCCACGCTTGTGGAAACCGAGCTCCTCCTCGTTCACCGGGACGACGTCTTTCCAGTGAAATCCGAGAGCCTCGAATATCTGGGTCGTACCGATCGGATGAACCTTTCCGTCACCGCCGACGCCATAGACACCCTGTGTGTCGGAGAGGAGGGATCCTGGGCGGAACCCGACCAGAGTCTCTTGCGGAGGAATTATGGTGAGCAGGTCGGCGTTCGCGGCGAGGAGCTTGTCTTTCGCGAAGTATGAGAGCGCGGCGCGGTCCGAGACGAACGGCTGCAATGTGTCACCGGAGAACAGGTAAGGGTTCCCGTTCACTATGACCCCGCGGTCGGTCGGCATCGCCGATAGGGGAGAGCCTTCCGGATAGAAGAATGATCGGAAAGATTTCCTGACAGAGACGGTGAAGCTGCCCGTATTCGGAATGGCGGAATCCTTGCGAAGGACGATCCGGATCCGAGCCGTTGAGAAAGACCCGACCGTTCCGGCGTAGGTTCGAAGTGTTTCATTGGCGGATATGCGGCCTTTCCGAAGTGTCGTCGCTGGATCCTCGAGCGTGTTTTTCGCCGTGTCCGGATTGACGAACGAGTAGGTGAAATCCTGTGAAGGGAACAGTGTGCGGTAGGTGAACAACGCCGTGGTGACGATGAACGACGCGAACAATGCGACACGAAACGCCCGGTACGAGGTCCGGAATTGCGGAGGGACGATGGTGTCGGGTCGGAAAAAAATCATAGCGTATCAAGCGTTATAAGGACGGCATCGGTCGACTTCGATTCCTTATCAGGGAAACGAGGATCGCCGAGCGGCAAGGGCCCGATCCGATCTCTCTCGAATCGGAATCCGGCTATCGGAGGATCTGAGAGGTTAAGAGCCGAATATCGTCCGATGTCCTTCGTTTGGACGAGCAGGTATATGTGATCGTAGTCTCCTTTCGGAATTCTCGCAAAGTCGTCCTGATTGAAGAAATAGGCCGCGTTTCTCCCGTTGAGGAAGCGAAGCGGTCCTGCGGGAATCGCATACGGGTCGCCGGTCGCGTTGCGATCGATGAGGACGAGGTCGCCGTTTCCGACATATTCCGCCAATAAATCAGTCGCATTGACGAGACGGCTGTTTTCCGAGAAACGGAATGCTGACCAGGTCGGCGGCAGGCACGTGAGGGCTATGACGATGGAGACCATGAGAATCGTCCGATTCGCAGCGATCGCGTTAGCCCGGCTCCGAAGCAGTGCCGAGCTGCCTGTGACAGCGGTGATCAGCAATGCCGGCCAGACGGAGAAAAGGAAGCGCCTCAGCATCCACGGATGATCGGCAGAAATGTTCGGATTGACGAGGTAAAGGAACGTGGGGAGGGCGAGGAGTACCGGTAGGAGGCGTACCCAGTCCTTTCGAATGAGAAGAATGACGATCCCGATGATTCCGAAGAGGAACAGGACGAGTATGCCGTACGGCAGAAACAGATTCCAAAGCTCGACGGGTACGGAGAGACTGCCGGTGAAATCGAGGACGTCGTTCGGGAGCGGCGTTGTCGATCCCTGGAAGAGCGCTTTGGCGACCGAGATGTATCGTGACGTATTTATGATGATATCCAGGAAGACGAGAGCGATCGAACAGATGATCGGGGCGGTTCGAAGCAACGGTGACGAAGCTGTGAAGAAATGCCGGCCGGAGTTCGACACGAAAAGGATTCCGAAGGTGATCGCGAGGAATACCGGACCCTCGATGCGCGTGACGGAAAGAAGCGTAGCGGAGAAAACTGCCGCGAGGAAAGTAAATCGGGACGGCTTCCTGAGGAAATTGATGATGGAGAGCGCGAGAAACAGATAGAGGAAGAGCGCGAGGTTTTCGGTGAGGGTGAATTTTGCGAACCATGAGGGAAGGAATGACGCGGTCGCGATGATCGTGGCGCCGATAGCCGCCTGTTCGTCGGAGAGTTCCCGAACGAGTACGAAAAGGGTCAGAAGCGAGAGCGTGAGAAGGATTCCGTTTCCCGCGACAATCCCGTGAAGTCCGAAGAGCGAATGAAAAGCCGCAAGCCAGGCGGAATAGCTTACAGGGAACTGAGAGAGAAGTTTTCCGTCGGCGGAGTAATAGAATCCAGGGAAATTCAGCGCTTTTCCGGGTCCGTAAATCGCGAAGAACGTGTCCGAAGACGGGGTGGAGAACGAAAGCGTCCCGTTTCGTGAGAGTTCGATCGCCGCTTCCGCGATGGAGCCATGATCCCGGCCAGAGAAGATTGTCGGTGTCGTGCCGGAAAGCAGGAACACGGCGTAAAGGATGACGAGCGCGAAAATCGTCTTGCCAACGCGTGATTCGGATGAAAGGAACCGAAACAGCGTTACTGCGATTCCGGCGATCGCAAGGACAGCCATGACCGCGACCGAGCCGTGTGAAAAAATACCTGCCGCCGCGAGGGCGTAGGCGGACCATGCGAAGAGGATGAATCCGGAGGCGAACGTGAGAAATCGCTCGGATGTGTCGGGGGAGTCGGTACCGTGTTTCATGATATTTTCAGTATATCGGAAACGCGGTCCTTTTTCAATTTGCAAAAGCCTTCCTTCATCGGTACAATAGAGATGCAAAGAGACGTCCGCGAGAGCCGTCGAAGAGCCGAACATGATGTTTCCGTTCTCATTCATCCGTTGGTACGTTTTCGAGGTCCCGCGACTGTTGTTTTCGTCGTGGACAAGCATCCTGCGCTTTCTCGTCTGGCGATTCAATTTTTTCGAACTGACTCGGACGCTCATCTCACCTTGGAAAAGGGATGTCTCCCCGAAGAATTGGAGGGGATTCTCGCTCGGGAGAACTCTTAACCGGCTGTTCATGAACCTGTTCTCGCGGTTCATGGGATCGATAGTCCGCATTCTGATCCTGTTCTCCGGAGTGGTCGTCTTCTTCCTTGCGACGGTATCGATGGTGCTCAGTTTCCCGGGTTGGTTCCTCGGACTCCCGATGACGCTCATCCTGTGGATCCGGATGCTGTCGGAAAGCCAGCCGAATGTCGCGTCCGATTTCCGTCTGCTTGTCACATGCGTCTCGTTCCTCGGTCCTCTTCTCATCGTTCTCTATCATGGGAAAGACGCTCCGCAGCCAAACGACCGACATGAGCTCTTCGTGATGCCGTGGTTTCCCCGCGTCCTCGCGCGACTTGGTCTTCGTCCGGATGATTTCCGGCGGGAAGAATGGGAAAGCGATGAAGCTCTTTCCGCATCGCTATCGAAACTGAATCTGTCACCCGAGACGTTCGAGGAAATCGTCGGGTACGAGATGCTCGCGGCATCGCTTCGCGCGAAGCGTCGGCAGCCGTTCCTGTGGCAAAACCTCCGAAAATCGGTGCCGATCGGCCGTGGGTGGCAATTCGGGTTCACGGTTCATCTCGATCGCCACTGCATTGATCTCTCGAAAGGGGATTATTCCGAGTATGCCGACCTTCATCTGTTCGGGAGGGAGGATGAGTACCGGCTTACGACACTCGTGATGCGGCGCGAGGGGCAGAACAGCCTGCTTCTTATCGGTGATCCCGGTATCGGCAAAAAGACCTTCGTGCATTCGCTGGCGCGCAAGATCCGCGAGGGCGACCTGCCGGAATTCATCCATCTCCGGTTTCTGGATCTGGACCTCGGCGAGGCGGTCGGGGAGGCGGCGAACCGCGGAGAAGATGTCGATAACGCGGTGCGCGCACTGTTTTACGAGGCGGCGGCTGCAGGTAATGTGGTGCTCGTCATCGGGAACATCGACGCCTATCTCGGGGGGGAACCGGGTCTACCGAATCTGGCGCCGATCTTTTCGGAATTCCTCTCCCTCCCGACATTCCGCGTCATCGGAACGATCGGGACCGCGCGTTATAATGCGCTTGCGCATCGCGACGAGCAGGTTCTCAAGTTCTTCGAATCGATCTATTTGCGTGAACCCGATTCATCGCAGACGCTCCACATCCTTCTCAATTTGCTCGTCTCCGCCGAACGGGACGTTCCGGTCTTCACATGGAAGGCTTTGCAGTCGGTCGTCTCGCTGTCAGGCGAATACGACTGGGACGTGCCATATCCCGAGAAGGCGATTGATCTTATGCAGGAAACGCTTCTGAAGTGGGAATCGGAGCCCGACGGTCCGTTCGTCACTCCAGTGACGGTCTCCGCGTTCGTCTCGATGAAGACGGGTATCCCGGCCGGCGCGCTCGGCGAAGAGGAGAAAGATCGTCTGCTCCGTCTCGAGGAGGTCTTGCACCGTCGGGTCGTGGGTCAGGATGAGGCGGTCCGTCAGGTCTCGGAAGCGCTTCGTCGAGCACGTGCCGGATTCGGGAACCCGAAACGCCCGCTCGGTTCGTTCCTGTTTCTCGGTCCGACCGGCGTCGGAAAGACTGAGACCGCGAAAGCTCTGGCCGAGGCGTATTTCGGAGATGAAGAGCGGATGACTCGTCTCGACATGAGCGAATATCAGACGCCTGATTCGGTCGAGCGACTCCTTGGTTCGAGTGTCTCGGGCGAACAGGGACGACTTGCCGGTATCATGAAGGAACATCCGTTTTCCGTGCTTCTCCTCGACGAAATTGAGAAGGCCTATCCCAAGGTGCTCGACCTCTTCCTTCAGGTGCTCGACGAGGGTTTCGCGACTGACGGTTTTGGAAAGAAGATCAATTTCCGAAAGAGCATAATCATCGCGACGTCGAATGCGAGTTCGCTGTTGATCGGTGAGCTCATGGGCCATGGAACGTCGGCCGAGGAAGCCCGGAACGAGGTCATAGCGGATATCGCGAAGAACGGCTCTTTCCGGATGGAATTCATGAACCGGTTCGACGGCATCATTTTCTTCTCCCCGCTTCGGGATCCCGAGCTCATCCAGGTCGTTTCGTTCAAATTGGAGCGGCTCGCTGAGCGGATCAAGAAGCAGAAGAATATCAACGTCGTCTTCGCCACTGACGTGCCGTCGCTGATCGTTGACCGCGGCTACGAGGCAATGTTCGGTGCGCGTTCGCTCAATCGCTACATCGAGGACCATATCGAGGACGTGGTTGCCCGAAAGGTGATATCCGGCGAGGTACGCGAAGGAGGGGAGCTTATGATCGGTAGCAGCGATTTGGCGTAGCCGTCAGCAGGAATCCCTTTCAGAGAAGTCTATGTCGTCAGAACCGGGAGCCCCGCTCAAGATACTCATGGTCGCCCCGACCCCTTTTTTCGCGGATCGCGGGATGCATATCCGAATCCTCGAGGAAGCGCGCTCACTCGTCCGACGCGGGCACGAGGTGACGATAGCGACGTATCATAACGGGAACGATCTTCCGGCGGATGAGAACCCCGGTATCGACGTGCGCCGTATCCGAAGACTCCTCTTTTGGTACCGGAAGCTCGAGGCAGGACCGGATTGGCAGAAGCTGGTGCTTGATGTGCTCCTGATCAGAAAGACATACACGCTTTGTCGCGAGTTGCGTCCGGATATCGTCCATGCGCATAATCACGAGGGTGTGGCCATCGCATGGGTCGCCTTGCTGCTATTGCGACTCCATGGTCAGCGGCCGAAGCTTCTCGCTGATTTCCAGGGTAGCCTGACCCGTGAGATGGTTTCCCACGCCTATCTTCGGGGGAGTGTGCTCCGGGGAATATTCCGCGCGGTGGAGACGTGGATCAATGATATGAGTGATGCGGCGGCCGCGAGTTCATGGGCGAGCGCGGAAGAGATATCGGCCATAAGACGGGGAGGGGTGGTCGAGACGGTCCTCGACGGAGCCCGTAACCTGCCCGTTCTTTCTGCTGATGGTCGGAAACGTTTCAGGGAAAAATTCGGAATCGGGGAACATGCGATCGTCATTGTTTATACCGGCGCCTTCATTCCGAACAAGGGTGTGGAGACGCTTGTGAAGGCTATTCCCATCGCGCTCCGATCGGAGCCGACGCTTTATTTCGTTCTGGCAGGTTCCCCCAGGAACCTCCTCGACCCGCTTCTCCAGAGGCACGGTGTCGGCGGGCGGGTGACGGTCGTGAGTCCGTTGCCGTATTTTTCGATCGGAGACGTCTTGGGCATGAGTGATATCGCGATTGAACCGAAACACGAGGACACCGGTCAGGCGAGCGGCAAGTTGCTGCAGTACCTGGGAGCCGGATTGCCGGTGGTCTGTTTCGATACGCCGAACAACCGGAAATACCTGGGCGAAGGCGGCGCGTACGCCGCGGAAAACACCGCGGAGTCGCTTGCCGACGCGATCGCTTCGCTTGTCGGAATGCGCGGGTCATGGGACGATATCGGGACGGTGAACCGTCTGCGCTCGGAGGAATTTACCTGGGAGAAGACCGGTGAAAAACTCGATTCGGTATACCGGAAAATCATGGAATGAAAGCTATGAAGCTCATACTGATAAAAATCGGAAAGGCATGGCACACGCTTCGGCGCGAGGGATTCGTGCATGGCATGAAACGGATCATTCCGGCGGGACTCGCGCTCTTCGGACGAGTGAAGCCGGCAGATGTGCTGTTCATAAGCGGTGGCATCGGTGACAGTGCCCGGTATCGCACCAGGCATGTCGCGGAAGCGCTCGGTTTACACGGTATCGCGTCCTCCGTCACGGTGCAGGACAATCCGCGCCTCGCCTCGTATGCCGACAGGTTTTCGATATTCGTCTTTCATCGGGTTCTCTTCACGCCGTCGGTCGCCAAACTGATCGATGAAATCAAAAGGCTGGAAAAGGGGATCGTCTTTGATACGGACGACCTCGTATTCGATCCAGTCTACCTCGAGCACATGGATTATTGGCGCGTGATGAACGCTCTGGAACGCAAGCTGTATGAGAACGGTGTCGGCGGGGAAATCCTTGCTGATCCGTACGTGAAGGTCGCGACGACTTCCACCTCGTTTATCGCCGAGAAGCTCCGTGAGAAGGGAAAGCGGGTATTTATCGTTCCGAACCGTATGCCGGCATCTGACATGACGATTACCGATGAACTCTATCGGAAGCGGGGGGAATGGACGCATTCCAGAACCGATGATGTCGTAACGATCGGGTATTTCAGCGGTGCGGCGGGTCATGATAAGGATTTCGCGACCATAACCGCCCCGTTACTTCGACTTCTCGGGAAACATCCGAACCTGCGGATGCTCATCGTCGGACCGCTCGTGCTCGACGACCCCTTCGCGACGTACGCGGACCGCATCGACCGCATGCACTATGTCGAACGGAAGAAACACTTCGGGAACGTGGCATCCGTCGATATCAATATCGCGCCCCTGGAGATAGGGAATCCGTTCTGTGAGGGGAAGTCGGAATTGAAATTTTCCGAGGCGGGCATTCTCGGTGTGCCGACGGTCGCAGCGGCCACGCAGACGTTCCGAGAGGCGATACGAGACGGCGAAGACGGCTTCGTCGCCACGACGGAAGCGGAATGGGAAGAGAAACTCGAAAGACTCATCACCGATCCGGACCTTCGGAGACGAATCGGTGAGCAGGCGCGTAAGACGGCCCTTGCCCGGTATGTGACGACGAGCGCCGATGACGCGGAGTATGTCGGATATCTGAAGGATGCGATCAAGCGCGGTCAAATGGGCCCCTCGTCCGACAGCTTGAAAAAGTAGCCAGGTATCAATCAAGCAATGAAGCAATGCAACCATTCAACAATGCAGTCATATGAACATTCTCGTGACGGGTGGGGCCGGGTTTATCGGATCGGCCGTGGCGAAAGCGCTGATGGACCGCGGTGATACGCCGATCATCGTGGACAATTTCAATGACTATTACGATCCGAAACTCAAGCGGGATCGGATTGCGGTTTTTCTCGGCGACTATTCCGGGAAATTCCGGCTGTATGAGGGCGATATCCGTGACAAGGCGTTCCTGGACGAAGTATTCGAGACGGAAAAACCTGAAAAGATCGTTCATCTGGCGGCTATGGCGGGCGTTCGGTACTCGCTTGAGCGTCCCGAATTGTATGCGGACGTGAACGTCGTGGGTACCCTCAATATTCTGGAGTGTGCCAGGAAGTATGGCACGAAGCATCTCGTGTACGCATCGTCGTCCTCGGTGTATGGACAGAATGCCAAAGTGCCTTTTTCCGAGTCGGACCCCGTCGAACATCCCGTTTCGGTGTATGCGGCGACAAAGAAGTCGACAGAACTGTTGGCGAGTGTCTATGCGCATGTGTATGGTCTCAAAACGACCGGCCTCAGATTCTTCACGGTCTATGGTCCGTGGGGAAGACCCGATATGGGCGTGTTCAAATTCGTCGCGAACATTGTCGAAGGGAAGCCGATCGACTTGTATAACGGCGGAGACATGCGTCGAAACTTTACCTATATCGACGACATCGTATCCGGAACGCTCGTGACATTGGACGCCGATCTGCCCGGAGGAGATGTCATGAATATCGGCGGAGATCGTGACGAGGCACTCCTCGATTATATCGCCGCAGTCGAACGATGCTCCGGAAAAAAAGCGGAGGTCCGTATGCTTCCGATGCAGCCCGGCGACGTGAGCCGTACGGTCGCGGACATTTCCAGGCTTCGCGGACTCGGTTGGGAACCGACGACCCGTATCGACGACGGGATCCAGCGGTTCGTCTCGTGGTATAGGGAGTATCATGTCGCCTGACACTTCCGGTAATGATCGTGTCGTGGTATGATTTCCGTGAGCGGAAAATAACAGTTCTCGTCTGGTTTCATACGAGAGAAAACGAAGCTTTTATTTATGAGGATTTTTCTTCTTAGTTGTATCGTCGGAATGCTCGCTTTAACGGGTCCTCTGAGCGTCTCAGCGGCGGAATCGGTATTGGTTATCGGCGATAGCATCGCCGTCGGTACCGCTTCGGTACTGAAGCCGACCAGGACAGCGGCAGTCGTCGGTGCGAATTCAAGGACGATAGCCGGATTTGACGGTTCGGGTACGTTCACTCAGATGGTCATTTCTACGGGCAGCAATGACAAGGGACAGAACTTTTCTTCCGCGCAACAGCAATCATATCTCCGGTCCATACGAGACAAACAACCGAACGCTAAAACCGTCTGGATTCTGCCGTATGACGCGGAAATGAAGGCGGCAGTCCAGGCGGTGGCCGCCTCGTATGGAGATGCTACGGTGGACTTATCGCAGCTTCCTTCTTCTGATGGATTGCATCCGAGAAGCTACTCGACTTTGGCAACCTCGGTTAAGACGGCTCTTGGAACGACCGGTGCGGCAACGCAAGGTACCAATGCGACGGGAAACGCGAGTACCGTCGGAGCGAACGATACGGCAAACACCGTCGGTTCCGGTAGTGGTTTTTTCGGTCTTGTTCCCTGTGGCAACGGCGGAATCGATTCCGCATGCACGCTCTGCCATTTTGTCATCGGAATGGCGAATATCATCGTACAGATCAGGAACCTGATGGTGTTTATCGGACTGGTGGTGATCACGGGAATGGCGATTATCTATATCGTCTCGGCAGGGAATGAGAAGATGATCACGCTTGCAAAGAACGGCATCAAAGCGACCGTAATCGGGATTTTGGTCGTGTTGTTCGCGTGGTTCATCGTCAACGTGGTCATGTTCTTCATCTTCAATGCGAAGAGTGATCTTGGAATCGGGATCACGTTTCAGGGTACGAATGGATTTGTTTTTGCCTGTTCGACCACCTCACGCGCCGGGACGTCGACCGGGGCCTCGTCGAGGACGACGGCGACAGGGGCCTCGGGTGGGGACGCCACGACGGCAGCGACGGTGGGCACGACCACCTGCACGAACGGGAGGTGCGCCAAAGATGCCAGCGTCGTCACTGCGGTGAACAGTAATACCTCCGGTGTTCCGGCAAATACGCTGCTCTCGATTATCGAAGGGGGTGAGGGGTGTAACAAGAGCCTCTCTACGGACGGATTTGGTTCCTGTGGTTATTCGCAGGCCCTGCCGAGAATCCGTACGTGGTGCGGCATCACGGGGACGGCGGCAGAGACATGCGCGAAGATACAGAAAGACGTACAGATGGATATGAATTGCGCGGCGAAACTCATCAAGTCGAATTATGCGCGGTGCGGAACCGGCATTCAGGACGTCGCTTCCTGCTATAACACGTGCTGCGCGCATAATTGCGCCAAAGCGACGAACAATTACTGTGGCCGTGTTCAGGCGTACTATAATACCTGTATTTGATGTCATATGAGGTACCGCATCCCGCTACTATTGATGACGATATTCATACTGACACCATTCAGATACTCGTTCGCGGCCGATGTATGGGTGTTCCGCTTCGAACGGATCGGAGATAAGATCGTGGTCGACTCGACGGCAACCGATTCCGTATCGAAAAATGACGATCCGACCTTTTCGATATTGGAGTTCTCGAAATCGAAAACGACCGGTGCCTATCGTCTCGACCTGATCGATGTGAGCGGTTCCGATGTCGTGTCCGTTCCGTTCAATGCCGCGGCAGGGAAGTTTCCGATTACGGTACCGTATTTCAGTATCGTAAGCCGTTTTCGAGTCGTGTCCGTCGCGACCGGAGCGGTACTGTTGGAAGGCGATCTCTCAAGGTTCGTGACCTGTAACGCGAACGGAGTCTGTGAGCATGAGAAGGGTGAGAATGCGGACTCATGTATCTCCGATTGCGCGTCCGGAAACGTCACGTTCAGCGAACAGACGAAGCTTGAGCTTGACCGGAACAACGGCGTTATCCGCGATCCGAAGACGGGTGAAACACTTCTTTCCGAGCAGCCGGTTGCCGCTCCGAATCAGGTGCAGACTCCTACCGGCGCCTCATCGTATCCCGTTCCGTCGTCCCAAGCCCCGTCCGCTGTCGAATCGCCGTCCACTTCCCGACCGTTGCCGGCGTGGGTGATCGCGGCGTTTTCAGTCGGCGGCATACTGCTCATGGGAGCGGTCGTCGTTCTATTGAGAAGAAGGAGAATATAGCGGTTCGTTCATGATTATCAACTTCCGGTGTCACCTTGATCGTTCTTCACCGGTTGCGACGGAAATATTTCCGTGTTAGCCTGAGTATCATGAGACGGCACGAGAACTATCGCGAGCTCATCTGGATGCTTGCCAAAACCGATTTCAAGCTCCGGTATCAGGGGTCTTTTTTGGGATATGTCTGGGCTCTTCTCAAGCCTCTCCTCACGTTCGCGATCCTGAATTTCGTATTCACTTCGATTTTCGCGAACCGGGCGCTGGGGATGGAGCGTTACTCGCTTCAGCTCCTCGTGGGCGTACTCATGTTCAACTTCTTCTCGGAAGGGACGAGTGCCGGTATGCAGTCTCTGGTCGGCAAGTCCCAGCTTGTGACGAAAATCTATATACCGCGGTGGACAATCATCATGGCATCCACTCTGAACGCCGCGATGATATACGTGATGAACCTGGTCGTCGTGCTCGCATTCTTCGCCTGGAGCCGCTTTCTGCCGTCCGCCGGTGCGATCTCGCTGTTTCTGCTTTATTCCGTGCTCATCTACGTCATCGTGCTCGCGTTCGCACTCCTGACAGCTCCTCTGTTCGTGCGTTTCCGGGACCTTTCGATGATCTGGGAAGTGCTCCTCCAGACGCTGTTCTACGCGACGCCGGTCTTCTATTCGCTCCAGCTGATGCCGGCCAAGTACCAGCAGATCCTTCTTCTCAATCCGATCGCGTTCATCATCCATTTCTCAAAGGAGGCCCTCATCAACGACCATTTCGCGGACATATGGAAGAGCGCCGTCTTTCTCTTTACCGTCGCCGTCTTCTTTGCGCTCAGTATCTTTTCGTACCGAAAACTCGCCCCGCGCGTCGCCGAGGAGATGTAGGACTTTACGGAGGGGAGGTTACAATCGAAGGAATGCAAGTCATCGGCATATAAGCCGGTTTTTTAGAGAGTAGGTCGGCAGATACAATTTTGGTTTAAATATGTAAAAAGAGACGGCCTTTCACGTAGAGTCGCCGAATCTGATTTCATGTGCATATCGGCTTGGATAGTCTTTGTCCGTGCAGCAGGCCTCACAGTAATTGAAAAAATATTGTCACATGTTTTAAGTACACACATTTGGCGGATTTATTAATTCGAATTCTTTCAGAAATTCGTTCGGACTCTTTCCGTTCAATCCGCAGCGATTCGGAACTTACCGCGAAACACCGATGCAGGGCAATATCACAATTCCACAGGCCGATCCCAACGGACTTTTTAAACCGGCTTCAGCGGACGGAACCTGGGTCATGATGCTTGATCCTGTGAATAAGAAAGCCTTGCCGCAGTATATCGAGCCGAAGATCGCAACCTTTACCTACAAGCTGCCGTTCGATTGATTGACGACAAAAAGGCAAAAAATATTTCCAGCATCGACGCATCGATGCTGGTTTTTGTATTCTGCAAAAAGCCTCGTTGCGGAGGCCGTCTGGACTCCAGCTTCTTTGTATGAAAAAGCCCCCAATGCGGGGACGCGTATGGATCCCTTGAGAAGCAGTTGTCGGAAAAAATGCTTTTTCCCTGAGTGCCAGGTGGGTTCCATTGGATTCAGCGTCCCGTTCTGGAGGCTTTCGGTGACAGTATAGCATGGAGATAGGGAACGGCCTATAAAGTCGTAAGGTCTATAAGGTCGAAAGTGTGGAAAAGCAGAGAACCGGATCTCTGTCTTTTTTGACTATCATCCACTTTCTGTCATCTGCTATTTTTTTGACCGCGACGTCGTTCGATGGTACCATTGAAGCGTTTTAACGCCTATTCACTATGGCCATCGAACGGATACGGGAAATCGGAGAGGAGGGGAGAAAGGCGTTCGCCGAAGCCGCTTCTGAGGATGAACTCCGGGAGTTGGAAGTGAAGTTTCTTGGACGAAAGAGCGAACTGACCGCCATCCTCAAGGGGCTCAAGGACCTCTCGCCGGAAGAGAAGCGTGAAATCGGTCCGATTGCGCAAAGTGTCCGTGTCGCGCTCTCGGACGCGTTCGGTGCCGCGAAGGAGCGTCTGGAGCGCGAAGGCCGTGATTGGGAGGCCGAGCGGATCGACGTGACGGCGCCCGGCGCTCCGGACCCGATGGGTCATCTGCATCCGATCACCACGTTGATCCATGAGATCGAGGACATATTTACGGGAATGGGATTCGGGATCGCCGACGGTCCGGATGTCGAAAGTGATTTCTATAATTTCGAGGCGCTGAATTTTCCGGCCGATCATCCGGCGCGTGATATGCAAGACACCTTCTGGGTGGACAGCGACGGGTTGGATACCCGCTACGTGCTTCGTACGCATACGTCTCCGGTACAGGTCAGGTATATGGAAACGCATACGCCGCCGTTCCGCATCATCGTTCCCGGTAGGACGTTCAGGTGCGAATCGACGGATGCGACCCATGAACACACGTTCCATCAGTTCGAAAGTCTGGTTGTCGGTGAAACCGGGAGCGTGACCGTGGGACACCTGAAGCATGTCGCTGAGACGTTCTTTTCCGAATTCTTCGGCCGTTCGATCACCGTACGGCTTCGCCCGAGTTATTTCCCGTTCGTAGAGCCCGGTTTCGAGTTCGACATTTCCTGCGTGTTCTGCGGCGGGAAGGGCTGTCCGGCGTGCAAGAACGTCGGATGGTTGGAGATCGGAGGGGCGGGGATGGTGCAGCAGAAGGTGTTCGAGGCGGCGGGGTACCCTCGTGGGAAGTATCAGGGTTTCGCGTGGGGATTCGGACTCGAGCGTCTCGCGATGATGAAATTCCGTATCCCGGATACCCGCATGTTCATGAGCGGTGACCTCCGATTCATAAGACAATTCTGAAGAGCAGGATGAATATGGAATCAAGAATCAAGTATGTGAAGCTACCGTTATGAAATTTTCCTACAACCTGCTCAGACAGTTGTCCGGAACCGAGAAGACCGCCGAACAGCTCGCGGAGCTCATCATGTTTCATTCGTTCGAGGTCGAATCCGTCGAGCCGTTCGCACACGGACTCGAGAGTGTCGTGGTCGGCCGGGTGGAATCGGTCGAATCACATCCCGATGCCGACCGCTTGCGCGTGACGACGGTCGTGATCGAAGAAGGGGGGGCTGTTCGGACCATCGTCTGCGGGGCGCCGAACGTCGCAGCCGGACAGAAGGTCGTCGTCGCGTTGCCGGGAGCCTCGCTCCCCGGCGGTATCATTATAAAGGAAACCGTCATTCGTGGCGTGGCATCGTCGGGTATGATCTGTGCGGAAGACGAGCTCGGTATCGGAGCGGGTCACGAGGGTATCCTTGTCCTTCCGGAGGATGCGCCGATCGGAACGCCGTTCGCCGAATATGCCGGACTCGAAGATTCTATTCTTGATATCAACATCCTTCCGAACCGCGGATGTGATGCCGTCTCGTATCGGGGCATGGCACGCGAAATTTCGGCGCTCGAAGGGCGTCGGACCGTTTTCGATATCGAGCCGTCACCGCTCCCGTCATATCCCGAATCCTCGGTTCCGGTGTCGATCGAATCCGATCGATGTCGGCGGTATCTCGGTATCGCGTTCGAGGGGGTGACTTCGGGTTCATCTCCCCTGTGGCTGCGATCCGTGCTGCTTCGTTCAGGATTCCGACCGATTTCCATGGCGGTCGATATCACGAACTACTCGCTCCTGGTCTTTGGGCAGCCGATGCACGCGTTCGACGCGGATACCGTGGAAGGGGGCATCGTGGTGCGGCAGGCGAAGGACGGTGAGACGTTGGAATTGCTCGACGGCAAGACCGTGAGCCTTTCAGTCGAAGACCTGGTCATCGCGGATGAGAATCGTCCGCTCGCGCTTGCCGGCGTGATGGGAGGGAACCGTACCGGTATTACCGAGCACACGAAACGCGTTTTTCTCGAGGTTGCCACGTTCGATCCCGCATCGATCCGGAAGACGGTCGTCAGGCATCGGTTGCCGACCGATGCGTCGTATCGGTACGAAAGGAACGTCGATACCGATCGGGCGACCGCATCCGCCATCGATGCGGTGAATCTCTTCGTCACCGAGGCGGGCGCTCACGTGGTCGGCGCGGCCGACGTAGTAACCCGAGCGGATGAACCGGTTTCCGTATCATTTTCGCCGTCGGTGTTCATGGATATGTTCGGTGTCGACATAGACCTGGCGGACGCGAAGGAAAAACTCGGACATCTGGGTATGACGGTGACCGAGGGTGATGAGGAATGGAGCGTTCGTGTCCCCGCCTTCCGGCCCGATATCCGGGACGGGTGGGATTTCGCGGAGGAGATCGGCCGCATGCTCGGATACGATCATTTCCCTTCGACGACTCCGCTGGTTCCGCTTTTCGCTCCTGAAAAAAACGAAGCGGGAATGTTCGCCCGCGAGTTGCGGGAGTTTCTTGCCGCTTCCGGTCTGGACGAGATCAGGACCTATTCCTTCTATTCGGAATCCGACGGGAAACGGCTTGGTCCGGGAATGACGGACAAACATCTGCGTCTCGCGAATCCGATGAATCCGGATCAGGCGTTGCTTCGGGCAAGTCTGCTGCCGACATCGCTTCGCAAGGCGGGTGAAAACATCCGATATTTCGATTCGTTCGGATTTTTCGAAATCGGCGACCGGTATCTGGTCGGAGAGCAGGGGAAGCCGATCGAAAACGGGATGCTTTCCCTGGTGCTGGTCGCGAAGAAAGGGGAGGATTCCTTCGCTGCGCTCAAGGGTCTTATTTCGAAACTGTCCGCATTCGCGGGACTCGGCGAAATCGCCTGGGAACCGATTCCGTTCGAGAAGGCCGTCGACGACTTCCCTATGTTTCATCCGACGCGCGTCGGTCTGCTTTCGGTGAGCGGGAAGGTACTGGGCGAGGCCGGGGAGATATCTCCCTCAGCGATCGACGCATACGATTTGCGCGGAACGGTCGTTTCGGCACAGATCGATTTAGACGTTCTTCGGTCGGCATACGGAACGGTCCGGACGTTCGTCCCGCTTCCGCGCTTTCCGTATTCGGTTCGCGACCTCTCGATCGAAGTCCCGAAACGGACAACGATCGGGGAAATCGGACGCGTGATCCGAGATTCCTCGCCGCTGCTGCGCAGGGCCGAGGTGTTCGACATATTCGAAAAGGGGAATACGAAGAATGTCGCCTTTCACCTCGTTTTCGGACACGATGACAGGACCGTGACGGGCGAGGAAACCGATTCGGCCATCGAAACCATTCTTGAATCCGTTCGAAGAGGGTTCGGTTCCGAGCGGACTTCATAATTTTGGCTGAAACAAGATGATAATTGACCAAATATAAAAAATGTGATATAATCAATAAAGAGTGCTGGGAGGGTATTTTTTCGTGTTCCTTCATTCCCGAAACAGGTCGGATCATCGCTCTATCGCCGCTTGCGGCGTTGGAGAGGAAAGTCCGGACACATGAATCGGCGCAAGCCGAGGACCAGGTAGCGGGCAATACCCGTCCGCCGCGAGGCGCGAGGTGCGAGCAGAGACGTCCGAGCCCGAAAGGGCAGGACACCCATTCCTTCGGGAGTGTGGTGAGTCCGCGCGGAAACGCGTGGGGTGAAACGGCTAAACCCTTATCCGTGTGCAAGGCCGTGTCCCGGCGAAAGCCGGGAAGTGCCGCTCGAGGTCGTCGGTAACGACGGTCCCAGATAAATGATGATTCAAACAGAATCCGGCTTATGAGCCTGTTTCGGGAGCGAAGGAATATGAACTTGTGATCCACGCACGATATGAAACGGTCTGAAATCATTTTCAGCGTTGTGCAGGTGCCGGTGGACTATCTCATGATCGTCCTCGCGGCGGTTTCGGTGTTCCTACTCCGGGATATCCTGCCGCAGATTTCGGATATTATCAATCCGAAGGTCTATTCCATGACCTTCCAGCCGTTTTTCGAGCTGTCGCTCGTCGTCGCGCCTCTCTTCCTCATCACATACGCGATCGAGGGGCTCTACGCCATCCGGTCGGTACGGTCGTTCTGGAAGGAATCCTTCCAGGTATTCAAGGCGACATCCCTTGGCGTCGTCGTCATCATCATCGCGGTCTTTCTTGAGCGGGACTGGTTCTCATCCCGGTTCATCATCGTTGCCGGATGGTTCGCCGTCACCGTGTACGTGTCTCTCGCCCGGTTCCTGCTCCGGAGGATTCAGCGGTACTATCTGGTCAAAAAGGGTGTCGGGATATACCGCGTCCTTCTGATCGGCGGGAACGGACGTGTCAGGCGGTTCGCGAAGATGTTCACCAAGCATCCGGAGTTCGGCTATAAGGCGGTGGATATCATGGAGTCCGCGAGTCTGCACCGCATCGACGTGATCCGCGAAGAAAAAGGAATCGACGAGATCATCGTCTGCGATCAGTCGATCACCGACGACGAGCAGGAGAAGATCCTCGACTATTGCCAGATACACAATATCTCGTTCAAGTATTTCCCGACGACACTGCAGACGTCGCGATTCGTTTTGCGGGTCATGAACGGCGAACCGCTCATTGAGTTCCTGCATACGCCGCTCGACGGATGGGGCCGCGTGCTGAAGCGGATTTTCGACATTCTCGCCTCGTCCGTATTTATTGCCGTCTCCTCGCCGCTTATGGGAGCGGTCGCGCTTCTCATCAAGCTTGAGGACGGATCCGGGCCGATCGTCTATAAGAACGAGCGTGTCGGCGAGAACGGTAGAAAGTTCTTTGTGTACAAGTTCCGATACATGAAATGGAAGTACTGCGTGACGAAGGACAACCCGGACTTCGAGGAAGCGCTCGCCTTCGAGAAACGGCTGATCGAGGAGCGAAGCATTCGTAAAGGACCGCTCTATAAGATCAAGGACGATCCGCGGAAAACCAAGGTAGGGGCGTTTATCGAGAAGTATTCTGTCGACGAGTTCCCACAGTTTTTCAACGTGTTTCGCGGGGAGATGAGCCTTGTCGGACCGCGTCCGCACCAGAAGCGCGAGGTTGAGAAATATCGCGAATATCATCGTCGTTTGCTGACCATCAAACCGGGTCTTACGGGCATGGCACAGGTGTCCGGCCGTTCCGACCTCGCTTTCGAGGACGAATACCGACTCGACGTGTTCTATATAGAGAACTGGTCGCTGTGGCTCGATATTGGCATCTGCCTCCGGACCATGGGGGCGCTCCTCGCGCGACGGAAGAACTGAGGCGTTTATTGACCGGTCTGAATAAGATGAGATACGTCGTGGACACTCTTCCTTCCGAATGGGAAGCTGAAAAGTCCGAACGATTCCGTCTCATCGATGATATGGTATTCGAACCGTACCGTGCCGCGACAAGCAGGTCTCTCCTCTCCCCGGGGATTGACTGAAAAAGAACGCCGTGCACATCAACCTCTCCCGAAGGCGAAGATTTTTTTGAGTGGATTATTCGCCGGGAAAGCCATACAACCGTCCTTACCGAACCTTTCTGCCCATTTTCTCTCAATGGCCTGCTTTTAATGTGGCCTATATCACGATGACTTGACAAATCCCGACCTTCTGCTAATATATGAAAATATGTATTTTCACAATGTTTCAGTTCGCTGCGTGATCCATACGTGATGTTTCTCGTATTTCTTAGTCATTTCAACAAATAATCGACAGAGGAAGCAATGAAAAAGAAAAGTACATCGGTGATTATTACGCTTATCCCCGCGATGGTAGGGGCCCTGACTTTGACGGCTGGATGCAGCGGTCAGGACGAATCCTCGATCGGTAAGAATCAACGGGACACCACTCGTGCTGTGGGTGCGAGAGGCGGAACGAACTGGTGGATTTTTAATCGAGGCGCATATTCAACGCCGACATCCGGGTCGAGCGGCATTTTGCCGGGCACAAAAGCAGCTCCGGGAAAGGCGACTGTTACCAGGGGTGGGATAGGTACCACTGGAATGGGGATGTCCGCCGGAGCGTAGGACGTGAGCCTGAAAAAACATTATTTTTACAAACATCCAAACGTAAGAAAAAATGCAACGAATTTCAGTGACACCCCGGTCTGACTGGAAGAAGATCGTCGAATCCCAAGGGCTACTTTTCCATCACGACCCGCAAGGCAATCAGTACTGGGACGAGGGGGCCTATTATCGTTTTACCGGCAGGCAGATCGATGTGCTGGAGGATGCTACGAACAAGGTGCAGGCGCTCTGCCTGGAGGCGGTGCAGTTCGTGATCGATCATGACCGTTTCGCGGATCTCTGTATCCCTGAAGAGGCGGCCGAAGTTATCATGGACGCCTGGGAGCAGGAGCCGCCGGCGATATACGGAAGATTCGATTTTGCCTATGACGGCATCAATCCTCCGAAATTACTGGAATACAATGCCGACACGCCCACATCGTTGTTGGAGGCATCGGTTATCCAGTGGTTTTGGCTCCAGTCGGTATTCCCGGAAGCTGACCAGTTCAATTCCATCCACGAACGTCTGGTCGCGAAGTGGAAGGAGCTGAAGAAGTATCTCATCCCGAGGGGGCCGCTGTATTTTATGCACCTTGACGAGATGGAAGATCTGATGACGGTTTCCTATCTTCGTGAGACCGCACAACAGGCCGGCATCCCGACGAAAGGACTCCTGCTGGGGGACGTAGGTTGGAACGGATCCGAATTCGTAGATCTTGAAGGTTATCGTATACGATCCGCATTTAAATTGTATCCGTGGGAGTGGATTCTTGGGGAGGACTTCGGTCCGCAGGTCCTATCGGAATATAGGTCCATGCAGTGGATCGAACCGATCTGGAAGATGCTCCTTTCGAACAAGGGTATCCTGCCCATCTTGTGGGAACTGAATGGCGGGCACGAGAACCTTCTTGAGGCATATGCCGACGGTCCGAGGGGGATGGATGAATATGTTAGGAAACCACTCCTGAGCCGGGAAGGTGCCAACGTGAAGGTCGTCAGCAGTGCGACTGTCCAGGAATCAGGCGGTGACTACGGCGAAGAGGGATACATATACCAGAAGTATTTCAACGTCCCTTCCTTCGAAGGAAACCGACCAATCCTGGGATGTTGGGTCATCGACGGTGAAGCTGCCGGAATGGGAATTCGCGAAACGCGCGGACTCATAACGGACAACATGGCGCGGTTCATTCCGCATATTTTTTTTAACAGCTTGCTTCTTTGAAGCAAGCTGTTTTATTATCGTTTACGGAAGCTCGCATGACATCCGGAATAGATATGCCAGAACGACTGCTGTTCCACACCTGCTGCGCGCCGTGCGGAATCGCGGTGATCGACGAACTCAGGAAGTCCTATGATCTCTGGGTACTGTTTTATAATCCGAACATCCATCCGGAAGGGGAATATCTGAAGCGGAAGCGCGAGGTCGTCCGCATCTGCGAGGAATGGGGTGTTCCGATGATTGACGAGGATTACGATGTCTCCGCATGGGATGAGGCAATCAAGGGGCTCGAGAGCGAACCGGAGGGCGGACAGCGCTGCGCGGCGTGTTTTCGGTTCCGGTTGTTCCGAGTCGCGAAAATCGCCTCGGAATTGGGATTTCCGATATTCGGGACGACGCTTTCGAGCGGGCGAAACAAGTCGGCTGCGATAATCGATCCCATCGCGCAAGAAGCAGCCGAGGCGTTCGGTATACGATATATTGCCGAGGATTGGAAAAAGGGTGGTAGGCAGGAAATTGCCAGAAAGATGGTCTGTGACCGGAACATCTATCGTCAGGATTACTGCGGATGTCGATATTCTCTCCGTGCGCGGACGTCGGTTCATCCTGATGCCTCCACGTGATCGCAGGCAGGATATGTGTCCGGCGCGATGTTGAAAGGAGCGTATGACAGTGGTATGCTTCCGATGCGGGGCCATTAATCCGAACGGTATGAAGCTCATCATAAAGTGGTTTGCGGTCGCGGTCGGCTTCTTCGTGGCGGCCCGGTTCGTCCCGGGCGTGCATGTCGACGGCTTCATGACGGCGATCCTGCTTGCGGCGATCTGGGGCATCCTCGGGCTTATCGTCCGGCCGATTCTTGTCGTTCTCACTTTGCCGGTGACGATCGTCACGTTCGGCCTGTTCATTTTCGTCATAAACGCGGCGTTGTTCGCGTGGCTCGGTCATGTGATCGTCGGATTTACCGTTGATTCGTTCACTGCGGCGCTTCTTGGATCGCTCGTTATGTCGATCGTCGGTTCGGTCGTGCATGGGATTCTCGAGAAGTTCGGCGAAAAGGAGGGATAGATAAAAATCCCGCACACGGTGTCAGCGGGATTCTGTCGTTTTCATCATCCTCGGGCGTATTGGGCGACAATTTTTCGTTCACATGCTTTAAGCCGCCTTTGTGCGAGTTCGTCGGAAAGTTTTTGGACCGGTTCGTACCTATGTACGAATAATCCGAAGAACGGGATTATCGCGATGTAGCCGTCGAAAATTTTGGCAAATTGTCCGAGGCTCTTCACGGAGCCGCGTTCTCCCATCCGTCGGGAAGCGCGGACGGCCATGACGGCGAGCGCGACACAGGCGAGCACGACCAGAATCAGGAAGGCAATCCAGCCGAGCAGAAGCAATCGCATTCCCAGCAGTTCGGAAAAGACGAATATCATGGTCGTCGAGAAGAGCCAGAAGGCCTGCGCGTTCAGGCGCAATTCATCGCATTTTTTCAACATGATTTCTCCGGTCTTGGTTTATAAGGTACTTCGTTAGTACTGGAACCGTAACAGCGAACAGATTTGATGTCAATACGGCCTTTTCCTGATGTCTGCTATACTGAACCAAAAGTATAGGATGATATGAAAATCGCCCTGGTTCACGACTATCTGGTGCAGTACGGCGGGGCGGAGCAGGTGCTGCAGGCCTTCCGCGAGGTCTTTCCTGACGCGCCTGTCTACACAATCATCCATGACCGAGAATCGGTGCATGGACGATTTGACAGCGCTCGTATCCATACCTCGTTCCTTCAGGGGTTCCCGTTCGTCCGTCGTGCACACCGCATCTTTCCTCTCCTGATGCCGGGCGCTATCGAACAGTTCGATTTCTCCGGGTACGATGTCGTATTGTCCGATTCGGCGAGCTTCGCGAAGGGGGCGCTCACGCGGCCGGAGACACTCCATATCTCGTATATCCATACGCCCATGCGGTACGCGTGGGACGATTGTCAGAAATATACCGAGGACTTCGGTTTCCCGGGGCCGATCCGTCATGCGGTGCCGTTCTTCATGAATCCGCTTCGACTGTGGGACCGGGCGAGCGCCGACCGACCGGATCTCGTGTTGGCGAATTCGGGGTTCGTCGCGAGGCGTATACGCAAGTACTACGGTCGAAACGCGCGGGTCATCCCTCCGCCGGTCGATACGAAACGGTTCCATATTTCGCCATATAGGGGCGATTACTTCCTTATGGTCGGACGACTTATCGCATACAAGCGCTTCGATATCGCGGTGGAGGCTTTCACGCGGCTCGGGATCCCGCTTAAGATCGCCGGTCGCGGCCCGGAGTTGAAACGACTCCGGAAGATGGCAGGACCGAACGTGGAATTTCTTGGTCGGGTGCCGGACGACGATTTGTCCCGATATTATGCCGAATGCCGCGCCTTCGTCTTTCCCCAGGAAGAGGACTTCGGCATCGTGGCCATGGAAGCGCTCGCGTCCGGACGTCCCGTCATCGCGTATCGCGGCGGGGATATCGAGGAACGGATCGAGGAGGACGTCTCGGGAATTTTTTTCGATCGACAGACCCCGGAGGCGATCATGGAGGCGGTCGTAGCCTTCGATGATACGGCATTCGATCCGGAACGGATACGCGAGAAAGCGCTTCCATTTGACAAGGAGGAATTTAAGAGGAAAATACGGGAGTATGTGGAAGACGCACGAAAAACATATGACGGGGAACAGATAACGGGGAACGAGAAAAAGTGAAAATATCCGTTACATTTTTGGTATCGACTCATACCCACTGATACCTGCTCATCGTTAACTCACATTGAATTTATGGAATTCCGCGATTTCTGCCTCATCTTCCGTGGACGATGGAAACTCTTTGCCGGTATCGTTGCCGGCATCGTTTTCTTGTCGCTCCTCGCGCTTCTGTATCAGCCGTCACGGTTCGAAACAGACCTGACCGTAAACGTGTCGCGTAGCGGAATGCAGCACACAACCGATTATACGTATGATCAGTTTTACCGTCTCCAAGCCGATGAACGATTCGCAGACACGGTGGTCCGCTGGCTTGAGACCCCGTCCCTTCGTCAGGAGATCCGTTCGGTGGCGGATGTCTCTCCAGATGTAACGGATTCGATCAAGGCCAGCAGACTCTCTTCTCAGATGATTTCCGTGTCATATGTCTCGAATTCGGAGCATGGGGCCGGTGATATGGCAACGGCGATTCCGGACGTCCTGAACCGTGAGACTATGAAACTCAATGAACTCGCGAAAGATCCGGATTGGTTCGTTGTCTTGGCGGACGAGCCGACGATGCGCGATGCGCGATTTCCAGCATGGATCCTGCTGTCGATCGGCGCGGCGCTCGGCTTCTTCGCGGCGTTCTGGACGGTGCTTATCGATTGGTATTTTCGTGGGGCACGACGCGGGTGAATTGGGATGTCAAAACGTAAATACGTCATGAATTAATGGTCGGTTCCGGAGGGGTACCGTGACGACCGTATGAGAATAGGGATCGATCTTCGGTGTCTGGCGAGCGGAAGACACAGCGGGGTGGAAGAATATGTCGTCGGTCTGCTCTCCGCCGTTTTTCACGCGGATCGTGAAAACGACTTCGTACTCTTCCTGAATGAATGGCGGAACGCGCCGATAGACCTGTCCTGGGCGGATGGATTCGATAACGTGTCGATCCGCCGGTTTCGAATTCCGAACAAATTGCTCAACTTTTCGCTCTGGTATTTTCGATATCCGAAGCTGGACCGTCTTCTTGGAGGTGTCGAGGTATTCTTCATGCCGAACATCAATTTCTGCGCCGTATCGAAACGGACGAAACTGTTCGTGACCGCGCACGACCTCTCATTCCAGGTCTGTCCGGAAACGTTTTCTTGGAAGCAGCGATGTTGGCACGCGTTCGTCGATCCGAAAGGGCTTTTCCGTCGCGCGTATCGCGTCTTCTCGGTATCCGAATCTACGAAAGATGACCTTGTCTTCCGGTATGGAATCGCACCGGATAGGGTAACGGTCATCCGGAGCGGAGTCGATGTCCGCTTCCGTTCATATGACCGAAATGATCCGACAATGCTTTCCGTCAAGGAAAAATACGGCCTTCCGTATTCCTTTATCCTCTATCTCGGCGCTTTCGAGCCACGCAAGAACATCACGGCCGTCGTTCGCGCCTATAATGCGCTCCGGAAGGCCCATCATCCGGAACTTGCGAAAACGGCCCTCGTTCTCGCCGGTGTCTCCGGTTGGAAGGAACGTGATATTTTGAGAGAAGTCGAGCATTCGCCGTTTCGGGGCAATATTTTTCTTCCCGGATTCGTGGAGGATGCGGATAAGCCGGCGTTCTTCAACCTATCGGCCGCGTTCGTCTACCCGTCAGTCTACGAGGGATTCGGCTTTCCCGCACTTGAGGCGCTCGCGTGCGGCACCCCGGTCATCGTCTCCGATTCGTCCTCGCTTCCCGAGGTGGTCGGAGATGCCGGAATCCTAATCGATCCATACCGGCCCGACGAACTCTTTCGAGCGCTTGAGTCGGTTCTGCTGGATCGGAAACTCCGCATGCGTCTCAGGGAACGCGGCCTTGCGCGTGTGAAGTCGTTTTCATGGGACGCTTCCGCGAAACGCGTTATCGGTTTCTTTGCTACGGCCGCTTCACCGGAAGGCTCGGATGTGTTAGGATAAAGCTGCAATGAGTCCGTATTCGCCCGAACGGTGAGATCCGTAATGATGACCATCATATGCCGCAGAAGAACGTCGGACATTTCGATCGCGTCCTTAGGATCGCGCTCGGTATCCTGATCCTGTCGGTCGCTATCTACTTCGAGTCGCTCTGGGGAATTCTTGGACTCGTGATGATCGCCTCGGGAACCATCCGGTTCTGCCCGGTCTATTTTCCGTTCGGCATCTCCACGCATAGGGAAAAGAAAATCTGATACTGTCCTATGGATCGGAACTCGAGGATGTTTATTATCGTCTTTTCCGGCCTGATCGTCGGTGCAATCACGTTGACGTTCTTAAAATACTACGTGTTTCAGGACTACTTCGTGAGCGCGCAGGCGGACTGCGATCCAAACGTCGACAGATGTTTCGTGCACCGGTGCTATCCGGAGACCGATGGAGAGTGTCCGGAGGACCCGGTGAGTTACTACAAGCAGGTCCGGAAGAAGGCGAAACTCATCCCGCTCTGCAATCCGAACGACGGGAATTGTGATGCGCTAACGTGCGCTCCGGATACGGAATGCGAGGTGACATTTTGCGACGAATCAAACGTTCCTCCCGGTGAACTTTGTAGCGATCCGACGATGTATCAGGTGCCGCGTCAGGAGGGCGGTTTCGTCGATGCTCCGGCCGGTCCGACAGCGAATGGACAAGAGGCCGATCCGGTATCGGGGTCCGGTTCCGATGATAATCCGAACGTATCAAACGATACCGAAGTTTCGACATAAGTATCGGCAGATAGGATCAATTCGGCGGTTCTTTTTTTATTGTCGATCCTCGCCTGATTGAGAATCATACGAATGTTGTACGGAAAATCGATTCGCTTTCATCTGGGCAGATCGTCACTTATCGACCATTGACGAATGAATTCCATATGCAGCCTTCATCCTCAATTATTAACAAAGAATATTCGGGTATGGACATGCGGAAATATTGTAATTTCGGCGAGCATCTGACGATCGACGGTTATGAGGGCGATCCCGAAAAGCTGAATGACAGGGATCTTGTCTTGAAATTTCTCGACGAGCTGCCCGAATTGCTGGATATGAAAAAACTGTCCACTCCGGAGGTCTATTTCGCGCCGGGAAACGGAGCGAAAGATCCCGGGGGATGGAGCGGTTTTGTCGTCATTGCGGAAAGCCATATCAGCATCCATACATTCCCATCCAGGCGTTTTTTGACGGCCGACGCCTACACCTGTAAGAATGGAATGGATCGCGAGTTCATTCTCGACTATGTGCGCAAGTCGTTCGGACTCGGTGATATCGAAGAGAACTTCATACGTCGGGGAACCCGCTATCCGATCAAAGACGTCGGCCGGTAATCGGCGTTTTCTGCCGTTCATATGCTGAGATCACTCACATGGAAAACATCATGACGTTCATCGGCGGTCACTGGATGATAATCGCGTTCCTCGCACCGTTTTTCTGGTCGCTTGTCAATATCATCGATGTCTATTTCGTCGACGGCGTCTATAATGACGCTGTCGAGGGGTCGGTCATCTATGGGATCTTCCAGATCTTGCCGTGGCCGATCCTTCTCATGTTCGTGAATATCGGTCCTATCGATATCCATGCTGTCGGCGCCCTTGGACATGTCTTCGGCCTGGACGCGGTACTTTTCCTCTCGCTTTTTGGTGGAGTCATGTATGCCATTGGAAACTTCTTCTATTTTCAGGCATTATTCAGCGTGAACGACGCTCCGATGATGCAGATTCTCTGGAGTCTGTCGGTCGTCGTCGTGCCATTCCTTTCTTTCGTGATATTCCGCGAGCAGCTCCCTTTCCTCGGTTATGTCGGTGCCGTCGTAACCCTCCTGGGAACGGTCATCCTCTCGATGAGTTCGAAGCTTCGCAACAGGATGTCTCCGCGGTACGCGTTCAAGGTGCTGGGTGCCGTCTTGCTCCTGTCCTTGAGCATGATTATGGAAAGTCAGGCATACGGTTACCTGAACGCTTCCTATGCCGGAAAGGGCTTCTGGATCGGATTCCTGTCGTTTGAGGTCGGCATCTTCCTGTTTGGATTCTGTTTGGCCGTCATTTTTCGACGGAATCCGTTCCCAGTCATTCTGAAGTACTACAAGGTGTTCATCCTGGGTGAGGGTCTCTATTTTCTCGGGACCATCGCGTCCCAGAAGGCGCTTGATTTCGCGCCGTCCGCTTCCTATGTGGCGGTCATCGAAGCCTTTGTGCCAATATTTATCATGATGAACAGTTTGATCATCCTTGTCGTTTCGGCTAAAATCCTGAAAAACAGGAGTGCGAACATCGGTAGGATCTATCGTGAACAGGTCGATGGCATCTGGATAAAGGTCCTGGCTACGGCAGTGATGGCGGTCGGTGTATTCCTCATAAGTTGAATACCGTTATGAGAGTATTGTTCGTATCGGGCGAGATGATCGCGGGAGACGTGGCATATCGACTCAGGAATGAGGGATGCGATGTCAGGCTGTTCATCGGGGACGAGAGCAGGAAGGACTGTTTCGACAACATGGTCGAAAAAACCGACGATTGGCGGAAGGAACTCGAATGGGTCGGGAAGGACGGCCTGATCGTGTTCGACGATGTCGGTTACGGCAAGGAGCAGGACGAGCTGAGAAGGAACGGATTCACCGTATTCGGCGGATGTGAGAAAGGCGATGAACTGGAGCAGGACCGGGAATTCGGCCAGAAAGTTTTCGAGTCGTGCGGTATGGAAATCGCCGAGTCGAAGAACTTCGATAATTTCGACGACGCTATCGAGTTCATCGGCAACAACCGAGCGAGATGGGTCGTCAAGCAGAACTCGCACGATGGCGCGCTTTCGTATGTCGGGATGGCTGATGACGGAAACGACGTGATCAGCGTCATCAAGAGCTATAAGAAGTTCAACAAGAGCAGCGCCATCAGTACGATAACGCTGCAGAAAAGGATAGACGGCGTCGAAATCGCTATCGCGAGATTTTTCAATGGCGCGGACTGGAACGGCCCGATATTCGTCAGTTTCGAACACAAGCCCTTTCTTCATGGAGACCTTGGTCCGTTGACGGCCGAGATGGGTACGCTCGCCTGGTACGACTACGACGAGGACAACAAGGTGTTCCGGGAAACGCTACATCGTCTGAAGCCGTATCTTCAGCGAATAGGATATCGGGGATATGTCGATATAAATAGCATAATCGACCGGGAAAGGCTGATTCCTCTGGAGGCAACGATGAGGTTCGGAAGTCCGACGAATCACATGCAGAGCGACATGCATGTTTCCTCCTGGGCTGACATATTGCGCAGTACCGCGACGGGCGAAATGACAGACTTCAGGACACGAGAAGGGTATTCCGTCGTCGTGTCGATCGCCATCCCCCCGTTTCCGTATAAGCCGTCCGATTCGGACAATTCATACTATCTGAAAGACGTCGATATCCTTTTCAAAGAGACGCTCTCGGAAAATGAATGGAGAAGAATCCACTTCGAGGAAATTTCCAAACGGGTGAAGGCGGACCAGTATTACATCGCTGGGAGTAACGGTTACAGTCTTTTCGTGTCCGGTTCCGGGACGTCCGTTGAAGAAGCGAGAAAAGACGCGTACGCACTGGTCGGAAAAGTCATTGTCCCGAAGATGATGTACCGTACCGATATCGGCGTGAAATTCGTCGAGAAGGACAGGGAACTCCTTAAAGAATGGGGTTGGATCGTTCGGTGATATCCCGAAGCGTGGTATAATCCCACGTATGAGAAATATGTCATCGTGCTATGGGTTATAACCTGGTGACGAACCTGGAGAGTTGCTATACCAGCGTACCTCATCTCCTGTATTATTCGCATGTACCGACGGCGATCGCGACCCTGCTATTCGGGATTTTCGTGTTCTTGATGAACAGGGAAAAGAACGTCGTCGTCGGTCGCCTGCTCTTACTCGTCTCCGTCGCATTCGTCTGCTGGGCGATATCCGATATCGTCATATTCGTGAATCCGGACAGCAGGAAGATCATGCTGTTGTGGTCGCTGGTCAACCTGTTCGAACTTCTGGTTTCCTCCGGGACGCTCTATTTCTCATATGTCTTTCTCGAAAAGAAGGATGTTCCGTTCGCGTATAAGATCCTGTTCGGGTCCTTGTTCTCGATATATATCTTGTTTATCCCGACCGCGTTCAATCTAACCGGTTTCGACGGACCGAATTGCGAGGCTGGTCAGGGCGTGCTGATGAAGTACTACTATTTCCTTGAAACCTACTTACTCTCTTGGACGGTTATCTACCTGTTTCGGAACATCATAAGGTCGCAGATGCAGGATAGGAGATACCGAATGCTGTTCGCTGTAGGTGCCATTTGTTTTCTCGCGTCTTTTTCAGGTACAAATATCGTGAGCAGCATCACGGGCAAATGGGAGATACTTCAGTACGGACTCTTCGGGATGCCCGTATTCCTCGGATTCCTCACGTATCTCATCGTGCAATACAGGGCGTTCAGCATCAAGCTGCTCGGAGCACAGGCACTCGTCGTGGCGCTGGTCGCGCTTATCGGATCGCAGTTCTTCTTTATCCAGAACGAGACCAACAAAGTACTTACAGCGATAACGCTCGTTATCTCAGTCGTGTTCGGGTGGATCTTGATCCGGTCGGTCCGCAAGGAGGTCGAGCGCAAGGAGGAACTGCAGCGGATATCGGATTCGCTTGCGACGGCGAATCAGCGTCTCAAGGAACTTGACAACACCAAGACCGAGTTCATCTCCATCGCGTCGCACCAGTTGCGGACGCCTCTTACCGCCATCAAAGGGTATCTGTCGCTGCTGCTCGAAGGGTCGTACGGGGCCGTGTCCGCGGACGTACGCGACGTGCTCGAAAAGGTCAATCTCGTGAATCGGAACCTGATCGGACTCGTGGAGGACTTGCTCAATGTCTCGCGGATCGACGCGGGTCGCATACGGTATACGTTCTTGCCGACCGGAGTGGAAACGTTGGTAACGGACAAGGTGAGTATGTTCATGCCGTTGGCGCGGGAGAAAGGTATCGAACTCAGCGCACATGTCCCTGAGACGCCCTTGCCGAAACTGTCTCTCGATGCCGGAAAAATCGGCGAGTCCCTCTCGAACCTGATCGACAACGCGCTCAAATATACCGATGCGGGTTCGGTACGTGTTTCGGTCGAGCTCAGTGGCGAAGGGGTCCGTATCACGGTTACCGATACCGGTATCGGGCTTAAGCCGGAGGATCTTGCGAAACTGTTCGAGAAGTTCGTCCGTACGGAGGAGACGACCAAACGGTACGTGTCCGGAACGGGTCTCGGTCTCTATGTCGGTAGAAGTTTCGTCACCGCGCACGGCGGTCATATGTGGGCCGAGTCGGAAGGCATCGGGAAGGGATCGCGATTCATCATCGAACTCCCGATTCGGAATCCCCGAGAAAACGGGGAATCTGGCATGGGAAAACCCTGACCCGGGTCGTCATTTCAGATAGCATGATTTCAGGTCGTGAGTAAACGAACAGAGCATATGCCGAAAATACTGTATGTCGAAGACGATCCGCTGATCGCGGAGATCTACACGAGGAAGTTCGGAGAAGCCGGACTGGACTCGGTGAACGTGACGACCGGGAAGGCGGTACTCCGGGCCGTCAAGGAGGGGGTGTTCGATCTCGTCCTGCTTGACCTTGTCATTCCGGAGATGAGCGGGCAGGACGTCCTGAAAGAGCTTCGAACCAATGACGAGTATGATCGGAACCTCAAGGTGGTCGTGTTCAGCAATCTGAGTAGCGCTGAGGATCGTGAGGAATGTCTCAGACTCGGTGCGGATGGATTTATTTCGAAGACGGAATTCACCCCCTCCGAGGTCGTTGAGGAGATCCTTCGTTTTCTCCGGCAGTTTTCCGAACGGGTTCGCAATGATTCGAAGGATGTCTCCAGCGCGGCCAAGATGTCCGGCCCGGAAACCGGAAAGAAGAGGATACTGTTCATCGAGGACGAACACGTATTCGTCGAGATGTTCGGCAAGAGGCTCCGGGACGAAGGATATGAGGTCGAAACCAGGATGGACGGAGCGACCGGTCTTGAGGCGGCGCTTGCGGGCGGATATGACATGCTTATCACCGATATCATGTTGCCGGGCGTCGGCGGTGACGAGATCATCTCCCGCCTCCGACACATGGACGCGGGGAAGGATATTCCCATCATCCTCCTCTCGGCATCGATGGGGGAAGACGAACTTTCGACGGTTGGCGGCGATCTTCCGATTGATCGGCGATACCTCAAGACGCGCATCACACCGAGTGAGCTCGCATACGCCGTCAACCAAGTGTTCAAAGCTCGGGACTAGGAATCCCGGATATCCGTTTTGCGACTGGAACAATTCCCGGGAATGGGATAGAATAAGGGGTGACCCATCGTCCCCGTTTTTGGAATGTCTATGTCGTCTTTCTCGTCATTCTTCGAAAATCTGAAAAAGAGCCTTTTCGAAAGGATTTTTGGTCGTTTTTCGCAGGATATCGGCATCGATCTCGGTACCGCGAATACCCTGGTGTTCGTACGAGGCCGTGGAATCGTCATTAACGAGCCGTCCGTCGTCGCGGTCAACCAGCGTACGGGTCAGATTCTCGCTATCGGTCGGAACGCTAAACGGATGGTCGGAAAAACACCGGGCCACATCGTCGTGACGCGCCCGCTGGTGAACGGCGTCGTTTCCGATTTCGAGGTCACACAGCAGATGCTCCGATATTTCATTAGCAAGGTCCACGAGGGCAGCATGATGTTTCTCCGGCGTCCCCGGGTGCTTATCGGCATCCCTTCCGGTGTGACCGAAGTGGAGAAACGCGCGGTGGTCGAGGCCGCACAGAACGCGGGAGCCCGTCACGCGTTCCTGATCGATGAGCCGATGGCGGCGGCGATCGGGGCACGGTTGCCGGTCACGGAAGCGGCTGGCAACATGATCGTGGATATCGGCGGTGGCACGACCGAGATCGCGGTAATTTCGCTCGGCGGCGTGGTTATCTCTCGCAGTCTTCGTGTCGCGGGTGATAAGATGAACCAGGATATCGTCCGGTTCTGCCGGGACGAGTTCAACCTCCTTATAGGGGAACGAACGGCGGAGGAGGTGAAGATCGCCATTGGGAGCGCATATCCCTTGCGGGAGAAATTGACGATGCCGGTTCGAGGGCGAGATCTCGTTTCGGGGCTGCCGAAGGAGATTGTCATGAACGACGAACATGTCCGGGAGGCGTTGTCACATTCGATTCGCGTCATCACGAACACCATCAAGACCATTGTCGAAGAAACGCCGCCAGAACTTATTTCCGATATCATGGGCCGTGGTATCATACTTGCCGGTGGAGGCAGTCTGATCCGTGGAGTCGACAAGCTGTTCGCGAATCAGACCGGGATCCCGGTCCGATTGATGGAGGATCCGCTTACCGCGGTCGCCCGCGGTACCGGTGTGGTGCTTGACGACATGGAACGATTGCAGGAAGTGCTTATCGAATCCGGCTCTTCGAGCGCGTTGCGATAGGAATGCATGATTCGTAGTCGTCCTTATAGAAGCTTCGTATGAATCTGAGAGGATGGCCCCATTCCAAATTCATCCGTGCGATTTTCGCGCTCGCGATCCTGTTCGGACTCGCTCTTTGGAACCCGACGCCTTTGGGTCCTTTTTTGCGCGGAACATTCCATACCGTACTGCTTCCGCTTGAGATGCTAACCTCCTCATTCTCTTCGGGTATCGGGGATGTATGGGGTTTCCTTTCTTCAATCGGCAGTATGAAGCGTGAGAACGAACGCCTCACTGAAGAAAATATCCGATTCGCGTCCGAGAACGCCCAACTCGCGTACCTCCGTACGGAGAACGACACCCTGAGAAAATCGGTAGGTCTCGATATGCGGAAGCGGTACGACCTGCTCGCGGCACAGATAGTCGCCGCGGGAGGTGAAGGCGGTCGGGGGTCCGTCATCATCGATCGCGGGTCTATGCAGGGCGTTCGGACCGGCATGACGGCGATTGTCGGGGAAGGGGTGTTGGTCGGTATCGTCGACGAGACGTATCCGGCGAGCGCCCGCATCGCGCTGGTCACCAATTCCGGAACCGTGCTCGGAGGTGTCACCGTGGAAAACGGTTCGGCAGGCATCGTTCACGGCGACAGGGGGCTTGGCGTCTCCTATGGGATGGTATTGCAGTCCGATCAGCTCGCACAGGGCGACCGGGTCATGACATCCGGCGCGGGTGGTATGGTCCCATCCGGACTGCTTGTGGGAACGGTGAGTTCGGTTCGCGACTCCGGGGATCGGCTGTTCCGGGAATCGAGCATTTTGCCGCCGATCGATCTCGGGAAACTGCGATTTCTCTACCTTATCAAGGAATGACCCCGTATGAATACATCTTTCGTTCGCGGCATCCTCGTCATCGCACTCGTCCTCATGGGCGTCTCTATTCTGAACGTGTCGTCCTTCTCGCGGATCCTGTTCCCGATCGTGCTGTTCTCGATCGCGGTATCGCTTTCGTTCTCCAGAGGCTTCATACGTGCCATGCCCTCCGTCATTACCATCGGTCTGGTGGCTGATGTCGCCGCTCTCGGGCGCATCGGACTCCTGTCGGCGCTATCAGTCGGACTTGCCTATACCGCAAGCTTCTTTTCCAGGCGTTTCGCGATTGAACATGGATTCATGATGCATGTATCCGCGGGCATACTTGTCGGAGTCGGCGCAGTCGCGTTCATATGCATGGCTTCGATCATTTCCGACCCAGCCTCTTGGGTCGGAATCCTGACCGGACTCCGGTTCGGTCCTGTGACGTTTTCGATCGCGTCAGGAATCGTCGTTTACTCGTTTGTTTCGGCCGTCATGCGCCGAGTCGAGACGTGGCTTTCATATCTCGAGCCACACCATTCGTTCTGAAAGTTATGTTCGGACATCTCCCGAAAGGGAAAGGAAAGGAAATCGATGACGCGGTACTTACCATCACGGAGCGTGACGCTGCGAAGCTCGAATGGCCGCTTCGGCGGAAATGGTCCCGTTCGTATTTCATCGTCTCCGTGGCGGCACTCGCATCCCTCTTCGGGAGAGTCGTTTTCTTGGACGTGATTCAGGGAGAAAAGTACGGCGGTATGGCGATGCGCAACAGTATCCGGCAGATTCCGCAGCCCGCTCCACGCGGTATTGTTTACGACCGGTACGGTATGCCGCTCGTCGGGAACGTGCCGAGTATCGGCGCGGTCATCGTTCCGGCCGACATGCCGAAGGACGATTCCGGCCGATCGTTGCTGCGCGCCGCGATCACGTCCGTCCTGCATGCCGATGCGGCTGCCGTGGATACGGCGATGACGTCCAAGTCTGCGGATCGTCTTTCGCCGATTCTGCTCAAGGAGAAACTCACACAGGACGAGATGATATCTTTCTTGTCCAGACAGAAGGAATTTCCGGGCGTGAGCATCTTCAAATCCTCGTATCGCGAATATTCGGATAGCGTCATCTTCTCCCATTTGCTCGGATACGAAGGTAAGATCACCGAATCCGAACTAGTGTCGGACCCCTCTTATATTCCGAGCGACATGATTGGCAAGCAGGGCGTCGAGAAACGATATGAGGAAGAGCTACGCGGTACGCGCGGGTATGATCGTGTCGAAGTGGATGCGCTCGGACGCCCGAAGAAGGATCTTGGTTCCGTCGCACCCGTTCCGGGCAGCGATCTCGTACTCAATATCGATGCGGACCTTGAGAAGAAGGCCTATGACTCCCTTGCCGCGACTCTGCAGTCGAGGGGATTATCTCGAGGCGCGGTCGTGGCGCTCGATCCGCGTGACGGGTCAGTGCTTGCGCTCGTCTCGGTGCCCGGATTCGATAATAACCTGTTTTCCGAGGGAATCTCGACTGATGCGTACAAATCCTTGCTTTCCGACGAGGCGAAGCCGTTATTCAATAGGGCGATCGCCGGAGAATACGCGCCGGGTTCGACGTTCAAGCCGGTAATGGCTTCCGCCGCGTTGACGGAAGGTGTCGTCAATGAGCATACCGAAATAGAATCAAAGGGCGGCATCTCGGTCGGGAGCTTCTTTTTCGGTGACTGGAAGGCGCACGGCTTTACGGATATACGTCGGGCGATCGCCGTTTCGAGCGACGTTTTCTTTTACTCCGTCGGTGGAGGCTGCGGGAATATTCCGGGACTCGGAATCTCGAGGATAAAGAAATATGCCGCCCTGTTCGGATACGGCGCACCGTCCGGCATCGACCTGCCGGGCGAGGCGGACGGGTTCCTGCCTGACCAGGAATGGAAAAAGGCGACGACCGGTGAGCCATGGTATATCGGTGATGACTATCACTCGTCCATCGGCCAGGGATTCATTACGGCGACCCCGTTGCAGATCGTGAACTCGATAGCTACCATTGCCAACGGGGGAACCCTGTATGAGCCGAGGGTGGTGTCCCAGATACGGGGAATCGACGGTAAGACCGTCCAAAACCCGCCGAAGGTCGTACGGGGCGGATTTATCGACAAGGACGTACTCCGTATCGTCCGGGAGGGAATGCGCGAGACGGTTACCGATGGGACGGCCCAGTCCCTGGAAGCAATGTCCTTACCTGTTGCCGGAAAAACCGGTACGGCGCAATTTGGCACGAGCGGTCGGACTCACGGATGGTTTGTTTCCTTCGCTCCGTACGATGATCCGAAAATCGCACTCATCGTCTTGGTGGAGGGTCAGGAAGGGGATGAGACGTACAATACGGTTCCGGTGACAAAGGATATTTATGAATGGTATTTCCGAGAGCGTCTGTCCGACGGTGATACGAGTGGATGATCATCGGATTATCCCTTATAAAAGCCAGAAAAACGGACTCTTGACATCCGTTTCATCCGTGATACCATGGGAAGCACTTTTTTGTCCGCGAACCGCTCCCGGTTCGCCGATGTCCCTCGGGGCCGTCGTCCGGACGTAACACATGAGCGAAGAAAAATCATGGCCAGGATACTCACTCGCGAGGGAATGAAAAAACTGCAGGACGAACTCGAGGACCGGAAGATCCGAGTCCGCCAGGAAATTGCGTCCGCGATCAAGGAGGCTAAGGAGCAGGGTGACCTCTCCGAGAACGCCGAATACAGCGAGGCAAAGCATCAGCAGGACGAGAATGAGACCAAAATCATGGAACTCGAGGCGATGCTCAAGGAGGCGACCGTGGTCGAGAAGACCACAGGCTCGTCTTCCGTGCAGATCGGTTCCTCGGTCGTACTCGATTGCAAGGGGAAGGAAATGCGGTTTACCATCGTCGGCACGAACGAGGTCAATCCCGCCGAGGGACTCATCTCAAGCGACTCGCCGTTCGGACGCGCGCTTATGGGCCGGTCCAAGGACGACGAGGTCGAGATCGAGGTGCCGGTCGGAAAACTCAAGTGTGTCGTCATGTCGGTGGCGTAGGAATATATTGCACCCCTCAGTCTCTCAGAATCGACAGCTCCCCTTGGTAAGGGGAACAGGAAAGCAAAAAGGCCCCCATGGGGGCTTTTTGCTTGTCTTCAGGCCGAAAAGACGGTAGAGTAGGGGAGACCGATCCGAATCAACATATACCCTATGCGTGAAGACATCGTTGCCGCCAAAGCGGAGAAACTGGAAAAATTGAATACCGCCTTCGGCACGGCCTATCCCGAAAAAACGGAGCGTACCCATACTGCGGCGGAAGCGGTCGCGTCGTTTGAGACACTGTCGGAATCCGGAGCAGAAATCATCGTTGCCGGCAGGATCCGTTCCGTCCGTACGATGGGTAAGATCGCGTTTGCGCACCTTGAGGACGGAAGCGGTCGCATACAGATATTTCTCTCCGAAGCGGATTTGGGTTCGGAGGCGTTCAAGTTGTTTTCCGATACGATCGAAATGGGCGATTTCGTGAACGTACACGGAACGATGTTTCTCACGAAAAAGGAAGAGAAAACGATTGCCGTGAAGTCGTGGAGAATACTCGGAAAATCCATGCGTCCGATTCCGACGGATCACTTCGGCATTGAGGACAAGGAAGAGCTGCTTCGTCGCAGGTATCTTGATCTGCTGACGAATCCCGAGACGCGTGATATGTTTCGGAAGAAGAACCAGTTCTGGCAGACCGTGCGCACGTTTCTTGCCGGCGAGGGATTCCTCGAGGTGCAGACCCCCGTTTTGGAGCACATTCCCGGAGGTGCGGAAGCGGAGCCGTTTATAACGCATCACAACGCCCTTGATCAGGACTTCTATCTCCGCATCTCGCTTGAACTCGCCTTGAAACGGCTTCTCGTTGGTGGCTATGAACGCGTATTCGAGATCGGCAGACTGTTCAGGAACGAGGGGGTGGATCGGGATCATCTGCAAGAGTACGACGATGTCGAATTCTATGCCGCATACCTCGATCTGGAACAGGGTATGGAAATGTCCGAGCGGCTGTATCGCGAGATCGTACGTGTCGTGAATGATGGGAACCTGAAGACGGTCTATGAGGGCGCGGAACTCGACTGGTCAAAGCCGTTTCCGCGCGTGGATTATTTCACGGAGTTCGAAAAGGAAACGGGTATCGACCTCTCGGATGACGTTACCGTCGACATGCTTCGCGCCAAGGCGGAGGAGCTTGGTATCAGATATGATCCGGCGGCCGGGAAGGGCCGGCTTATCGACACGATCTACAAGAAGACCGTGCGGCAGAAACTGGTGCAGCCATGCTTTCTCGTCGGTCATCCTATCGAGGTGTCGCCTTTGGCAAAGTCGGACCCGACGAATCCGCGGCGCGTACTGCGTATGCAGCCTATCGCGGCCATGAGCGAGCTTGGGAACGGATTTTCGGAACTCAATGACCCGGCCGACCAGCGCCGCCGCTTCGAGGAGCAGATGAGACTTCGTGAGGCTGGCGACGCCGAGGGCATGATGCTCGACGAGGACTTCCTCGAGGCGCTCGAATATGGGATGCCGCCGGCGTTCGGCTTCGGCATGAGCGAGCGGCTCTTCGCCGTCCTTATGGACCGTTCCATCCGCGAAACCTTCATCTTCCCGCCGATGCGGAGCCGGGAGTAACGTTGATTGAGTTCATCGGACAGTAAAAATTATGAAGAAACCTTCCAAACTTACAAACTATATTAT
>DATMYW010000058.1:0-3589 GCA_035560715.1 Candidatus Fimivivens sp. | reverse complement strand
CTCCGCTGCTACACGCGTCCCGCCGCATCCGGTTTCCGTTTCACCGAATTAAGGCTCACCGATACCCCGTCGTTTTTCAGATGCCGATGGACCACCTCCGCACATCGTTCGTATTTCTTCTTGTATGCGATGATGACATCGACCGTTTCTTTCGGAAGTTCGTTCGGATGATGATGAGGTCGGGATGATTCGGTCGGTATGGCCCAGGCCCCGCCTCGCGGGCACTTTTTTACCCATTTCGAGACGGGGCGCCCTTGGTATATCCGAAGTATCTCGCGACCTCGGAGATCGTTTTCCCTTCACGGACCATCCTGACGGCTCTGGCCCGGAGACGGGGCATCTTCGGATTCGTGGCATATGGCATACGCTTGGATTTTGCCGGACTGAACAGTCTCGGGGTTTCTAAGCTATTGGGCTATTACGGGGGTATTGACATCGGGGACGAAACATAGTATCATCGAATGTCACTCTACGTCATTTTCCAATCCGAAAACCAAACCGGGACAGACCCGAAGGAGACCGCCATGGACATCGACAGACCCATTATTATTTCAGCCTTCTTAGGCACTTTTTTCGGAGCCGCAGCCGTAACGGCCGACGTATTCATTCATCTCGGCGAAGACATGATGCTCTTTCTCGCGATGGCAGGGGGGTATTTCGCAGTTGCACTGTACCTGTTTTTCCACAATGTTTCCACCGAAACGGACGCTGAATTAGTAAAAAGCGAAACACTCATGATGCTGACAATCGGCCCTATATTAGCGTTCCTCCAATTACCACTCGTCCAGTTCGTCGGCAAACTCGCGGCAAACTTCGGCGTCGCCGATCCGCGCATCGCGATTGGAGAGGTCTGGCTGGTATCGGCATCATTCCTCGTCCGTATCATCATCAGGGTATGGCGGCAACATAAAATGACCGCCTGAATCCGGAAAAGAATAAATGCCTCCCCTGATCGAATCATCACGCGATGACGACGGGGAGGCTTTTTTGGTTTAACCCAAAAAAACCACCGGCTTCAGCCGGCGTGTGCGTTTACAGCGTAGCGAGTATTTCCATCGATTACATAGCACATTGTCATTCCGGCCCCAGAGCCGGAATCCAGGAATGGATCCCGGGTCAAGCCCGGGATGACAGAAATTATCGAAATATAAGAAACTGACACTCGTTTCCTTTTCACATATTTTCCCCGTCTCGATCCCACGATCTCGCGTTTCGCCGGTTGTGCCGGCAGAATAGAAACCACCGGCAAGGCCGGTGGTTTTCATTCCTGTCCGTTTTGATTTCACCGGAAAGCCGAATATCCGACAGATACTTGGAAATATAAAAGATCCCTGACATGAATCAGGGATCATCGCATGCATGCGTGACAGGAACTGTTGGATCAGGCGCGATCACAGGTCTTCCGGAACCTCGATCTTCCACACCTGGTAATTCGTATCGCGGGTGCCCGGAAACACGAAGAAGGACTCGACATAATAGACTTTGACCTTCTTCCCCGACATGAGTACCTTGATGGCATACTGGTACATACCGTCATCGGTTATCGTCATATGCTTGAACTGGTTGCCAGCATCACCCTGCTGCAGCATCAGCTCATAGGTCTTGTTCACGTTGCCCTTGTAACTGACCTTGACGATTCTTCCGACACGTACTCCCTCCGATTTGCCTCCACGGTCTTTCGCTACCTCGTATAACCGCGGAACCGGATCCTTCCTGGTCACGCCATACACCTTGTCGACCGTGTAATCGGTATCCTGCACGAAGGTATTGGCTACTCTCGACTGCACATAGTGCAGGACAACATAATCCCCAGCCTTTTCATTCAGGGTGTTACAGACGGAAGGGTCTGCAGAAAAATACCAGGGATTGATACGCTCCGTTCCATCACCCGTTGTGATCGAATATGGCGTACTCTCACGCCCGAGCAGGAGCTGTCCTTCACCAGACTTAATAAGAAGGCCCTTGATGGAAAACTTGGTAAGCTGCCCCATCCGGTACCCTTCGGAGAAAGTGCCGCCGAATCCGCTCGCCCGAAGCTCAGCGCCCGGAAACACGAAAAATAACGTCAGAACAAGCAGGAATAGGATCGATTTTCGCATTGTATCCTCCGCGCGAATAAGTTGTAAAAGATAATAAACAGACTGTTGTCCTAAAATGGACTTCTAATAATATCACAATAGTAAGAAATGTCAAATTTCTAATCCTTCTGATTTCACCGGAAAAAAGATACTCGGATAAGCCTCTTTTTCTGCTCGTTTCGGATTTCAGGCCAGTTCGAAAGAATTCGGGAAATGGAACAAAATCCGACGATCGCATTATTATGTAACGCTTTCTGGGTGACAGGAGAGAATCGATCCGCGGATGACTTCTGCCGTTTGTACAGATCAGATTCATCGGATTACGGACTCTTAAATCATACCTTGACGATTTTTTGGCACACCATGATGATCCGGGGCTGCCCATCGCCGGAGAAACGTACCGCGTTCCTTGCAACCGTTGTTTCCTTATCCGCGAAAAAAATAAGAGGAGTATTTTGAGATACTCCTCCTTCTTATTTGATCAGGGCCGAGACAGTCAGCGTTCAGTCAAGGTGCCGGAATGGCATATCGACATTCGGAGTCACTCCGAGCGATTTCAGCACGCCCCTTGCGAGTGATCCCGCATCGTGGCGCTTCGCATCAAGCTTGTTAACCTCGGTCTTCGCCTGTCGAACCAGCGAAGCGTCCTCCGAATAGCCTTTGAGTTGTTTCGCATATTCCACGAGTCCCCACGTCGCTATGCTCATTTCGGAATGATCGCCGTCCCCCTCGCGGACGCCGCGGCTGAAAACCTCGCGAAAAATCTCGAGTCCCAGGAATTCCCGGAATTTCTTTGATGGTTTGAGGTAAGGGACGAAATCGGAATAATTATCATTGACGATAATGTCATCCTTTTCGTCGGAAAGAAAAACGTTGATGTGGAGAAGCGAATGTTCCTGCCAAACCCCCTCACGAAAAATATTTCCGATGACGGAGATTTCGGTACCGGTTCCGAAATATATCTTCTCTTCGAAGCGCAACGTCCCCCGAACGGAAATTTCTTCGAGTCGTTTCGTTTTGCTCGCGGACATACAGCCTCCTTTGCCCATTTTTGGGACGGCTTATGGTTATGAAATGTTAAATGTCACTAAGTCGCTGGTTATTCCAACGACCGGGTATGATACATCATTTATGCTCCCTTGTCAATGTCTCATCGATGATCCCTTCTATGAACCGCACATATGTTCAAATAAAAAAGAGGCTCGAATAAGCCACGTTTTCAGTCGATTTCCAAGTTCAATGCATTCAGTTCAAATAGCCGTCACGATCACCTCTCCCGCACCATGATGATCCGGGGCTGCCCGTCGCCATAAAAATTCTCGACGCTCTCCGTCGCGACAAAACCAAGGGACTCATAGAGCTTCACGGCATGATTGTCCGGATGGACGTCGAGTGCCAGATGAGGGAAACCTTTCAGCTCGTCGAGTAGCATGTTCATCGCCTTGCGCGCCAGTCCCCGCCGTTGGAACTTCGGCACGATGACGAGCCCGCTGATATACGCGTGATCGGCA
>DATMYW010000057.1:0-12528 GCA_035560715.1 Candidatus Fimivivens sp. | reverse complement strand
CATTCGTGTCGTTCTCAATTATAAACTTCGGTTCAGAAAAAGGGGGCCAGTTCATGTTTAGGGTTCATATCATCATACTCCCTCTCGAAGATGTCGCAAGCGTCCCTCTGTGAAGCCATTTTTTAACAATCAAAAACCCGGGTCCGTGTGGATGGCCGGGTTTTTTGGTTGTTTTTGATTGATTCGATCGGGAGAGAAGCTGTTTACAACAACGGTGCCTGGCTCCTTTTCTGGCTTATTCCTAATGTTTCTTCAGCCTCAAGCCCTTCAACCAGTTCGAGATGATTTCATACAAGGCATCAACATCTTCCCGACTTCGATACGTGTGCGGCGCCCCCTCGATAACCCGGGTCTCGTTGTCTTTTCTCGCCGGAAGCGCGTCGTAGAGCGATTGCACATCCTGAGGTCTGATCGAGATGTCCTTCGACCCGACGACCAGAAGCGTAGGCATGACGAGTTTGTTCGCATCCGGCAAAAGATCATGATGCAGCCGTTCCTCCATCTCCGCCCACGAGGAGCGCTTGAGACGACCGGATGTATGACTCACGGATTCTTTGAATCCACGCCGCCTGAATTCCTCGAATGCGACGGGGTCTTCCTCATGATGCGCTTCAAAAGAAAGCTTGCCCGAAACGACCGGGGCAATCGGGACAAGGATCGAGACTTCGTCCGGATATCGTTCCGCGTATCGAGCAACGGCATACCCGCCCATACTGTGCCCCGTCAATGCCAGAGGTTCCCTGAACCAGACCTGCTGTCGCACCCATTTCACGACATCCTCCAAATCCTCAGCGTGTAGCCCGAGCCGCGCGTCCCGGTACTCCCCCTCACTCTCGCCGAAAGAGTTAGTGGCATCAAAGTTGAACGTGATAAATCCGTTGTCTCGGAATGCGGCCGCCATCTTCAGAATATGATCCTGTTCCTTTATCCCACCGAAACCGTGCAAAACCACAGCCGTACCATGTACTAGCCCCTCCGGCATCTCGAGTATACCGACGATCTTCTGATTTTTTCTATTCCTGAGTTCAAGTTTTTCCATATAATTCCTTATACCAGAACAGAAAAGAAGTCAGGTGCGTTTCCAAGGTTACATATCATCATACTCCCTCCCGGAGATGTCGCAAGCGTCGCTCTGTGAAGCCTTTTTCTCAATCAAAAACCCGGGTCCATGCGGATGGCCGGGTTTTGGGTTAGGTTTCAGTTTAATTCAATCGGGAGAGAAGCTGTGTTTGCCGGGGTAGAGCGGCGAGGGGATCTCGTACCCGCCCTCGACTTTCCGGATGCCGATCGTGTCGATACTTTCGAAGGGGCCGATATCATACTTTCCTCCCCCGTCGGGCAGATAGATGATGAAGTTCGGGACGGCCGGACCGGAAAGCTCGTTTTGCATTCCCCTCATGAGCGCCAAGGATTCCGAGAGCGGGATACGGAAACACAAAGCCCGCGGACATATTTCATCACGCGGGCTAAGCTTCTTCAATCGGTCACATGAAAACATCTGGATGTGCCTCAAGAATATAGCTGCAGTGCGACTCCCAGCTCATTCCGCTTATCTCCAGAGATTCTTTTTCCTCTTGTGCCAGATCCGGCAAGGGAACCATATACTCCATATCATGTCGGAATATCTTTTTCCCAGACGGTGTCCCGTTTGCGAATTCCAGCATATATGCGGCATTGGTCCCTATGATCCGTGGCGTGTACAGCGTGCCGTTCTTTTCAGCAAGTACGTAGAGAAGCGACTGATACTTCGGTTTAGGGCTTGTAAACTCCCTGAGCACTTCAAGAAATCTTGTCGTACCGGAATTACCAGGATTGGATTTGTCGGCGACTACGGTATCCGCAAGGAGAAACAGCACCGGGACAGCCGCATCGTACAGCTGGAACTCTTTTGGAAAATCCCCCTGATATACCCATTTCGCATACTGAGATTCCACAGCCATTCTCAGATGTTTGAACGATCCGGGCATGTCGACGATTTTTTCACCGATACACATACCGAAGGCGTCTGGGTCATCCGCATACTTTCTCGATGGAAGCGATACCACCCCTTGAGCACGCAACTTCGACACGATATCGGAAAATTGCTTCTTTTGAGTCGTTTCCGAGAGCCGGTCGCGGTGCATATAGAATGACTTGCGCTCAGGCCCCATCGACAGCAGTGAGGTGATATCCGGTTCGTTGCATGCCTCATTCATACGCTCAAGTACAAGCATCTCCGGACTCAGATACTGTCGATTGAAATCCTGCCACCGGTCCGGACGTATGGGACACCGATGAAACACCGAATCAAAGAGTCCGTGACGTACCGCGCAGACCGTACTCGGCATCTGCTTCGAACCTTCGACATGCATCGTCCATCGGTCCGATACCTTCTCGTGCCCCTGACCAGAAAAATTCAAAGACGGGTTCGCCACGACCCATTGCATAAATCTTTCAGCGAACGCCGACTGACTTATGATCTTGTCTCCTATTAACACGTTTCCTCCGTTTTTTACGGTTCATGATAATTTAAACAACATTCAAACGTTATACTTTAGCAGATATTGTAGATAAAGTCAAGTATTCGTAATATTTGTTACCTTTGTATCGCCATCATTGTATTTCGAAAAGAAAGAGAGATCCATTTTCAGGCTTCATATGGCCAGATACTCCCTCCCGAAGATGTGGAAAGCGGCCTTAAACGAAAGATTCGAACAAAATAAAAGAAGCCAGTGTACGAAGTTTCGCTCTTTGCTTCTCTTTTCAGAATTTCTCAAAATTACCCGCGCTCATACGTATCGTATGCGTAGGAAATGGGGGAAAATCGGAATGGTCGGCCTTTTTCAAGTATGACATAGCGATCTTCCGCCTCATCCCGTTCCAGTCCGTTGACCTGCTTTCCGACCCTCGACCTGATAACTTCCTTGAGACGACATCTGATCCGCTCCGTTTCGGCATGGTCTTCTTCAGGCTTCACGGTGCCACGCACTCTCATCTGGCACACGTTCACCTGATTATACGCCCCGTAAAGATACAATTCTGCTGTCTGCTCGAAAAATCGGATTATTTCTTCATCGTCAACGAAGAGCACGACTTCGCCCACCTGATCTTTCCCTGTCCCCGTTTGAAACTCCGCGCAATCACGAAGATCACCACCATAAAACGGATTGATAAACAAATCCTCATTGCTGAGCGATTCGGGAACCAGGGACCAGACTTTCGGAAAGTATTTCTTTCCTTCCGCGATATCCATATCCTTGTACATGGGCTTCTCCTATGCTTTCTTGATGTTTTCAGGAACTACGATTTACGGTAATTAATGCATCCATTCGTACACAAGTCAACGAACTGGCAAGGAATTGACGCGTTTCCCGGGTTTTCTCTCATCACCTCCACCACAAAGATATCGAGTTTGTCTTTATTCTTGAGCCGTTTCTTGACGAGTCAAAAACCCGGGTCCTTGCGCGCAGTATCAAAATATGCTACTATTGTTACTGAAAGGGTACTTAAAGTACCATATCAGTACATATATGGAAAATAGACCTTCAAAGGGAAATTTCCTGGAAATACTGCTGCGATCATCGAAAACCGTCTTCTCCGTTCAGGACGTGGCTTTGCTGTGGGGCGAATCAGAGAGTGCGACCATCACCAATCGCCTGAAGAAGTACATCCGCGCAGGGAAGCTGTTACGGGTCCGCCATGGCCTGTATGCCAAAGACGAAAACTACGACCGGTACGAGCTGGCGACGCGGATCTATACCCCCTCCTATATCGGCTTCGAGACCGTTTTGACCCGGGAAGGGGTCAGTTTCCAGTACTATGGGAATATCTTCGTCGCATCGTATCTGAACCGCGAGATAGAGGCTAACGGTCAGAAAATCAACTATGTCCGCATGAAAAGTTCCGTCTTGAGTGATACCACGGGAATCGATCATAGAAACGGCGTCGCCTGGGCTACGAAAGAGCGGGCTTTTCTGGACCGGCTGTATGTGACCAAGGAATATCACTTCGATAACCTGAATGTCTTGGATTGGGACAAGGTTTTCGAAATCCTGCCCGTATATGGCAACAAGCGGCTGGAAAAACAGGTACGGAAATTTCACCGGAACTTCATAAACACGAAATGATATGGCTGCGAACTACGCCAAACATAAGAGCATCCTACTCCGGATCCTCAAGGATATCTATACCGATACGACTGTCGCTCCGTACCTCGGATTCAAGGGCGGGACGGCCGCGATGCTCTTCTACGGTCTCGACCGATATTCGGTCGATATCGATCTCGATCTCTTGGACGACTCCAAGGAGGAGTTCGTGTTCGGGAAAATCCAGAAAATCGCCGAAACGTACGGGGCCATCGTGGATTCCCATAGAAAACGCTTCAATCTGCTTACCGTTATTTCATACGAGGCGGGAGCGCAGAATATAAAGATCGAGATCAACCGAAGACAGTTCGGATCGAACTACGAGATGAAGACCTTTCTGGGGATTTCCATGCTCGTCATGACCGAGCCGGACATGTTCGCGCACAAGCTCATGGCCATGTACGAACGGATCGGCAAAACGAGCCGCGATGTCTTCGACGTGTATTATTTCTTCAAACAAGGCTGGGAGATCAACCGCGAAATAGCGGAGCAGCGTTCCGGACTCCCCTTCAAAGAGGTCCTGCAAAAGTGTGTCGATATGCTTGAGCACATGGACGACCGGCATATCCTCGACGGCCTCGGAGAACTCCTGAGTGAACCGCAAAAAGACTGGGCCCGCGCGAAACTGAAAAGTGAAACGATCTTCTTCCTGAACGTGGCAATCGAGAATGAGAAATAGTATCACTTCCCCTTCCAGACCATGTTCATATACCGGTCGCCGCGCTTGAGCTCGGCGAGCATTTGGGCGAGGCGCTTGCGTTTCGTCTCTTCGCGCTTGGCGCGATTGATCCAGGACAGGTAGTCGTTTCGCTGGTAGGGCGGACGAGCCGAATAGGAATCCGTGAGCTTGTTCGTCGCGAGTGCTTCGCGGACGAACGCCGGCATCGTCTGCCGGAGCCGCTTCAATGTCGATCGGACCGCATGCTCGTTCGTTCGCATGCCGGCCTTTATGAGCATGCGTATCAACGCGACGGGAAGGTCCTCGTCCAGTGGAAACCGGACCGTCGCCTTCGCGGTTTCATACTTTGCCAATTCTTTTGCGTGCTGTTCGATGACGGAAGGTGCCAGATACAGCCCGACGTGACTTTTCGAGAGTCGGAAGTACGCCAGTCGCCCATGATACCCATAGTAGGGAATGCCGTAACTGATGCGTTCCTCCGCCTCCGGTGCGACTACCCTGATGATATCCCGAAGCGCGCGCAGCTTAGGCTGCGTTTTCGTGGGAACAGACGAGATGTACTCTTCGACGCTTCGCGGTTTCATAAGAAAGAAATCTCGTGCTTATATCGTTCCTCATAAACATACTCCCTCTATGCCTGTCTTTGCGAGCCCGTACTCGGGCAGCCTGCCCCGCGCATGCCGGGGTGGCAATCCAGTATTCAAGCCCTAAACCGCCACGGATTTCGAAGACGAAAAAATGGAGCAGTCGAAACCCCGGAAAACTCTCTACCCTTCGTAGGCGCGTTTCAGCTCGGCGATGTCGATCTTGATCATCTTGAGCATGGCTTCCATGACGCGCGCCGCCTTGGCCGCGTCGGGATCGCACAGCATTTCGTCGAGAATCGTCGGCACGACCTGCCACGAGACCCCGAACTTGTCCTTGAGCCATCCGCACTGGACTTCCGTTCCACCCTCGGTAAGCTTGTCCCAATAATAATCGACTTCCTTCTGATCCGCACAGTTCACGACGAGCGAGATCGCTTCCGTAAACGGAAACTCGGGACCGCCATTGAGCACCATGAATTCCTGACCGGAAAGCGTGAACGTTCCCGAGAGGAAACTCCCCTCCGGACGGCCGGAGACCTCGGCACTGGCCGCATCATACCGGATGAAAGGACCGATGCTCGAATCCTTGAAGACGGAGGTATAGAACCGGATCGCTTCTTCCGCATTGTCATTGAACCACAGGCACGGGGTTATCTTCTGCATACGCGTCATGTGAAGGATAAAGCGCGGACTCGTCTCCGCGTAGGACGGCAACCGCGAATCCGGTACCGTTCCTTGGTGAGATGAGTATATACCATCGAGAATATTTCCGGAAATGGGCTCCTCTTGAGAGATTTTGCACAAAGAAAAAAGCAGGCTCCGGAGGGTTTGTCCTTCGAAGTCCGTATGATAACTGTTCAGGCGTTTGTCACTGCTGTGCCCCGCCGTCGACTCGATATACGTAGAGGGAATCAAAGCGCCGGAACGGGTAATCGGCGGACCGTTTCGGGCTGCAACTGACATAATACCCTTCCGAACCGGACGGAATCCGATCGCCGTCCTGATGTATTTTCACTGAGCGTATACCCTTTTCCGACAATAGGTACTCCAGGGAACCGAATACGAGCGGAATCGACTTATCGGTACCGAAATATGCCGTCTTCCTATCCAAAGATCGGGAAATCAGGTAATCGGCCACCGGTTCGATCTCACCCAAAGTCGTCGATCCCAGACACGTCGCTCCTTTGCGTGCGAGCACCGCGGACTCGGTAGCGACGCCGTACAGGTCGGAACAGAGAAACAAGATGAAGAGCGTGACCGTGACGGATACCGAGACGATTTTTTTCGAAACATGCACCGACAGAGACTCCGATATGAGGCCGAGAAAGAGGTATGGGACGAAAAAAACGAAACTGAAGTACCGCAAATCATTCATTTTTCCCGTACTCAAAGGCAGCATCAACAGGAATCCGAGCACCACATACAGCGAGACGATACCGAGGAAATACGGATTCTCGGCATTCCGCTCCGTCCAGGCGGAACGGAAGAGCAGTCCGTAGCCGAAAACGGAAAACAGCGCCCCGAAGGCAAGAACAGAAAGCAACGCGACTTTCACTCCTCTCGAAACGGGCATCCGCGAAGAAAAGACCCCATACACGTCGTGAGTGCAGTTGCTTCGCTCAAGCGAGGATCCGAACGACGACACATACAGGACATTCGCCTGAAAGTGGCATTCCAGGTCGTTTTTCAGCAATACCGCGACACTGCGGCCGTTTCGCGCTCCGTCGCGTCCGACCGAATGCAGCAATGTCTTGGAATTCTGGAATCCGGTGCGGAATTCGCTCGCGATCTGACCGGCATTGAGAGCAAGAAACACGAGCAACACGACGGACCATCGCCTCCATGCCGTCGTATCCGCCTTCATCGACGACAAGAAGGCGAGGAATGCGGTCAGGGAGAAGAGAATCATCGTCAGGGCGTGCAGCTGGAATCCGATGCTGAATGCCACCCCCAGCACGGACGCCCAGAACCATGTATTTCCGTCCTTTTTCAAGAACTTCGTCAGCGAGTACAGGAACAAGAGCACGAAAAACGGTATGGAATTACAGCTCCACGCGAACCGCGAATAATGGATGAGGTATGCGGAAACGGCATACAACGCGAGAAGGCCCAAAGATAGCCCCTTCCCGAAGCGCAGTCTCATGAATGCATAGAACAGAGGGAGTGAAAGGATGGAAAAGAGGAGGTCGGGATACGCGAGCGCATCGGGATGCGTATGAAACAGCATTGCCGATGCCGTTTGAAAATGATAATACATCGGTCCGATATGGAACGCGCGCTTCTCACTGTGACTCCCGTTGCCGGAAAAGCTCATGAACGGACCGAAGAGCGGTGGAAGCGCGTCCCCGGATACCACGTCCCTCACCAGGACGGCGTCGCGGACCTGATCGCCGCGGAACGCGAGCCAGTCATGAAAATGGTACGTCCGAAGAAAGACGCCTGTCGATATGATGACTGCAAAAATCCAGAGGAAGGAAGCGACCGACCTCGATCCCGAGCCAAACGATGGTTTCATTGCCGTTCGCTTACGAATCTCGCGGATACATCCCCATTTTATGGGGAATAATACCATATCCGCTGGAACGCGCCATCCCCCGCCGAACCGACGCTTCCCGCCGTTTCAGGGTCGTCGTTTTTCAGGTAGAATGGTACGGGGCGGGAATCGGGAATCCGGAACCGTCCAAAGCGAATCATACCGATGAAAAGGAACCCCGTCTTATCCGGAATCGTCTGTCTGTCGACCGTCGTGGCATTCGTCACGTTGTTCGGTGTGGAGTACATCTCGATGCCGGCTGCCGAATCGGTCACGTTCGACGATGGCACGGACCGGTCGAGGTCCGTGGATATCTTCGAGAGTGAGACCGCATTCGGAAAACAAATCCCCTTCCGTTCCATCCGGCAACCCGTCACGCCCGACCGTGTCTGCGATATCACCGACTATGGCGCGATCGGCGACGGCTCCGTCAAGAACACCGCGGCCTTCGGCAAGGCAATCGACGATTGCGCCGCGAACGGAGGCGGACACGTGACGGTTCCACGTGGCAGGTGGCTCACCGGCCCGATCCGGTTCAGAAGCAATATCGATCTGCATCTGGAGAAGGACGCCGAGATCCTGTTCAGCACGGACCTCTCCGACTACCTCCCGATCGCCCTTTCCCGCTACGATGGCGTGGAATACTACAACTACGTCTCGTTGGTACATGCCGACAAGTGCCGAAACATTTCCATCACCGGCGAAGGGACACTCAACGGCATGGGACAGGAATTCTGGTGGAAGACCTTCTCAAACAAAGGCGAAACGAAAATCTTCAAGATGGGGGCTGCCGGCGCACCGCTTTCGGATCGGATATTCGGAAATACGTCGGATGGCCTACGCCCTTCCTTCATTGAATTCACCGACAGCCGGAACATCCTGATAGAAGGTGTCACCGTTCGGAACAGTCCGCGTTGGACGATCCATCCCCTCTATAGCGACGACATCATCATTCGGAACATCACCATCGCGACGAGTCCGGGTCGGAATACGGACGGGATCGCCATCGATTCCTCCCGCAACGTCCTGGTGGAAAACGCCACGGTCTCGAGCGGTGACGACGCGATAACGATAAAATCAGGACGTGACCGCGACGGTTTGCGGGTCGGTATGCCGTCCGAAAACGTCGTCATCAGGAACTGCCATGTCCGCGACGGACACGGGGCGATAACGATCGGAAGCGAGGTGTCCGGCGGCATCAGGAACGTCCTCGTATACGACATCGACGCCGACCTGACGGATTTCGGCTTCCGCATCAAGTCCTCGACCGGCCGCGGCGGTTCGGTCGCAAATGTCCGGGTACGGAACATGCACGTCGGGAGGACCCTCAAGAACGCCGTCCAGATAACGATGGATTACGACGCCCAGTTCAGTCCTTCGAATACGGCGTTGACGGACATCCGGGACATCGAGATCGACACGCTGGATTCGCGACAATCCGGCGACTCGGTCGAAATAATCGGGAATGCCGCGAAACCGATCGTCAATGTGTCGCTGGCGAACATGAGAATACGCTCGAAGAACGGCGTCATCGTACGGAACGCGGACCATGTCTCACTTCGGGACATTACCGTCAGGAACGCCGCGGGAATCGTCCAGGCGGTCAGGATTTCGGATTCGAACGGCGTCACGTTGACCGATGTCGCATGCCCGTCTGGCGCGGTACCATGTCTGGAACTGCACGGCGAACGAACGGGCGGCATATCGCTCGGAAACGGAACCGTCCTCCCCTCGCAGATTCGGTTCCTCGACGGAGCGAAGTCGGACGCCGTCACGACCGAGTGATCCATATCCCGCTCTCAGAAATAATAAAAGCCCCCGAAAAATTTGTGGGGGCTTTGATTGAACCTTGTTTCTCAACCTACCTGACCTGCGTCGGAATATGATTGGCGATCTCGTGATGGAGGGCTATGCGCGCTCCCCACGAGCGGGTCAAACGGACATCGTCTATCCCGCCCTTACCGAACTGCCCGTCAAGACACCGTATCACACCCTTCCCGTCGTTTCGGATGATACCGACGACGTAATACAGGAGCGACTTTCGTGCCGCCATCATGCGGATCCAGCTTGCGAATCGTTCCCCATACACTCCCTGCAGGAACGTGAGCGTATCGATCGGCGGAAAGATATTCACCCACTCGACCGAGACTTTCGCCTTCATGAGTTCCGGGATATAGGTCAAAAAGTCCGGACCGTCCGCATTTCCCATCGCCATCTGGTTGAAGAAGACGAGGCCGTCCTCTGCCAGGTGAATCCCGGCAACGGAAAGCTGCTCCTTAAAGACCTCCTGGCCGTCTTCCCCGCCCCTCGCATGCAGCGGTACGAAACGTGAAACGGCCCTCGGATGAGGATGATACGGCGGATTGATCGCGATTAGATCGACTGACTTCGGCTTGAAGTGATGCTCGGTATAGCGACCACATGATGTGGAAAGTGTCGTCATCCGCGTGTCGTTTCTACCCGCATTCCTCAATGCGAATTCAATCGCGCGACTGCTCACATCGACAAGCGTCGTATACAGCTTCGTAAAATGTTTCGCGACGAGGCACGCGAATATGCCTGAGCCGGTCCCCACGTCCACGAAAGCCAGGTCTCCGCGGCACGAATGCAGCTTCGCGATATATGGTTTTGCAAACGCCCAGGTAATTGGTTGTTCCTCCGGGAATATCGGCATGACCAGATCATACCCGTTGGAATTGATTGGATCGCATTCCACAATCACGCCGTCAACGATTATTTCATGAGACATTTTTATGTTCCTATTGTTTTGGATTTTCATATTAAATACTTGCTACTGGATTTCGACGCTGAACACAACACCTCGATCTTCGATATCGCCCCAGGTACGGTACAACAGCACCGATGGTATGATATTGAGACCCTCTACGGCAAAGCAAAGCTCCTTCGGCGCCGACCATATGATCTGCGCACCGCGATACTTCGGTCCGTTGTCATGACACCAGTGATACGATGCCGCCATTTTCAGATTACCGATATCGGTTTTCCACTGCGGCGTATCGTAACGTACATCCTGGAAACCGACCGGCGATGCGTTTGACGATCTGAACGCGTACCGATGCGCAGCCGATCCCCAATTACCCGAAGCGCTCGTCCACACGGTAAACCAGTTTGCACTATCGCCGAGATCCGGTCCGATATCCATGTAAAGAAGCGTGACATCAAGCCACTTCGTCGGTTTGATACCGACATACGCGTCCAGTTCATTGGCGGCGGAACGGCTATCCGGTACGACCGACTCCCACGCACCGACAGAGAACGGACCTGACTGATACGTCACACTGCCCTGCAAAGTCGGTTCGTAACTTCGATCGTTCACGTGTACCATATCCCATGACAAGAACCCGGAAGCGATCTTGCCGTTTACGGACCAATCCCCCGCGAACGCCGGTATGGCATTCAGCAAAAGCGTCAGAAGCGCCAGAAGACGAATACTGTACATGATTGATTTCTCTTATTCTGTTGTTAAAAAATTCGTTTGTATTTGACATTACCGATCATACTCCGTATTATACGAGTGGCAAATACTACCGCATGGTGTCGGTTATCACCACATGTATGAAATATACCGAATTACTGCAGGAAATCGGGTTCTCACGCAATGAGGCCCGCGTGTACGAGACGTTGCTGGGAAACGGTGAACTCGGGGTCGGCGCGATCGCCGAGAAGTCGGGCGTACACCGTCGCAACGTCTACGACACGCTGAATCGCCTCACCGAGAAGGGAATCGCCTTCGAGGTACTCGATCAGCGGGAAAACCGCTATCAGGCGGTTCCGCCCGAAAAACTCCTCGAATTCCTGGAGGAAAAGGAAAACACTCTCAGAAAGAAGATGCCAGAAATGCAGGACCTGTATCTGCTGACACCCCAGGAACACAAGGTCTATATCCTGCGCAGCATCGAGGGGTGGAAAAGCTACATGCGCGATATCCTGCGCGTCGGTGAAGATGACTATATCGTCGGGGCAAAAGGCGTATGGAGCGACCCGAAACTCGAAAGCTTCGCCGCGGATCTGGGAAAGAAGGCGGAGAAAAGCGGCATCGCGTTCCATATATTGTACGAGCACGAAAACATGGAGAAAGTCTTGCATACCGTCGACATGCTCAGGCCGAAATACCGTTTCCTGCCGAAGGGATTCGAAACGCCGTCCGCCTTCGAGGTGTTCGGTGACCATATCGTATTCATTTCCGACAATGCCGACGGCCTGCTTCATGAGGAGATCGAGTTGACGGTCGTCGTCAACCAAAAGCTCGCCGATTCGTTCCGCACCTGGTTCAAACTGTTGTGGTCCATAAGCGCCCCGCCAAAAACTGGAAAAACCGAAAAACACCTCACTTAAGAAACCGACTTGGACACCTTTGGGGCCCGAAATCCTAACATGGGCTGAATCGTCGGTATACTCGGTCTTCGAAAAACAAAAACCGCCCTTTCGGGCGGATTTCATTTTGCTCCGAGCAATGGAAGAAGTTCAAACTTCTATCATTGGAAAATGAGACCTTGATTAGAAAATGTTAGAACTTCTGCTTCCATAAAACGCAAAAACCGACATTAAGCTTAATGTCGGTCGGTTTTTGAAGAAGTATATTAT
>DATMYW010000056.1:0-9737 GCA_035560715.1 Candidatus Fimivivens sp. | reverse complement strand
TACATGTGTTCCTCCTGTTTCCAGGACGCATGGACTATATCATCTCCATCGCACGAATGCATTAGGAGTGAGGCGCTTCGACCCCTTGCGGGGCCTACTCCCTTGCGGGATAGTCTCTGAACCTTCCTTCGCCAGGCTTCGGCATGACTATGCCTTCCACCCGTCAAAGGATTGGCTGCTGATCACCGTAGTCGGGCTGAACCGACCGTAGGCTTCCAGTCACCGACTTCCTCGAATATTCAAGGTCGTCAGGATCCCGTTTTATCGGGACAATTCACCTCATTCATCACTCCCGGATTTCTCCGAAAGGCTGCGTAATTTCTCATGTTCCTCTCTGTGGCAATTCGCGCACATCAGGACGCACTTTTCAATCTCTTTCTCGATTCTGGCCCAACTTCTCGTCAGACCATCCTGAGAAATACTGAAATCTTTCCTTCCATCGGTATGATGGAATTCGAGCGCGCCCAAACAGCGATCATAACCGCAGCGGGAACATTTTCCGCCCTTATATCCGATTGCACGCAACCGCATCGCCTTACGGCGCTTCGCGACGGCACGCTTCAGATACTCGGGACGGTCAGCATAGGTTCTCTTGTCTGGCATACATGTTTCATGTATACCACGCATGTTTCCACAGTCCCCTGCTCTACCGCTGAGCTACACCGGAATCTGATTTTCAAGCGAGCTTGAAACAGAGACAGTATAACCAAACCCTCCCATATTGGCAAGAATCCGCCCTTCCGGACGGATTCTTGCGTTCTTTCCTGATTCCTTATTCCCTATTCCTGATTCAGCCCCCACATTCCGACTTGATAGACTTTATGGGCTTTTGACCCCGTAAAGCCTCGCGGACTCTGCTACGGGGCATGCTTTCGACCAGGTTTTAGTAGTGTCTCAGTTTCTTCACGTTGTCGTGCTCGCGGATCTTCTCAAGCGCCTTGGCCTCGATCTGCCGGATGCGCTCACGGGTCACGCCGAACTCCTGACCGACTTCCTCGAGCGTATGCGTCACGCCGTCCTCGAGCCCGAATCGGATCTTGAGAATCTTCTGCTCACGGGGCGTCAGCTCGTTCAGGATATCGGCGATATGCTCACGCAGGAGTTTCCGCGCGGCAGACTGATTCGGCATGACGGTTTCGGTGTCCTCGATGAAATCGCCGAGGACGGAATCGTCGTCATTGTCTCCGATCGAGGTCTCGAGCGAGACGGTCTCCTGAGAGATCTTCTGAATGTGGCGGACCTTGTCCACTTCCATACCCATCTCCGCGGCTATCTCCTCCGGAAGCGGCTCGCGACCCAGATCCTGCACCAATCGGCGGGTCACCTGAAGGTACTTGTTGATGGTCTCCACCATGTGGACCGGGATACGGATCGTTCGGGACTGGTCGGCAAGCGCCCGCGTGATGGCCTGACGTATCCACCAGGTCGCGTACGTCGAGAACTTGTATCCCTTGCGGTAGTCGAACTTCTCGACTGCGCGGAAAAGGCCCATGTTTCCCTCCTGGATAAGGTCGAGAAGCGACAGGTTGTGCGAGCGTCCGACATACTTCTTGGCGATCGAAACCACGAGGCGGAGGTTCGCTTCGGTCAACTTCTGCTTGGCGGCGATGTCTCCCTTCTCGATCAGCTTTGCGAGCCGCACTTCCTCTTCCGCATTCAGGAGCGGCACGCGTCCGATCTCCCGGAGATACATCTGGACGAGGTCCGACGTGTCGTCCTCCCCATCGACCGGCTGCGGACGTTCCGAGGCTTTTTTCTTGGACGTCTTGTCCTTTCCGGTCTCGAAGGTCTCGGCAATCTGGTCAGTCTCAACCTTGAGCATCTCATCGGACGTGACGACACGGACACCAGCCTCCTCGAGGCTCCCATAGAGGCGCTCCAACGCGTCAAGGTCGGTCTCCACGTCGGGCAGGATGTGGATGATCTCGTCTTCGGTAACGAATCCGCGCTGCTTGCCGCGCGCCACGATCTCCCCGAAAGCATCCACCTTCTCCTCCTGCTTCACCTCGGCTTTCGTCTTTTTGGCCGACTCCGGCTTCACCGAAACATTCGTCTTCTTCATGACGGACTTCTTGACCGGGCTCTTCGGCTCAGCCTTCTTCATCGGCTTTTTCGGAACGACTTTCTTCGTCGTTTTCTTCGGCGCCGGCTTGGATTTCTTGACGAGCGACTTCTTTTTTTGCATCGGTTTCTTCGGGGCGGATTTTTTCGGTGATTTTTTTGACGCGACCTTTTTCGTCGTCTTCTTCGGCTTCATCGGCGCCGGCTTGACCTTTCTCTTCATCGGTTTCTTCTTGGTGCTCATATGGTTGCGATACGGGTTCGAAGGGAGATGAAACGCGAAGCGCCGCACACCGGCGGCAGTATACTCAAAATAGCTTTCTTCTGGGAAAAAGTCAATTTCCTTTCGAGAGATCCGCGAAGCGCGCCAGGAGTTCCTTCTCAAGCACTCGATCACCCTTCGCCTTTGCCGTTGCGACCGCTTTCGCGATATCTTGCAACTCGGACTTCCGGGATTCCTCTGCCAGGTGCAAGACGAGTTCCTCAAAGAGTCTCGACAGGTGATCCTGCAAATCGGCCTCCGCCAAATCATCAGGAAGAGACCGTTCGGCATCGAACAGGAGTCCGGCAGCACGACGCTTGAGTTCCTCATCGCTGGAAAGCGAGAACGGATCAACCGAATCCGTCGAGACGATCAGTCGAAAGAGCGGATCTTGCGACAGGATCGAACCGATGCTTCCCATGAGTCGGTCATCAGTCCGAAAACCGGACTTGATGAGCAGCAGACCGAGTAACCGATCTCTGAGGACATCGGAGCGCGACATAAACGTGCGCTGTCCGTCCCGTGTCGGTACCTCATCGCGCCGTTCCGGCTTTCCCGAAGGGTCCGGCGCGATACGAAGCGAATCGGAAAGCGATCGTTCCTCGACTCCGATCGCTTCCGCCAGTTCCCGACGCCAGAAATCGCGATCAATCCGGTTCGTCATGGCCGAAAGGAGTGACGCATACCCTTCCGCGACGGCACGTTTCCCATCCGGGACCCGGACATCGTTCACGGAGACGGCCCTATCGAGAAAATATTTCGCCACGGGAACGGAGCGGAGTACGGCCTGACGCAGGGTATCGACATCCTCAAGTGCGGCATCGGCCGCGTCCTTGCCTTCCGGCAATAGTACGACGGAAACGGACATTTCCTTTCCAAGTGCCAGAAGCGCGCTTTTCCATGCCGCTGTCTGACCGGCACCATCCATATCGAAGAAGAGCCGCACCTCGCGACCATACCGCTTGAGCATATCGAGCTGCTCACCCGTCAGTGCGGTCCCGGATGCCGCGATAGCGTTCTTTATGCCGGCCTGATGGCACGCGATCACGTCCATTTGTCCCTCAACCAGGACCGAGAATCCCGCATCCTTCACTGCCTGCTTCGCCTGATACAGACCATACAGGACGCGTCCCTTGTGGTAGAGCGACGTTTCCGGGGTATTGATATATTTGGCCTGCTGTTCATCCCCTCCAGGTGCTACGCGAGCGGAATAGCCGATAATACGTCCGACCACGTCGGAAATCGGGAACATGATCCGGTCGCGGAAGCGGTCGTAGTGGCCGGCACGGCCGTCCTTGACGATGACGAGCCCGGCACGTTCAAGTTCCTCTGGCCGATATCCCCGCGAAACGAGAAAATCGTGAAGGTGCCGCCAACCCGAAAGCGAGTATCCGATCCGAAACGTCCTGATGCTCTCGTCGGAAAGCCCGCGTTTCCGAAGATATGGGAGCGACGTCTTAGCGCCTTCACCTTCCCAAAGTTGCTTCTCGAAAAATTTCGTCGACAATTCGAGAATTTCCCGTGTCCGATCAGGCTTTGATTCACCGCTCTCGGAATACATGGCTGCTTTCCGGTACGTTGGAACTTCGACACCGGCCCGTTCTGCCAAGAGCGTAAGCGCCTCCCGGAATTCGATTCCTTCGATTTCCTCGACGAAGGAGAACATATCGCCGCCTTTTCCGCAGCCAAAACAATGAAAAATCTGACGTTCCTCGTTCACGGTGAATGACGGCGTCTTTTCATTGTGGAACGGACAACAGGCCTTCCAGTAAGCGCCGGCCTTCGTCAACCGGAGGTACGAACCGACCACGTCAACGATATTGAGTTTTGCCTTGATGTCCGGAACGATAGAGTCCATTGTTGTATCTTTTCCCGACTACGTACCAACCTTTTTCCGTCGTTCACCGTCCATATCCCGCACGATCTGCCGCATGGACAGGATTCCGGCGAGGAAGAAGAGCGAGAACAGCGCCCGGAGGGCATCCGAGACAAGAACGGCGATCTCCCTGGTTTCAGGAACATACCAGAAATTGGCAATTTCCGCCAACAGCAAGCAGACAATTCCCGAAAGAAACCACTTATAAGACACGTCGAGTCTCATTTCGACGCGCCAGACCACTCCGGCCGTAAAGACGATCGATAACAGCAGTGAGACAATCAGAACGGAGTTCACGAGAAGCGAAATAAGTCCCATATCAGCCTGACACCCCCTTTCCCTTTTTCTGACCGAAGAATCCGGCCCGAATGAGGTTACGTTCGGTGATCCGTCGGGCGGACTCCAGGAACATGAAATACTCCTGGGCAAAGAGCGACGCCCACAGGAGAAGCAGCAGCAACAGGAGAAGCGATATCGTCCCCAACTCACTCAGCAATTGTGCGTATGTGACGCGGAGACCGCCGCCGAAATCGAGCACGGGGAGCGGGAGCAACGTAAACGACACTTCCCGTCCGACATCGAATGATCCGAACCGGAGAATCGCCCGGAGTGAATATTTTCCGTTCCGGAGATACGATGGGATCGCCATGGAAGCCGAAACGACGTTCCCCTTGCGAAGCGTGACCGTGCCGATCGACGAGAGTACGATCTTTCCGTCCTTATCGACGACCTGATACGTGGCATCGGCCTCGGTACCCTCGTATGCGGAATCGACGCGTCCTATCTCGACCAGGTACGGCAGTTCTCGTCCCTGATAGATGTCTGCCGATCCGGTATGCAGAAGGAAATCGAGTGGGACGGAACACTGCACAAGTCCCGAGCCGTCGGACGAACCCGGCTGGACTGGATTGATCGATGTCGTTCCCCTCGATCCCGAATGTTTCTCTTCCTTCTTCTCGTCGATTTTGAACAATAGGTTCTTCGATGCGGTAAGGGACTGATCGGATGGATCGGACGCGGTCACGAAGACCGTCAGGGTCCCGTATGCGAGATCATAGGGCGGCCTCCAACTGAAATACCCGTTCCCGTTCGCAAGGACGCGGGCGGAGACGGAAACAGGTCCACCGACGACAAGCAAGTCCACCTGGGCGGATGCGATATTCGTCATCCCGGAAATGATCGGCTTTCGGTTTTCGGTTTCCGGCGTCCCGACTGAACCGGAGATTGCCTTGCCGTCGAATGAGACGATATCGAGCGACGGGACGAAATGGACGACACACTCACCCGGAGTCGTTGCGGACATCGGATCCGACATCGCGACACCGGGTCCCATCGGACCGTTCGCGATCACCTCATAGACGTATGTCGTTCCGACGACGACGTTGGAATCGATGAATGCCGAGACCGCCAGACCGCTGACGAGCGGTGAACCGTCGCGGAGCACGTCAAAAGTCGTCGTGTTCTCGTCATCCGCCCAATCAAGCGTTACGGACAGGCTGCCGGACTCGCAGACCGGATTTCCAGAGACGACCGGCTTTTTCGGTGGCCCCAGTACCTTCGCGGTAATCGTTATCGTATCGTCCGCGAGGGCGCTCCACTTGTGCCGTATGTCGGAGAGGAGAAAATCAGGGCTGTAGGCGACCGAAAGCACGAGGTACGTGACGAACATCCACACGGAGATGCGGAGATGCGCGCCGGCGATTTTCTTCCAGGCCCTGTTTTTCTTCTTTCGATTGCCCATGACCCCATTATACACACAAACCCTTCAGGAAAAAGAAAATCCCCCGTATCGGAGGATTATCAAGACCTCACTGAAAAAGTCGGCTACTTTTTCACATTGCCGATAATGACCAGGATATCCGCTCCCTGCGGTGCCGTTTCTCCATCCGGTAACCCCGCGTTCGAGACAGTCCCACCAAGGAGATCCGCGAGCTGCGATGCCTCATGTGCCCGCAAACCGGATAGATCCACGACGGACGTGCCGACATAATCCTTATTCGCGGCAGATTCCTTGCCGACCACCTCCATCGAATCTGCATACCTCGTCAATATCGTCTTTTCGATCTTCGCGGTGATTCCGAGCGTCGTGCTCCCGTTGTAGAGTTCTATTCTGGCATTCTCCCGTGAAGCCTGGGCCGGTTGTTGCTCAGTCGGTTCTACCGGTGCCACGATATCCCCGGCCTGGGCAGGTTCCGTGGAAGCGACGTTGGCAGGATGGGAAACGGAACCCGCAGAATCCCGTTCACCCGCATCCCCCTTCGCGCTTACGGGTGCGAAGTTCACGATTTTTCCTGTCGAAGGACGGAACAGTATCGCCTTTCCGGCAGTCTGATAGATCAGCACCTGATCCCCGTTCTCCGCTTTCTGAAAGAAATCCTGTCCGGCCAACTTCGACTGGTCGGTTACCGTGGCAAGTGTCGGCACCTCGCCCTGCGGAAGTTCCATGAATTGCGACAGTCTGGCGACGAGTCTCTCTGTCTCATTCACGACAGGCTTCGCATCGGTCGCCTGTCGATATGCCCGGTAAAAATAGATCGCTGCTCCGACTGCGGCAAATAGTAATATCCCAAAGACCGTCCACGATAATACGGTCAGCATCTTCGGCCCATGAGGCCGCTTTCCCGTCGGCTCCGCCTTCACCTTCGCCTTCGCTTTCGCTGAGGCTGATTTGGGCGTCGCTGCGTCGGTCTCCCTTTTGAAAGACTTGATGGATGCGAGTGACTTTTTCGGTTCCCGCACCGGCACGTCATCCGATTCCGGCTGAACGGTCGATTTCTTTTTGGTCGGCATACGATTCCGTTTATGTTTCCATTTGTTCCATTATACCTCATCGGGAAAACGTTGCACAAGAAATCCCTCCTGCACGGGAGGGATTCGCACGTTTGAATTCCGTATCGATCTCATTGTCCGTTCTCGACGGAACTACCGGCGACGGCGCCTTCCGAGATACTCAGTCCGTCGGAGAGCAACAGATCGGCAGCATTCCCTTCGGACATTCCATCGGGGAGTTCCGTGCTGCCAACCGTTACCGATGCGTCGGATACGTCGTGGATCGCGACAGGATCGGCTGCGGCACCTTCATCAGCGATCGCCGTTTCTTCGGCCGTCTCCGCCACTGCCGCATCTTCTCCCGTTTCCGAGGCGAACAGGAGATCTGTCATTGAACCGGCGATCTTGTCTATTCCGTCGATGGCCGCATCCAGACTTGCCTTCACGATTTCCGGATATTCGGATTCCGCCAAACGGAGGCGCATGTCAAGAAGTGACTGCTGCAGCGCCACGAACGCGTCGAGAAAACCCGATTCCGATCGGAGTATCGGAGATTCGAGCACGACCGTATCATCTTTCCCGGTATCAGTCGAAATGACCGGGTCACTTGGGACCGTCCGCTCTACCGTCACGGTCTTCTCATTCCTTTCATCCTTATTGACGACAAGCGCATATGAACCATCCTTCATACCCGGCCACTGCGGAAGATAATCGGTGAATTCGAACGAGCCGTCTTTGCAGACCGCGGTCGTCGAATACGCTTCCACTCCGGTTTCTTTCGAGAACAGACTGATTCCCACTTCCTTCCCGGCGCAGGCACCTTTCAACACCAATCTGTTTTCCCCTTCCACCAATCGCCAGCCTTCCTTGGCCGACACTGCCCACGGAGTCAGGAGTATCGCTATGAAGACGAACGTCGACGCGTATTTGTTCATATCGGTTGTTACTTGTATTCGGTAATGACGATTCGTCCCGCAGATCCCGCTCCGCCCGCTGCCGCAGCCGCGCCCGACGTCACACATGCCGCGCCGGCGCCGCCCGACCCCGTGTTCGCGACCGCCGCGTTGCCCGCACCCGACGTATTGCGTCCGGCACCGCCACCCCCTAATTGGGTCGACCCGCCGGCGCCCGATGCGGCAACTGTCGCCGCGCCGGTCTGTCCGCTATATCCTGGAACGCCAGCACCGTTGATATGTCCGTTCACGGAAACGACCCCGCCGGCGCCGCCCAATGCCGGCTTCGCGGTCGTACTGCCCGCGACATAGATACCCCCCGATCCGCCGTATGCGGTAACGGTCGTTCCGCCATCCACGAACGTGGTATTTCCGCCGGCTCCGCCGGTCGCACCCGAGTTCCCGGTTCCGCCGCTCCCGATCGAATACGTGTAGGTTCCCGATACCGCCGTCAGATAGTACCTCGCGTATCCGCCGGCTCCTCCTCCCCCTCCGGCACCCGATGCCGTCGCGCTGACGCCCCCGCCGGCACCTCCACCGCCCCACATCTCGACGACCGCATATTTCGTCCCGGCCGTCGGCGTATAGGTCGCATTCGTTCCCGAAGTGAATGTCTGTCTGTTCAGGATTCCGCCCTGATCGCAGGCGGCCCACGCCGTACCCTTGAAGCAACGAAAGCTGTCGTCGGAAGTATTGTAATACATCGCGCCTTCCGTTCCCGTGCCCGGGTCGCTCGAAGTGCTCTTTACGTCCAAAAGCAGATAGTCGAAGGTCGTCGAGCCAGATCCGCCGGCACCGATCTGAATGTTCGCCGTCGTTCCGGAGCCTGCCGGCTGCAAAATTATGTCTCCGGTAGCGTTCGTTATCGAAACCCCGGCACCGAGTGTCAGCGTCGTCACGCCGGTCGCGGTCAAAGCGGTATCGGAGGCGGCGATAGTCGTGGTATTGCTCGCCGAATCCAGGGTCAAACCGGCACTGCCACCTGAAGAGAGCGTCACCGCACCCGCACCGGCGTACGACCCCCCGGCCTCGATGGAGACCGAGGCGACGCCGGTTCCCGAGTTCGTGATCGATAGCGTGCTATTCGACGCATTGTTCATGTCGATCGTGTTCGTCGTTCCGGCGAAAGCGATTCCGGTCGTCACGCCTGATCCGATGGAAATTCCGGTACCGACCGTGCCGGAAATATCAACGCCTTTCGTGATGGTTCCCGCCGTCCGGAGGATGCTTATGGCATTCGTAACCGTGCCTGCACCGGTCTGCTCGAACTGGAGTCCGTTTGTCAGCGTGCCGGACGCGATGGAATTATTCATATACTGCGCGGACGAACCTGCCGTATCCTGGTTTTCGATGATGAACATGGTCGGTGTCGCGACCTCGCCGAGCGTAAACGCTATATTCCGTCCGGTTGTCGTCAGGATCGTATTGCCGCTCGTCGCATTATAATCGGTCTGCAGCGTACTGCTCCCGGAACCTGCCGCCGCCCAGCTCAATACGCCAGCGGTCGTGGACGAAAGCACGTATCCGTTTGATGCCGGAACGGCGGTCGGAAGGGTATAAGTGATGGTCCCCGACTGATCACCGCCCTGGAAGACGGTGTAGTACGTCGGCGTGGTACCGCCTTCAAGTACGCCAAGAGTACCGGCAACGGACAATCTTTGACCCGGCGCCGTGTTCCCGACACCGACATTTCCGGTCGACTTGTCGAGATAGAGGTCGTCGGTGAAGAAGGCGATATCGCCGTTGGTCGTCGAATCGGTTGCGAAACTGAGGATGTTTCCGGACGTGTAGGAGACGGTCGCCTCATCGGTTGCTG
>DATMYW010000055.1:0-22324 GCA_035560715.1 Candidatus Fimivivens sp. | reverse complement strand
ATCTCATTCCGTATCCCATACTTGTCACCGCTACTTGCTTCGACCACACGAAAAGGCGCTCTCAGCGCCTTTTCGTTCGTGCAGACAAAGACTCTGCAAAAATGCGAAGAATGAACCGAGGCTATCCCCACCCCTTCGCGGCGATGGCCGCGGCGGCGGCGGCGCGCTGCGCCTCCTGCTTGGACGCCCCTTCGCCCTCGGCGACGAGCGTCTCATTGAGGAACACGCCGGCCGTAAAGTGGCGGTCATGGTCCGGCCCCCATTCCTTAAGAACGCGGTATTGAGGCGTAATGCCGGTCTTCTCCTGCGACATCTCCTGAAACTTGCTCTTGGGGTCCGTGTGGAGCCCCGCCTCGATCACGCGAGAAAGCTCGGAAATGATATGTTCCGTGATGAACACCTTGGCCGCGTCGTACCCCTGGTCGAGGTAGAGGGCGCCGATGACCGCCTCGATCGCGTTGGCGAGGAGCCACATGCGCGCGCGACCGGTATCCTTGGCCTCGCCCTTACTCATCAGCAGGAAGTCCCCCAGACCGAGATTGCCGGCGATTTCCGCGAGTATCTCGCCGTTGACGATCGCCGCCCGGAAACTCGTCAGCTCCCCTTCCGGGTTCGGAAAGTTCCGGTACAGGTAGTCCGTCACGATCAGTTCCAAAACCGCGTCCCCGAGGAACTCGAGGCGCTCATTGTGATCCAGCCGGTACCCGCGATGCTCGTTGAGGAACGATCGGTGCGTGATCGCCTCCTGAAAGAGATCGTCGTTCACGATCTTGATGCCGAAGGTCTCGGCGAATTTTGCCGCATCGAAATGCTCGTCCATACCGCAACACTCAGAGAGAAAACATGAAAAACCGATACGTTCCGCTACTACGCATGGCACGGATGTCGCATCGTTCCGGCTTTCGATACCGTTCCCGCGCTATGAATGCGGTTTTTGCATCATTATTCCGCCGCTCTTTCCTCGACCGCCAGGGACTCCTCGGACACCCGCTCCGCCGCCTGCGCGGGCTTTCCGCCATGCTCCTCCTGCCACGTCTCAAGCCGCTCTTTGCGCTTCTCGGAGGAATCGTCCTTCATCGGTTCGCCCATCTCGCGATAGATCGTCCCCAGGACGCCGTTGACGAATTTCGGCGAACTGTCGGAACCGAAGGACTTCGCGAGCTCGATCGCCTCATTGATGGCCACTTTGGGCGGCACCTCGTCGTAGTCACCGAACAGGAGCTCATAGATACCGAGCCGCAGAATGGAACGGTCGACCGACGCGATCTGCTCGAGCGGCCATTCTGGCGCGCATTTCACGATGAGCTGGTCGATCGTGACGCGTTCCTTCGATACTCCCTCGACCAAGTGCGACGTGAACGAACCGCCCTCGAGCCCCGGCGCGAACTCGGCGAGATTATGCTTCACGATATCCATGACAGTGCCGTCGGGACAGCCCTTGAAGTCCCATTCGTAGAGGGACTGCATCGCGACGGATCGCTGGAGATGACGGTTTGCCATACAAGGAACGGTTATATCTGTTTTAGTATTGCAGAAAGAAAAACGCGCAAAAGGCGGATTACTCCGCCTTCTTCGCCTTCGCGAGTTTCGGAAGCGCCTTCTTGAGCACCACGCGGCCACGGTATTCGCCGCACTTCGGACAGGCCCGGTGCGGAAGGACCGGTGCGGAACACTTGGGACAGACTACGGTCCGGGTCGGAGTCATTTCCAGTTCGCGACGGGCGCGATCACGGCGTTCTCTCGTATGTCTTTGCTTCGGCAGTGCCATATCGGTTCACTCAGGACGGATAAAAAAGGCGCTCGGCCTGTTCACGGAACACTCTACCATCGTTCTTTTCACTTGGCAAGTATCGGCCAATGACCCGGCTCCGAAAATCACATCGCCTGCGACTGTCCGGGTATGTTCCGATCGGATTCCGGACCGTACGACTTCATGAATCCCTCGAGGATGGAGAGGAGTCGCTTGGTCACGGGCCCCACCTCGCCGTCGCCGACAGGGAAATCGTTGACCTGGACGATCGGGACGATCAACTTGTTCGAGGCCGTCAGGAATGCCTCGTCACAGGACCGGAGATCGCCTTCGAAGAGACCGTGCTCGCGGACCGGGATGCCGGCACCCTTGGCAAGGCGGACGATAAGCCGACGTGTGATGCCGGAGCGCGGCCCGTGCCCGGTCGTGCGTATCTCGCCGTCCTTGACGATGAAGAAGTTGCTCGTGGACGCCTCGAGTACACGCCCGCCGTGCACGTAGAGGATCTCTACCGCGCCCTCGGCGAGCTTGCGTTCGCGTTCACGAAGCGGCACGATGAAATCCGCCGTCCGCGAGGACGGATGCATCCGACGATAACCGAGCGTGATAACCTTGCCACCCTTGTCGTAAAGTTCGCGCGGCAGCGGCGCCGTCTCCTCGACCATCATACAGAACGTCTCGTTTCCTTCCGGAAGGAAACCGTTCGCACTCGGCCCGCCGGAGAGCACTGTACGCACGATCATCGTCTCGTATTCATGGCGGCGTATCAGGTCACGGGCGATCTCCTTGGCCTCGTCCGGCGTCGTCGGAATCCGCAACCCCAGGTCATCCGCGGACCGCTCGAACCGCTTCCAGTGCTCGTCAAAAAGGAACGGCTCGCCGTTCACGACCGGCATCACGTCGTACACCGCATACCCTCGTAGGAAACCGAGGTCACGAGGACTCACGTTCGCTTCCTCGATCGGCATAACCTTCCCATTGAAATAGCACTGTTCAGACATACGCATCCGTTACGGATTCCGAGGCCGATTCGTAGAGCCGGGACCCCTATGGCTCTCTTGAAGAAAAAAGGAGAAAGCGACGGTCATATCCCCGTTGCCGACATTATAAGGACAAAACGGGGAAAAAGGGAAGGGGCGACCCCGACACGCTTGCCTCGTGCGCCCATATGGAAGATACTGAGGGAAAGGTTAAAAGAATCACATAAACCGTATGCCGACAGGGACATTTTCCGAAAACATCGTCTTCTTCGACGCCGAGTTCACCTCGCTTCATCCGTACGAAGGAGAGATCCTTTCCGTCGCGATCGTGAAGCCGTCAGGTGAGGAACTCTACCTCGAAATCGAACGCGATCCGGATTCGGCTCACCCGTGGGTCCGCGAGAACATCCTTCCCCTGCTCGACGGCAATCCGATGACGCCGGAGAAGGCCCGCGAACGGATCCGACACTTCCTCGGCGACTCCGCCCCATACCTCGTCTCCTATGTGAGCCACTTCGACACCGTCTTCCTCCATAAGCTCTTCCCCGACGAGGAGTGGCCGTTCAACCGCTATCCGATCGACTTCGCATCCATGCTGTTCTCGGTCGGACTCAATCCCTCGAACCTGCTCGAGAACGACCGCGTCCTCTCAGAGTCGCTCGGCATCGAACCGTCCGACGCACGCCGGATGCACCACGCGCTCAACGACGCGCGCCTCCTGCGCGATGCCTACGGGAAGTTTTCGCGATACGTCGACCGGACATAGTCACGGGTCGAAAGTCCAAAGTCTTTTTTCTACGGGACTTTACGGACCTTATGGACTTTCGACTGTTATCCGTTGAGCAGGTTCCGGTTCACGTTTTCGGGAACCGAATAGAAGACCGGTTTGAAACTCATCCGGTGAATCGGACACGCGCCGAGCCGGCGAAGCGCGTCCATATGCGTTTTGGTCCCATATCCCTTGTGCTTAGCGAACCCATACGCGGGATACTCCCGATCGTACTTCGCCATCATCCGGTCCCTCGTCACCTTGGCGATGATGGACGCCGCGGCGATAGAACGCACCCGAGCATCCCCACCGATCACCGTTTCCTGCGCGACCGAAAGATTCGGGATCTCCTGGTTCCCATCGACCAGGAGGAGCATCCCGTCCCCCGTCGCGCCGAGCGTCTTCCGCAGGTCGGAGACCGCCTCCTTCATCGCGAGGAACGTCGCCTGAAGGATGTTCATCCGATCGATCGCGTCCGCGGACACGATGCCGATGCCGACGTGAAAATGCTCGAGGATAAACCCGAACATCTCCTCGCGTTTCTTCTCGGACAGCGTCTTGGAATCACGGACGAATCGAAATCGTTTTTCCAACTCTTCCGCCACGACGAACGAGACCTGATCGCGATACGCCGCCGCGGCCGCCACGACCGGCCCAGCCAAAGGCCCACGCCCCGCCTCGTCGATCCCGACGAGGACGAGACCGGTTTCAGTGCGTTTCTGTTTTTCGAAATCAAATAGACTCTCCATGGATTTCGTGCCTGTATTCGCAACGAGGCTTTCTCTTGATGCGTATTCCGAACGATTCAACGATATGGCAATGAAACGATACCATACATCAATTCCAGCATAGCGGAAAAACCGCACACGGAACATTGACTTTTCGTTCCTCACGTGCTTTCGTGATATCAGAATCTTACAAATGTAAACTGGGGGAACCATGGACCTGAAAAGCGCTGTTTTCGATAGGCTCTTTCTGCCGGAGTCGTTCATCAATGCAAATAAGGATCAGATGTACGATTTCATGGTAGCGAACGCATTTGGCCGAAACTCGTTCACCGACAAGGAAGCCTCGACGATAATACGGCAGAAACGTGACGAGCTCGACGACGATATCGCGATGTTCGAATGGCTGCAAACCGAAAATTTCGACCCGGGCTCGCCGAATATACTTCTCGCGACCGAATTATCGAAACATCCGAGTGCCTTCGACATTCCGGTCATCGGTCAATGGGAAATCATGTATGAGCTCTGGAAAAGATATCCGGGTCGCTATAACAGATGTATCGATACGCTCTTTGCGATTTGGCCGCCGAAGAAAGGATATCTTAGAACACGCGGCTTCATGCTCGAGGCCAAACGGATTGCCGAGCTTCGCAGATTACGAATACCGTGCGTGACCGCACACCCCGAACATATCCAAAGATGTTTCTTTATGGCAAGAAATGTCTTCGGCTCCGCGATATCGAAATCGCTTTCGATCACGCCGGACTGGTTCGATAAACGGTCCGTTCAGAAGTGGACCAGAGGGAAATGGTCGTGGCTCACGTATGAACTCATGGTCCGCATCCATCATCGGATACTCGGATGGATGTGAACGAAAACCGATTCCCGGGCAGCGAGTAATCGCACCCGGGTCTTTCTTTTATTCCAACCTGCTCCGTGCTATACTGTCATCGTATCAATCTTCCCGGCGGAAGCCAGGGCGCAAGCCGGCGTACGGGGGAAGCGAAAACATATGAACCGACTTTCTCGACCATGTCAGCGTCTTTTCCTTTAGGATAGGCGTTTTTTGTTTGATGAAACCACATTGTTGGATGGTTTCATAGCGTAATTGCCACAGTGCTTGATTGTTGTCAGTTGTAAGTTATCGGTTGCTCCCCGTTCCCTGTTATCTGATCACTGTTTACTGTTCACTGTCACTATGTCCGACTTCGTCCACCTCCACGTCCACTCTCATTTCTCACTCCTCAACGCCCTGCCGAAGGTCGACGACCTGATCGCGGAGGCGAAAACGTACGGGATGACCTCGCTCGCGCTGACCGACACGTCCAACATGTACGGCGCGGTCGAGTTCTACGTGCACTGCAAGGACGCCGGGATCAAGGCGATCATCGGCACCGAACTCCACGTCGTGAAGGATCATACGAGCAAGACCCCGTCGGCCGACGATCGTCCGCGCAACACTCTCGTCCTCCTTGCCACGAACGAGGAAGGTTACCTCAACCTCCTCCAGCTCGTCTCGATCGCCCAGCTCGACGGTTTCTATTACAAGGCCCGTATCGACAAGAACCTCCTGAGGAAATTCGGCAAGGGACTCATCGCTCTTTCGGGCAACATGACCGGCGAAGTGCCGGCAAACCTGATCTACGACAACTATGAGGCCGCCAAGGCCGCGGCGCTGGAATACCAGGACATCTTCGGCGAAGGGAATTTCTTCCTCGAACTGGGGCCGAACGTCGAACTCGAAAGCCAGGCGACCGTCAACGCGGGTCTCCGACAGATGCACGAGGAGACCGGGATCCCGCTGGTCGCGGCGGCGGACGTCTTCTATCTGCACCCCGATGATCGCGACACACACGATATCCTCCTCTGTATCCAGAACAACTGGACCGTCGCACAGGAGAACCGTCCGCGCCTCACGCACCTCGACCTCTCTTTCCGAAGTCCCGAGGAAATGGAAGAAATATTCAAGGACTATCCGGGGGCGATCGAGAACACCAAGAAGATCGCCGACCGGTGCGACCTCAAGATACGGCTCGGCGAGACACAGCTCCCGCATTTCGACGTGCCGGAAGGAAAGACGGCCGACGAATACCTCCGCGAGCTCTGCGATGAAGGGTTGATCTATCGGTACGGTGACGAATCGGTTCCCGCGAGTCACCGCGAGCGGATGGAGTATGAACTCGACGTCATCACGCGGACCGGTTTCGCGTCATACTTCCTCATCGTGGCCGACTTCGTGAACTGGGCCAAGAAGAACGGGGTCGTCGTCGGACCGGGACGCGGTTCGGCGGCCGGTTCGTTCGTCGCGTACCTGACCGGAATCACGAACATCGACCCTATCAAGTACGACCTCCTCTTCGAGCGGTTCCTGAATCCGGAACGCATCTCGATGCCGGACGTCGACATGGACTTCGCCGACGACCGACGCGACGACGTACTCGAGTACGTGCGGGAGCGCTACGGCCGCGACCACGTCGCGCAGATCATCACTTTCGGAACCATGGCTGCCAAGGCCGCCATCCGAGATACCGGCCGCGCACTCGGTTTTCCCTACGCGTTCTGCGACCAGATCTCGAAACTCATCCCGATGTTCACGTCGCTCTCGAAGGCGGTCGAGGAGGTCCCGGATCTCAAGACGCTGTACGAGACAAGCCCGGACGCGAAACGCATCATAGACACCGCCAAAAAGCTCGAAGGCAACGCACGTCACGCCTCGGTGCACGCCTGCGGCGTCGTCATCACCAAGGACCCGGTGACCGCATACTCCCCGCTCCAGAAGGTGGCCGGCCACGGTGATGCCGCGGTGACGCAGTACGCCTCCTCGACCAAACTCTCCGCCGTAGAGAAAATCGGACTCCTGAAGATGGACTTCCTCGGCCTCAAGAACCTCACCATCATCCAGAATACCGTCCGCATCATCCGCGCGCTCGGCAAGTTCCCCGACCTCGCGGAGCGCATCGGCATCGATCCCGAACAAGGATCCGCTTCGGACGTAATGGACCATATCCCTCTCGACGACGAGTCGACATACCGGCTCTTGCAGGAAGCACGTACGACCGGCGTCTTCCAGCTCGAATCGAACGGCATGAAGCGCTATCTCAAACAGCTCCAGCCGACGGTCTTCGAGGACATCGTCGCGATGGTCGCCCTCTACCGCCCGGGACCGATGGAGTGGATTCCCGACTTCATCGACGGCAAGCACGGGCATAAGGTCGTGAAGTACCTCCACCCCAAGCTCGAACCGATCCTCCGCAACACGTACGGCGTCGCCGTCTATCAGGAACAGGTCATGCAGATCGCGCGCGACCTGGCGGGCTTCACGCTCGGCGAGGCGGACGTTCTGCGTAAGGCGATGGGCAAGAAGATCAAGGAACTGATCGCCGAGCAGCGGCTCAAGTTCATCGACCGTGCGGAACAGGAAGGCATATCGCGCCGCATCGCCGAACAGGTCTTCGCGTTCATCGAGCCGTTCGCCGGCTACGGGTTCAACCGTTCCCACGCTGCCTGCTACGCGCTCGTCGGCTACCAGACCGCGTTTCTCAAAGCGCACTACCCGGCGGAATTCATGGCTGCCCTCCTCACGAGCGACCAGAACGACACGGACCGCATAGCGATCGAAGTCGAGGAGGCGCGACAGATCGGCGTCGAGGTGCTCGCACCGGACGTGAACGAAAGCTTCGAGGATTTCGCGGTAATCGAGGGCGACGACGGGAAGGAACGCATCCGGTTCGGACTTAATGCCGTGAAGAACGTGGGACGCCCGGCTGCCGAGGAGATCGTCCGGGTACGGAAGGAAGAAGGCTCGTTTCAGACTATGGAAGACCTGTTGGAGCGCGTACGCGTGAAGGATCTCAACAAGAAATCGCTCGAAGCGCTCGCCAAGGTCGGCGCGCTCGACCGGTTCGGGGAACGGAATTTGCTCCTCAACAATCTCGACACGATCCTTTCTTTCGCAAAGAACATCGGCAAGATAAAGGAGACCCATTCGGACAGCCTCTTCGGCGGTCTCGAACTGGAAAAACCGACGATACGTTTCGCGAAACCGGAACGGCCGTCGACGAAGAAGGAGCGGCTCGGATGGGAAAAGGAGCTCATCGGACTCTATATCTCGGATCATCCGGTCTCCGAGTACGACGACTATCTTCGCGAAGTGGCCACGCCGGTCCGAGATATCGAATCGATGCCCGACGGCATGTCACTGCGCCTCGGCGGCGTCGTCGCGACGTCCAAGAAGATCCTCTCGAAGAACGGACAGCCGATGTATTTCGTCGGCATCGAGGACCTGACGGGCCGCATCGAGGTACTCGTGTTCCCGCGCGTCGCGGCGGAGACCGAATCGCTCTGGGCCGAGGACGGGATTGTCGTTGTCGAAGGCAAGGTGAACCGACGCGACGGTTCGGCCAAGGTCATGGCCGAGTCGGGACGCAAGCTTGACGAGGCCGAGGTGGACCGATACCGTTCCATCAAGCTCACGAGGAAAAAGCATCAGGGGGCCGGACACGGTGCTTCGACCATCCGTGACACAACGGACGGGAACGATGTTCCCCAGCGCGAGGAGCACCTCACGATCGCTCTCGACGAGGCCGGCGCGACGGAATCGCTCGGCGAACTCACTGCGATACTCGGCGCCCTTCCGAAGGGTGATACGAGGATTTTCCTCTCCGTCGCCGGCCAAATCATCCGTACCGCGTTTTCAGTCGAACTCGACGACGCGGCGAAGGAACGGATCTCTGCGGTACAGGGGGTGAAAAAATCCGATCAGACGATGTAATAAATGTCGAGCACGGACATATGCGCAATGAGATCGAGCGGAAGTTCTTCGTAAGGGATTTGCCGAATATTTCCGGTATTCAGCCGCTCCGATATGAACGCTACATATTGAACTCCGCGGACGAACAAGAGGAAAGCCGGGTATCGAAAATAGGCGATCGATACTTTTTCGAGAACAAGCGCATCATTTCGGACATCGAGCGAACAACCGACAAGCGGGAAATCTCGCAGGATGAATTCGACGCGTTGAAGTCGGGCGTTGGCGACGCGATCATCCGGGACAAATACACGCTCACCACCGATACCGTTTCGATCCAGGTGTATCACGGCAGATTCGAAGGCCTGATCCGCGCGGAGGTCGGATTCGACTCAGAGGAAGAAGCGAGACGGTTCGTTCCCCCATCCTGGATGGGAAAAGAAATGACAGGCCTTCCTGTGGCGCGTGATGCCAGTCTTTGGAATATCAGCCGGGACGAATTCGGGCGCATCCTCACGGAATCGAAGGCAGGTTCCGATCTGTGAAACCGGATATGAAGACCATCGTCATCGTCGGTCCGACCGCCTCGGGAAAATCGGATTACGCCATCGCGCTCGCGCACGAGATCGGCGGGGAGATCATATCCGCGGACTCCCGGCAGGTATATCGCGGGATGGATATCGGGGCAGGGAAGGTTTCGCGGGACGCGGAACCCACAACTGACAACTTACGACTGACAACTGATCAGAAACTACCGAAACAACCCTGTAAAAAACCGTCCACCGTTCGTTGCCCGTTGTTCGTCTCGGGCGGCATCCGGCATCACCTTCTCGACGTGGCGTCACCGAAACGGACGTATTCCGTTACGCATTTCCTGCGGGATGCGAGAGCGGCCATCGCGGGCATCAAGCGTCGTGGCAAGGTTCCGATCGTCTGCGGCGGGACGAATTTCTGGATCGAGGCGCTCGTCTTCGATAGCGAATTCCCGGAGGTGAAACCGGACCCGGTTCTCCGCAAGGAACTCGCGAAACTCACCGCGCCGGAACTCTTCACGTTGCTCTCGGAAAAGGATCCCGAACGGGCCGACACCATTGACCGACATAACAAGGTCCGACTCATCCGCGCGCTCGAAATCATCGCGACACTGGGGAAAGTACCAGACAACAGTCACAAGTCACAAGTCGAAAGTCACAAGTCCGATGATTTTCGGTTCATCGGGATTGATCTTCCGAAAGACGTTTTGCACGAGCGTATAGAAAAAAGGCTGAAAAAAAGGCTTGAAAAAGGCATGATAGATGAGGTAAAACGGCTCCACGAACAGGAAGGCCTCTCGTGGAAACGTCTCGAGGGCTTCGGCCTCGAATACCGGTGGTGCGCACGCTTCCTTCAGGGAATGATCACTCGTGAGGAAATGGAAGCGGGAATTATGAAAGACAGCCTATACTATGCCAAACGGCAGATGACGTTTCTCCGTCGGCTCGAACGGAAAGGGATCCGGATCGAATGGAAGCGAAACCAGTGAGGACACGACATATTCGGTTCCGATATTTCCCGGAAAATCGGAAACGGACGCCAACGGCGTCCGTTTCGGATTTCCACCCCACTGATCGGACTTATTCTATCGGAGCATATTCCGCCGACATCAAACGGGCATTTTCCAGTTCCTTCAGTTTCTGAAGAAACGGCGAGTCAGGCATTTTCAATATCATGTTCGTTTTCGCATCCGCATCCCGACGGTTCATATGGCTCATGCCGTCGAACACCTCCTGTGCCAAACCTTCCTGTTCCTCAGTACCGAGATTCTTCGATTCAAGGAGGGTGACCAGATCCTGAAGTCTCCCTTCCGTCCCTTCGAAAGCGGCGTTCTTTATGTAATCCTGTACAACACGCTTCACTTCCTGATAACCAGCAGACATTTCGGTTGATGATTCTCCGCCCACGTCCGTTCCAGCCTCTGCTGCCGGCATCCCTTCTCCGCCGTTCTTGATCCGCTCAGCCAGGTCAGCCGCCTGATTCAGTTCTTCTTGCCGCTGTTCCCCGTCAGCCGCTCTCTGCGTGGCGATTTCCTCCGGGGTCGGATCACCCTCGACAACCGTCGCAGGTTCTTCGGGCTCCGCGTTTTCGAGAGGTTCTGACCGTACTTCAACGGTCCCAACTTGCTCACCACGTGCCAGAGCAACTTTCAAAGAATTCATCTCTGCAAGAATGTCCTGCATCCGAGCCAGCTTCGCTTTCTGTTCCTCGGAGCTCATCTTCATGAAATCCTCCTGTTGCAACCGCTTATACTCCTCATTGAGTGCCAACAACTTCTCCTTTCCCTCTTCCGCTGCCGGAGGCTGCGAGGATTCGGCCTTGAACATATTCGTTACGTATCACGGGTTACCTTCCCAATATAGCATTTCCGATGAGAAAGAAAACGGATAAATTATCAAATGTCTCTTCAGACGCCGGGATTCGACGGACTCAGCCGGTAAGAAACTGCCGGATGGCATCCGCCGCTTCTTTTTCCGTTTCATAAGTCCGGACCGTGACACCGGGACATCCGGAAATCATGGTGGACAGTCTCTTTCCCTCCCCGGAACGGAACAGGCGGAGCGTCCGTTTCCGCGCTTCAACCGCTCTCGCTATCTCGTACCCGACTCCGAGGGAAGACGTCGTGACCTCCGCGACGACGACGTCCGATTCGAAAATCCATTTGAGATCACAGTCATGATATCGGAATCCGAAGGCGAAAACTGTCCCGCATCGTCCACAGGGTCGCGGAACCGACATGCTCGATCAGCACTTCCCAAAAAACGTTCAGGATATCAATAAGTCGCGAATAGAGTTACGAATCCTCGCATCCCCCACGAATCGATCCGACAAAATATATCTTCATAGGACTTTTCGGATTTTCCCTTCGATTTCTAACTTTCAAATTTCAAAAATTGATTCGAAATTCGATATTTTTTCTCACCCTTCAAGTTTCTTCTTCAGGATTTCCGATACGACCTTCGGATTCGCCTTCCCCTTCGTTTCCTTCATGATCTGACCGATGAGAAACTGGAACGCGTTCTGTTTTCCGGCCTTGTAATCCTCGACGGATTTGGCATTCGTGGCAAGAACGGCATCGACGATTCCTTCCAGTTCGCCCGTATCGCTCATCTGCGCGAGGTTAAGACGGTCGATGATGTGTGACGGATCGTTGTCCCCTCCCAAAAGCATCTCACCAAGCACCGTCTGTGCGGCACTGGAATTGATCTTCCCGTCCGCCAGGATCGAGATGAACTCCGCATAGTTCTCGGGAGAGATACCGGACGTTTCGATCGTCTTCCCCGTGTCGGCAAGCCGCTTCCTGAGTTCCGTCACGAGATAGTTCGCCGCGAGTCGGATCGCCACTCCGGCGCCCTCCTCGATCTCGGAGGATTTCTTCTTTTCACGGATTTCACTCACCACCGCCTCGAAATAGTCCGCCGTCGGTTTCTCCGCCGTAATGACCGAGAGCGCGTCGGACGTGAGCCCGAACTGCTCCGCGAACCGCTTCTCCTTGGCGGCCGGAAGCTCGGGTATGCTCCGTCGAAGCACCTCGAAATCAGCCTCGGTAAACGAGAACGGCGGAATGTCCGGCTCGGGGAAATAGCGATAGTCGTGGGCGGATTCCTTCTTGCGCTGCGAGACGGTCTTCTGTTTATTCTCATCCCACCCGCGGGTCTCCTGGACAATCTTCTCGCCGGACTCGAGTGCTTCGGCCTGCCGCGCGATCTCGTACTCGATCGCTTTCTCGACGGCCCGGAAGGAATTGAGGTTCTTCACTTCGACCTTGGTACCGGAGAGCTTTTCCGCGCCCTCCGCATGAAGCGAGATGTTCGCCTCGCACCGCATCTGCCCCTTCTCCATGTCCGCATCCGATATATCGAGATAGCGTAGGATCTGGCGGAGCGTCTGGCAGAACAGCCTTGCGTCCGATGCGGAATCGATATCCGGCTCGGTCACCAGCTCCATCAAGGGTACTCCGGCCCGATTCAAGTCGACGAGGGTATAATCCGCCCCTGCCGGATGGGTCAGCTTGCCGGTATCCTCCTCCATGTGTATGCGGGTGATACCGACCGTCTTTCCTTCCCGGATTTCAAGCTCTCCCCTCCCGCAGAACGGTTCATCATACTGGGAAATCTGATAGCCCTTCGGAAGATCCGGATAGAAATAATTCTTCCGGTCGAACTTCGAATGTTTCGCGAGGGCGCATCCGAGCGCGAGACCCGCACGCTGGACGGATTCGATCGCCTTCCGGTTCGGCGTCGGCAACGCTCCGGGCTGCGCCGTACAGACGGGACAGATATGGATATTCGGCTCGGTTTCCTGCCCAAGACCGTTCCTGCACGCACAAAACATCTTGGAAACCGTCTTGAGTTCCACGTGCACCTCCATGCCGATAACCGGTATGTATTTCATATCAGATAACATTGAACAGATATCTGTCTTACGTCCTCCCCGTGCTGCCAAACCGGCCCTCACCCCGCATGGTAGCATCGAGCTCCGATACTTCGCAAACATCGGGAAGGGCTATCGGCACGACCAGAATCTGAGCGATGCGTTCTCCTGCGGCAACCTCGTAGGGCTCGTCGGAGGTATTGAGCACGATGACACCCCACTCTCCCCGATACGTCGAATCGATTACCCCGCCAAGCGTCGTAATACCGTGCTTCACGGCAAGCCCCGAACGGTCCAGGATTAGACCGACATGGCCCATCGGGACGGCAATCGCAATACCCGTAGGAACGGACGCCCGTTCCCCGGGTCCGATACTGCATCCGGACAACGCATGCAAATCGAGCCCCGCATCACCCTCGTGCGCCCGGACCGGGAGCTTCGCCCTCGGATCGAGTTTTTTCACTTCGATATTCATAGCATTGAACTCACGATTCCGAACACCTGCTCCGCGATCTCCTCACGTGAAAGCAATACTCCGCGACGTGTACATTCCACCTGTCGCCAATCATTCTGTTTCCGCACGAGTCGCAACGCGTTCTCCCGGCTATCCTCGAGATACTTACCGTTCGTCTCGACGACATCTCGTTTCTTCCCGCCACGAAGATACGGTTTTTTTTCGGTCGCGCCCTTTTCCTGAAGGAGACGTCGGGATACGTCGGTCGGTACATGGAGATGAACGATGACGTCGGGCCGTGGCAATCCGAAGACGCCGAATTCCATCCGATCGAGCCACTCGAGGAACGATCGGCGCCGCTTCGCGTCTTGGATCTTCCCGCCTTGATGGATCTGGTTCGAACTCACATACCGGTCGAGCACGACGACACACCCTTCGCCGAGCCATTTTTCGATAATACCCTTCGACTCGAACCGGTCGGCCGCATAGAGAACGGACGCGATACGCGGATCAAGAGTCGCAAAATCGCCGTGCTCACCGGCAAGACATTCCCCGAGAAGTTTGCCGAACAGGTTGGTTTCGTACCGCGGGAAATCGAGTGTCCGCGCGCGGTATCCCTCCTTCTGCAGCCGTTTCAGGAGCAACGTCGCCTGTGTCGCCTTTCCGGATCCGTCCGAGCCGTCGATCACGATCAGTCTGCCGGTCTTCTTTCCCATAGGAGTATATTTCATCCGTGGAACGCTATTACTCCGCGCCAGCTCGATCCGCCGCGTTCTTGCGCATCTCCGCGACGACCGCATCCACCTTCGCGTACAGGTCTTCGAGTCCGGCCTCGTTGTCGATGATGTACTTCGCCTGGGATTTGAGTGCCGGGATGCCGACCTCGGTCTCAAGCAAATGGTCCTTCTGGAATTCCTCGAAGGTCTTGGTGTCGTCATCCGCGTTCTGATGTCGCTTCGCGAGCCGCGCGTATCGGGTCTCTATCGACGCCTCGACGTAAACGAGCGAGAACTCGGGAAATCCCTGTACCGCCTCTATGTCGGACGAACGCCGCACGCCGTCGATGACCACGAGTTTTTCCTCGTCCTTCATCGCGTCGTTGGCGATGACATGCGAGAGGATGTTTTCACCGAACGTGGTACGCAGCGCGCCGGAAATCTTCGTCAGGTTCTCGCGGGTCTGCGCGATATGTACCCGGTTCAGCACGTCACGCAGGGGATCCGAGAACATGAACATCTTGGCCCCGTAGCGGTTCACGAGGTAATGCGCCACCGTATCCTTCCCCGACGCGATCTCGCCTGAAATCCCGATGATGATCTTTCCCATTGCTTCAAAAGATTAATGTTTTATTGTTGAATTGCCCAAGTGTTTACTGGTTCATGGCTCATGATTCTTGATTCATGATTCATGATTCCTGATCCCTGCTATCTGTTATCTGTTAACTGTTTTCTGCTGAATGTCCTGCAGTCCCCGACGTACGTCCCAGTCGTCCGGATCCCGATCGACGTGGAGCGACACTTCCGGAAACCGTTTTTCGATCTCGTCCGCCATCCGTTGCGTAACGGGTCGTATGGTCGGATGCACCGTCTTGCCGCTTCGCAACTCGACGAAATAGACCAGGCTGGGCAGGTCGAACGTATGGCGAACCGGCACCCGAAACCCCATCGCGACGAGATACTGCTTGTCCTCGGGCGAGGCGTCGACCGTCGCGATCGCCGCGACCTGTTCTTCGATAAGCGCTTCCGCTTCGGCGCGTACCGGATCCGGAAGCTGGTCGAGATACCACGGATGGAATCCGTACCGGGTCGTAAGGAGCGGCATATGATGGACGGCGGCACGATGACGCTGTATGTCGCGATATGACCCGAAGTCGAGAAGAAAATCGAAGGTGAAGGTTCCCAATGCGCGAAGATACTGCGGCAGGTTCGTTTTCACGGGTCGCTTTCCGAGAATGTCGGCGTATGGTGCGAGCGACTCCTTTTCAACGGTCGTCTTCACTCCGAATTCCTCCGGAAACGATTCGGGGGCGAAATACGTCCGCTTCGAAAGGATATCCTCCCAGTATGCCTCCTGCGCCTCATAGCGCTTGTGACTGAAACTGTTCGGATACCGCTCCCGAAGAACCGAAAGCATCCCTTCCGCCGTCTCCCGGACCTCGGCGAGCGGATGGTGCCGCAGAAGTGCGAGCTTATCCCACGCCTGACGTAGATTCGTGTGCCATGAAAGCTGCGTCGTGATGCCGGCCGGTAGGAATCCGCGCAGGATATCGAATGAACGGGCCTTGATGGCCTTGTCGTACATTTTCTCGTCCTCGTCCCCCTTCCGAGGAAACTTCGCGCGAAGATGCGCTTCGACCGCCGGTCCGGACGATACGTAAAACTCGTGCCACTTCCGGACGATTTCCTGCGACGCGGCCGTTCCTACGGAATCGATTATCGGCTGACGGCTCATATCGATATAGCGGGTGCTCGTCTCCTGTCCCGAATAGAGCGGCCAATCCTGAATGGCCTTGTCACACAGTATGCTCAACCCCTCGATGAAGAGCGTCGTACTCCCGCAGTCGGCGATGGACATGTGCCCGTATCCGACATAGAACCGTTCCATGAACTTCCCCGAACCGGTCTCTTTCACTTTTTCCACGTGCCTTTCCACGCTCTCCGCACTGCGCGAATAGAGCGCCTGCATCATGGCCACGTCCTCGGGACCGTATTCGTCGTAGAGAAAAATCTTGGGCATATGCGTGTATTTCATGTCCCCAGCACTCCATTTTCGCATGAAATCGCCCCGCCCGCAAACGGTCGGAACCGACGTCGATAATCATTGCATCAAGGCCATTTCAGAAATTCACTTATAATCAATAGCTTATTTGAGCCAAGATTTCTGATCATTTCAAAGTTCGAGCGAAAAGCGCGGACACGATGCGCGACCGGTCGCTCTTTCCCTTCCCTAAATACCACCAAATACCATCCGGACGCTTTTCCCAAAGTCAAACGGAGACCGACACCTCATGACTGCGCTTCCATTAACGGGAACGCATACGAAAAACCCCGTTTATACAACGGGGTTTTCGACACCCGGACTTCCTTCACTGAGAAAGCCTCCTCCGGGAATCATGGGAAGTGCCCGTCGTACTGAACGAATCAGGCCACGGGAAGACGGAGTACCGGGACGATCTGCTTCTTGCGAGAGAGGATACCGGGAAGCGTTTCCGTGTCGGATTCGACCGAGACACCGAAGGACGCGGCGATGATTCCGGACGTGAACGGGTTATAGGTGAAGGCCGTCGCCTCCTCGCGGAAGAGGTCCACAACGAAGAACAGGATCTCGTCGATACCGTCCTCCTCGGCGACGATTTTCCTGATCGCCTCGACGATCCCTTCCTTACGCGCGATGATCTGCTCGGGTGTCGTCGTCTCCACCACTGATACGAGCAGATTCTTCCCGCCGATTTCGGTCATCTTTCCGTCGAGACGGACGATCCGGCTGTCGGAGAAATCCGAGAGGTCGGACTTGGCGGCGAACATCTCGTTCGAGTACGCCTGGATATCGATATTCAGCGTCTTCGCGAGTTTCTCGGCGACATCCTTGTCGTGCGGGGTCGTGGTCGGAGAACGGAACGCGAGGGTGTCGGAGAGGATACAGGAGAGCATGAGTCCCAGGAGATGGTTCGGCATCGACTCGATATGTTCGCCGACGAGGTCGTGGATGACCGTCGCGGTGCACGCGACCGGACGGATGACCATGTCTATCGGCCCCGGTGTCGAAAGCCCTCCCGCGAGCCGATGGTGATCGATCACACGGACGATGTTCGCCTCTGAGATGTTACCGAAGAGCTCGTCGGGATTGTTGGTATCGACGATGACGACCTCGTCCCCCGCCTCCACCGCGTCGAGCCTTTCCGGTTCGGGTATGTTCCACCGGTCGAGGACGAAGATCGTCTCCTTGTTAAGTTCGCCGAGGACATACGGCGCCGCCTCGGAAGGAGTCTCAGCGTTCACGTACCACGACCAAAGAATGGCACTGCCAGTCGTATCCGTATCCGGTGCCTTATGGCCGAAAACCTTTATCATAGGGATTTTATGAATGCTGAACAGGTCACATAGTACACGAGACGGGGCAGGAAATCAAGACCGTCCGTGAGAAACAGGATAAGAAAAGGCGGGAGAAACGTATTCTCCCGCCATCCGTCTCAAAACCCCTTCAGGTCGGTAGCGTCATCCGCGGAACGTTCGGCCCTCCTTTTGGTCCGATCGCGACATCCGCACCCTGATCCACGTCACTCGATACTCCGAATATCGGCGCTTCCCCGAAACACTGGTCGAACCGGACGGTAGCGATTATCCCGAATGAAACGAGACAGATCAATCCGAATCCGGACAGATACGATAGAAGCCACCCTTGGGAATCCAGAATTATCGCGATGGCACCCGCCGGTATCCCGACCAGCACGATCGATTCCAGAACCGCACGCCTCAGGATCGTAAAACGCTCGGAAACTCCCCAGCGTCCTCTCGTGCCGCGGACGATATTCGTCGCATACCGATCCTTATAGAGCCACCTGAGATGAACGGTTTCCCGATCGCTGCCGCGCCGGTACCACCTGCCGAACGACAAGCCGCCGATAAACATGAGTATCGCGGACGACAGGCCTATCAACGGAGAACTTTCCGTATCATTCCAGAATTCCTGACAGATCGCGAACACGAAGAGACATGGGATAAAAGAACGAAACAATGCATACGTCAACGCATACCCGGAAACGAAAAAGCGTTTGACGTCCTCTTGAGAACCCTGATTTGGCATGATGATTCCTTGTTTCAGGTCAAAGCGACCACGGTTTCGGAAAATTGGAAATACTCATTAAATAACCTAGAAAAGAGTAACATATTCATCATACTTGTCAATACCCGCGTAATAGCCCAATAGCTTGGAAACCCCTAGACTGTTCAGTCCAGCCAAATCCAAGCGTATGCCATATACCACGAATCCGAAGATACCCGACTCCGAGCCGATACCGAAACGGCCCATGAGAAAAAACGGTTCGGAGATGTCGAGAGACCGCGGATGTTCCGGCGGGGCATTCTCGGAATAGGTGAAGATGCGTCGGAAAGACGAGATCTGACCGCATTGACCGAGTCATCCCGGCCGTATCATCGTCCGGACACAGGCACGCTTGCGATACACCATACATCATGACAATGTTTCATCCGTGAATTTTTTTGTACCCATACGGATCGGCATTTAGATATATGATAGGGAGGACCAGCCATCGGTATACAAAAAGCGTCCCGGAACGATCCTGGACGCTCAATCCGTTCTTTATCCGACCATACCGATCACCCGTTCAAAAGCCGTTCCCGAAGAACGGTCAACGCCTTCTTTCTCATGGCGATTTCTGCCTGCTCCTCATTCGTGAGCTCCGAATAGGTGCGATCATTCATTCCATCGACAACGAATATAGGACCCCATCCGAAACTGTTGTCGCCGCGAGGAACGTCGGAAACCGAGCCTTTCATCTCCCCCTCCGCGAAGATGATCTCCCGGCCGTCGAAATACCCGTAGAGCACCGAAGCGGTACACGAACGATCCTTCCCATCGACGAGACGGCAGATACCTTCCTCGCCAAGCGCCTGCTCGAACCACTTGATGAGCGGCCCGGGTAGCCCCCCAAGCGAATGAATAACGAGCGATACGTCTTCGACCAAGACCGGCTTTCCGACAAGCTCGTAGGCTTCACGGGCTTTTTTCTCGACGATCTCCTTCGAAGAAAGCGACTGTATCTCGGGGAGATCGAGACTGACATGTTCGACTTCCTGATCGAGGTATCGTTTCACCTCGGCCAGTTTTCCAGGGTTTCCGGTAATATACGTTATTGAGTTCATGATGTCGATTGTTTCGTTAATGAACGGATGGGACACGGAGTGAACATGGGTCCAGTGATATAGACAGCCATATGTTGCTTACCGACCGAGGATATCGCGAAACCGATACCCTGTCAAAGCTCATTTCTCCAGCAGGTGTTCCCTGCCCGCGAGGGTGAGGATCAAGCGGTCGAGTTCGCGGAATCGGCGTATCTTTTCTTCGCGAGAGACATCGTCAGGCAGTTTCGCCGACGCGGTGCCCGGGCGCGGCGAGTACCGCGCGACATAGGCCTTTTCGAATTTCACGCGCCGCGCGATGTCCATCGTCTCCTCGAAGTCCTCCACGGTCTCTCCGGGAAACCCGACGATGATGTCCGTCGTGAACGAGACGTCCGGAACGGAAGTACGGATGCGATCGACGAGCGCGAGGTACCCGTCCTTCGTGTAGTGACGGTTCATCGCCGCGAGCACGCGGTCGCTCCCCGCCTGCACGGGCAGATGAAGCATCCTGTCTATGTTCGGGTTCCGCGCTATCGTCGCGATCAGTTCGTCCGAGAAATCCCACGGGTTCGAGGAGAGAAAAGAGACCTTCGAGACGCCCGGGGTCGTCGCGACCGCCTCCAACAGGTATGGAAACAAGGTCGGCACGCGGTGCCTCCCGAGATGCCTCACCATGACCGGGGCGACGGATCGACCGTCCGGCAGGACATACGACTCACCTTCGCATATGCGGTCGCGCAGGAAATCCGAACCGTACGAATTGACGTTCTGCCCAAGCAGGAGGACCTCGTTCCTCCCTTCCGCGGCCGCTTCCGCGACCTCATTCAGGATGTCCTCGAACGGGCGTGAGACTTCCTTTCCGCGCGAGTACGGCACGATGCAGTATGAACAGTAGTTCCCGCAGCCGTTACCTAAGACAACCGAAGCGAGTCTGCCGGTCATGCGTTTCGGCGGGTATTCGAAACCGACCTCATCGATCGGCAGGAGGGTGACATCGGGCAGACGTGCGGCGATCTTTTTTCGCAGCATCCCGGACGGTTCTCGAAGCACGGCTCCCACGAGACAACCCGTCACAACGATCTCGACGTCAGGGTTCCCCTTCCGAAGGTTCCGAATGAGCCCGTAGACACGCTCCTCGGCTTGGTCTCGCACCATGCAGGTATTGATGACGACCAGATCGGCCTCCGCGATGTCCTTGGCCGACGCGAAGCCGCGTGCCTCGTAGGATGCCGCAATCCGCTCGGAATCGGCGGTATTTTGTTGGCACCCGAAGGTGTGGATGAAATACGTCTTCATAGTCGAAAGTCCACAAGGTCCATAAAGTCGGGAATACAGGATGGGAAATTGTCGGAAGCCCATGAGTTCCGAAGGACGGACGTCAAAACGACACGACTTTAGTACTTTTGACTTTTTCCAGCGAGTTGACCGCATGCGGCGGCGATATCGCCACCCATCGATTTCCGAATGGTCACCGTCACGCCGGCCGCCTCGAGACGGTCCTTGAACCGGTGGATGACATTCCCGCTGCTGCCGACAAGCCCGCTGTCCGTCGCGTTGTACGGGATAAGGTTCACCCGGACCCGTCCGATCCTCCGTGAAAGCGAGACGAGTTTCCGGGCGTCCTCCTCGGTATCGTTCCTATCAGACAAGAGCAGATACTCGAGCGTGAGATGACGCCGCTTCTCCGGAAACGCGTCCGCGTATTCCTGAGACCACGCGACCAGGTCGTCAAGGAATCCGCGCGCGGTCGACGGCATGATGGCATTTCTCGTCCGCTCATCGGCGGCATGAAGCGAGACAGCGAGCCGGACCGGAGGCCACAGCGGATCCGAAAGCAGCCTCCTGAGGCCCGGCAAAAGGCCCACGGTCGAGACCGTGATACGCGTCGGACCGATTTCCATGGACCCGGTAAGGATACGAAGCGCCTCGCGCACCTCCTCATAGTTCGCGAGCGGTTCGCCCATCCCCATCAGGACGACATTAGTGATCTCGCCGTCGAGTTTCGAATCGGCGACGAAATCACGCAGCGATCGGACCTGATCGACGATCTCATCCCGGGTGAGATTCCGGATCAGACCCATTTTTCCCGTCGCACAGAACGCGCAGTTCATGGCGCATCCGACCTGGGTCGAGACGCAGACCGTGAACTGCCCGCGACCATTGCGCATGAGGACGGATTCTATCCGGTTTCCATCGAAAGTTTCGAACAACGCCTTCCAGGAATCCCCCGCCGCACTATGCAAAACGGCGACATTCGAGAGCGTACTCCATGAGACTTCCGTCGCGAGCCGTTCTCGCAATACTTTCGGCAGGGATGAGACGTCGCTCCACGAACGGAAACGAGGCAAGTAAATCGCCTCGTGTGCCTGTCTCATCCGGAATGCCGGCTCATCCGACAAAAGCGTTCCGATCCGTTGTTCCCTGGTCTCATTCATAACCAGGACAGGATACGATGGAAGCCGATTCGCGTCAAACGGAATTTCACGACCTCGGCGCGACTTCCTTCCAGTTCATGTCACATGAGCGGGAACCGGAGCAGGACTCGGCGCTGCCGCAGGAGTCCGTGCCGGTATACGTCGAGTTGAGACAGTGTTCGGCCGCATGGGCGGAACAGTTCGACGAGCAGTTCTC
>DATMYW010000054.1:0-7850 GCA_035560715.1 Candidatus Fimivivens sp. | reverse complement strand
TAACAGTATATATCAATAGAAACTGCTGTCAACGGTTCTTTTTTCCCTTATTCAAAGCACTATTATATCACTCCAATAACCCCGCCTCTCGCGAGAGACGGGGTTATTGGAAACGGAGGAGCCTTATTCCTTTGTCACGCGGAGTACCTCCTCGAGGGTGGTCGTGCCGACGGCGGCCTTGCCGAAGCCGTCCATGATCATCGACAGCATGCCGTTCTTCTTGGCCTGTTCCTCGATCTCCTCGGTCGTCGCCGAATGTGCGACGAGTTTCTGAATATCCGTGTCCATCGCGAGCACCTCGTAGATGCCGATCCGGCCGCGGAATCCCTCGCCGCCGCACTGGTCGCACCCGCCCGGCCGATAGAAGGTGAAGTCACAGAGCGTTCCCGTCTTCTGTTCCGCCTTCACGCCGGACTCAGAAGAGGTGAGATAGGTGAGCACATCGTCGACATTGATGCTCTTCGCGAGGGTCTTCGCCTCTTCCTCATCGAGCTGATAGGGCTTCCGGCATTCGGGGCAGAGTTTCCGAACGAGACGCTGCGCGATGATGACGTTCGTAGTGGAAGCGATAAGGAACGGCTCCGCACCCATGTCGAGCATGCGCGGCAAGGTTGCGGCGGCACTGTTGGTGTGCAGGGTCGAGAGAACGAGGTGTCCGGTCATGGCCGAGTGAAGCGCGATCTCGAGCGTCTCCTGATCGCGGATCTCGCCAACCATCAGGATGTCCGGATCCTGACGCAGGAGGGATCGGAGTGCCGCCGCGAACGTCATGCCCACCTTGGGATTGATCTGCGTCTGGTTCACACGCGGCATCCGATATTCGACCGGATCCTCGACCGTCGAGATGTTGACCTCCGGGGTATTGAGGATGTCCATAACCGTATAGAGGGTCGTCGTCTTGCCCGATCCGGTCGGACCGGTGACGAGGATGATACCGTTCGGCTTGTGAATCTCACGGTGCACCGTCTCGAGCGCGCGCCCCATGAGACCCATCTTCTCGAGCGTGAGCCCCTTCGACGACTCGTCAAGGAGACGCATGACGATCTTCTCGCCGTCGAATACCGGAAGGATACTGACGCGGAACGAGATCTTGTAATCGTCCTTCTCAATCTTGAATCGGCCGTCCTGCGGCTGGCGGTGTTCGTCGAGCTTGAGGTTCGAGAGGACCTTGATGCGGGCGACGATGCCGGTCGCGGCGTCTCTCGGCAAAGACATAGCGTCGTGCAGAACGCCGTCGATGCGATACCGGACGAGCACCTCCTTCTCCAAAGGTTCGATATGGATATCGGACGCCGACTGCAAAATCGCATGCTTAAGGAGGGTGTCGACGATCCGGACCACGGGAAGGTCGCTCGCGATCTTCTCGAGATTGCCGCTGTCCTCGCCCTCGTCCGGATTCTCCGCAGTGACGGTCATGAGGTCACCGAACTCGGCCTTCAGGCTTTTCTCGTAGTGCTTGAGCGCGGCCTGGATGCTCTCCCGCGTGGTGAGGCAGGGAATGATCCGATATCCGCTTTTCTTCTTGATGAAATCGATCGTCTGCAGGTCCTCCGGCGCGAGCATGGCAACCTTGAGGTTTTTTTCCTGCCGCTCGAACGCGACGATATTGTATTTTCGAGCAATGGGCTCGGGAACGATCTGAAGAATCTCCAGCGGGATGTTTTCCTTGGTCAGGTCCACGAACGGAATACCCAGCACATAGGCGTACACCTTCTGCAGTCCGGCCTCGTCGATGAGCTTCTTTTCGAGAAGGATCGGCCCGAACTCTTCCTTTCGTTCCTCCGCCTCTAAAAAAACCTCTTCGAGACGGTCCTTCGGGACAAGGTTCGAATCCGACAAAAAGAGTTTCAATTGCTCGTTCGTAACGCGCATAGTTCATGTTGATTTCCATTTCTCCCTTCCAGTATATCACGGAACGGCCACGGTTTCACGCATCAAAGGATCGAAGAAGGAGCTGGAACCGTACAGGCCACAGCTCCCCGTATCCGACCGACATCCTTTTCGTAGAAATCCTCTTCTCCGTTACTGACTCGGGTCCTGATCCCGCGAAAAATCTGAATTTATCTGGATCGACGTCGCCGTAATCGACCCGTCAGGATTGTTCTTGCCGCTCACCCTGACCTGCTGTCCGACGGCGAGATCGGACGCCGAACCAGGCTCCGATCGGTCGACAGCGGTCGAACCGGAGAAAAATACGATCCGCGAACTTCCGGAGCGCGCTTTGATCGTAACGCTCGAATCATCTTTGGCCGTCACCTGACCGCCTGCAAAATCGCCAAAGCCGCCATTCGGAGTTCTGTCCGTTCCGGCACCGCGCTCCGTGGCAATTCCGGAACGACCCGGGCCCTGTCCTGGGCCCCGAGTCGCAAACTGGCTCACGCGCTGACTCTGGTCGTACTTCATGCCGCCGAAAAACGAACCGGCGCCGATAGCGATTACCAAAATAATCATCGCGATCTTGTGCTTCTTATCCATACATTTGCTTATTCGAACAGTTTATCCCGGGTTTCACTCCGCGATACGTTGTCGGCATTTTTTCTTTCCGTTCCCGGTTTCGAAATTCAAAATTCGAAATTTCCTGCCACACCAACGACCCGTTAACTCACTCATCCGTGAACCAAATAACGCTCCCGTTCCCTTTGTCCGCTGTTCTCCACTCTCTGTGATCTGTTATCCGATCACTCATACCTGAGCGCCTCCATCGGCGACAAATTCGCCGCGCGACGGGCCGGGTAGAATCCGAACACGATCCCGACGGCTGCGGACACCCCGAACGCGAGCAGGATCGAGGACGTCGAGACCTGTGTCGTCAGGCTCGCGAAATGCGATACCAGGAGTGAGGTTCCCCATCCGAGAACGATGCCTGTCACGCCGCCGAAAAAGGTGAGCATCACCGCCTCCATCAGGAACTGCAGGTTGATGTGAATCTTGCGGATCCCGACGGCCTTGCGCAAGCCGATTTCGTGCGTACGTTCGGTCACGGTAGTGAGCATCATGTTCATGATGCCGATACCGCCGACGAGAAGCGAGATGCCGGCGATCGAAGCCAGGAGCATCGTGAACGTGCTCGTGACGCTCGAGGCCGTCGCGATGATATCGGCCTGATTGATGATACTGAAGTCCGCCGACGCCGAATCCGAGGCGCCATGCCGCGAGAGCAGAAGGTCGGTGATGTCCTGCTGAACGGTCGGGATGATATTCGAATCCCGCGCGGACACGCTCACCGACGTCAGGTACGTATCGCCTGAGAGGTAGTGCTGCTCGGTCGTGATCGGCACGTAGATCGCGTCGTCGGCGTTGTTGAAGCCAGTCCCGCCCTTCGAAACGGTCATGCCGATCACCTGAAAATCGATATTCTTGATCCGGATCGTCTGCCCGACCGGATCGGCATCCGGCCCGAACAGTTCGTCACGGGCCGACGGACCGATCACCGCTACCTTCGCGGACGTCTGCCGCTGATATTCCGTGATGAAATTTCCGGAATCGACGGCTACGTTCCTCACGTCCGTATAAGACGGTACCGTTCCGATGACCTGGGTATTGGTATTATTCCCCTTCGCCGTCACCTGATACCGGTGCGTATCCTCGGGCGCGACACCCGCGATATCTTGCACTCCGTTCCCGATCGCATCGGCATCGCCCAGGGTCAGCGTCTGAGAACTCCCCTGGCCCGCACTGACTCCGCCGGTGCGCTGCGCGCCCGGTGAGACAATGATCAGATTGGAACCGATCGACTGGATACGCTCCGAAATCGAACTCTGCGCACCCTGCCCGATCGCGACCATGGTGATGACGGACGCGATCCCGATGACGATTCCCAGAATCGTCAATCCGGAACGGATCTTGTTACCCGAGAGCGATGCCGTCGTTTCTTTCAGGAGATCGATAGCGACCATAACAATATGTGTCAGGATGTCCCGTGTCCGTTCCGCACGTCCTTCTCGATAATGCCGTCGCGAACCGTAATGATGCGGTCGGCATAGGCCGCGACCTCTGGTTCGTGCGTGATGATCACGATAGTATGCCCCGTACGGTGCAATTTCCGGAAGGTATCCATCACGACGGCACTCGTCTTCGTGTCGAGATTGCCGGTCGGCTCGTCTGCGAGGATGATCGCGGGGTTATTGATAAGCGAGCGGGCGATGGCGACGCGCTGCATCTGACCGCCCGAAAGCTGGTTTGAGAGGTTCATGAACTTGTTTTCCTCCATCCCGGCACACGCGAGACACCGCCGCGCCCGCTCTTCGCGTTCCCTGTCGGTCGTGTCGGTATAGAGAAGCGGCAGCATGACATTGCGCAGGACGGTCGTCCGCGGCAACAGGTTGAATGACTGAAACACGAAACCGATCCTTTCGCGACGAAGAGCCGACAGTTCGTCATCATCGAGCTTCGACACTTCCTGTCCGTCGAGAATGTACGTTCCCGAGGTCGGGACATCGAGTGCTCCGAGGATATGCATCAGGGTCGACTTCCCGGAACCGGAGGGGCCGATGATCGCGACAAATTCTCCCTTGTCTATGCGGAAATTGACGCCGCGCAGGGCATGCGTCTCGACGTCTCCACTGACATACGTCTTGCTGATATTCGTACATTCGATCATACGGCGGTTCGAAAAGAAAAGTGGACCTCGCGACCGGCCAAATGATCAGAATCCGGGACCTCCGGGCATCCTGACCGAATTTGAGCGACTGCTCGATGAACTCGTCGAGTTCGAGGTCGTTTTCGCGCTGACGGTCTTCGTCACCACCTTGTCGCCCACGCTGAGACCGCTTGCGATTTCCGTTTCAGCGTTATTCGCGACACCGACCGTCACGTCCGTCTGAACCGGATTCTTTCCCGAGTCGAGCACCTGCACATACGTCGTGTCCCCTTGTTTCTTGATGGCACTGTTCGGGACGATGATCACGTCCTGTTTCACACCAGTGATAATGGACGCGGACACGCTCATGCCGGGTTTGATCCTCGGATCAAGCGTGTCGAGACTGATCTTCGCGTCATACGTGACAACACCCTGCGTCACCGTACCGAGGGAATCCATCGCCACGACCTTGCCCGTGACACTCAGGCCGTCGATCGCCGTAAACGTCATCGCGACCTTCTGCCCGATCGCGACGTCGGAGATGTCCACCTCGTTTATCTGAACCTCCGCCTCCATGGTATTCAGATCGCCGATGATGATCGGTACCGTGCGTGAACTGCCGGACGAAAGCTTACTCAGATCGTCGCCGTTCTTGATATTGACCGCATTGACCGTTCCATCCAAGGGCGCGACGACCGTCCGTTTTCCTGCGTTCTGCTTCTGGTACTGCAGACCGAGTTCGGCCGCCGAAAGAGCCTGTTGCGCGGTCGCGATGGCAGCCTCCGCCGCGTCGGCCTTCTCCTTATCGATAGCTTCCTGCCTAGCGCTCACATTGGCGCCATCCTTCTTGTCCGCGGCATACGTGGCTTTGGCCTGGTTCCAATTGATCATCGCCGTCACAAGCGCGTTCTGAGCCTGCGAATACGAGGTCTCCGCCTGGGACGAACTCACGCCAAGCTGATCGTTCACGATCGTAAACAGTATCTGTCCCTTCTTCACCTTGTCACCCACGGAAACCGACAGGTCTGACACGGCACCGGTGATCGTCGGATCGATGTTCACACTCTGGTCCACGACGATATTGCCGCTTCCCGAGACGGACGTGGTCAAGATCCCCTTTTCCACATCGGTCGTGACATACTGTATCTGGGTACTCGCGGAATTCGCCTTGGCATACCAATAATAGCAGCCCCCGGCCAATATGATGACGCCAAGCGCGATCTGCCACTTCGAAAGTTTCAGTTTCATATTCCTTTTCAGAAAATAATCGGCCATACGGCCGAATCCTGCACGATCGGAATTGCCCCGCATTCGATCACGCAAATATGTTTCCGTCTTCGAAAACCAGTCTCCACGATACGCTCCTCGATCCGAAGAAAACTGCCATTCTCAACCCTTTTCCCGTAATACGACTCGGCAAAGAGAAGTTTTCACTATCGTCCAATGGTCCGGTGAACGGTTCGACATTTCGGAATTCTTCCCGGGTCCGTTTCGGATCGACCGACACGTCATTTCCAGCATTCATGAGCCCCCTTCCGTTACGGCAGGGTGTAAAATGGAGCATCCGCATCAAGCGTAATGTTTTTTTCCGTCTTCGTACCGTCCGCCTCCGTAATCGAGAACGTCACCGGCACGGCTCCGGTCCCCGTCTGCATCTGCAGTTTCAGGTCGTACGGATCAGCGGTCACGGAGACTGGAAGCGTATATTCGACCATCACCTTATGACCGGTCGAAGGTGAGATGCGGACCGGAATCGCGAACGACTTCTTGCCGCGGAAGATAGGCGGAAACTCTGGATTTCCGTCATTGCCGCTCATCGCGGTAAGCCAGCCGCCCTCCGGGACGAAAATACGGATCGTCGTCAACGTATCTATACCGGCAGGGCCGTTCGTCGGATCGAAGGTCACGGTAAGTTTCGCCTTCGGGGTCGCACCAGAAAGATCCAGAGCATAGGAGACAGCATAACCCGAGACCGACCCGGCGCCGGACGAATACGCATGCTCGTCGAGTACCATGAGATAGTCTTTCGTCCATGCTTCGTCGATATTTGCCGCCCAGGCCTTGAACGATGTATCGGGGTCGGAAGCTGATGCCGAAGAGTCGACCGTCACCCCGGCGACCTCACCATCGGCAGCCGGATCGGTCGAAGCCTGAGAAACGGAGTCCTGGCCCGTCGCATCGAGCATCCCCTGCAACTGCGTCTTCGTCACACAGACATCCTCAAGACAAAGCTTGTCGGCAACCAGCGTCCCGAGCGTGAGCGATCCGCCGAGCAGGTCGACATCCCCCTCCGCGTCCTTCATGAGGACGTCGCCGAGTTTGAAAGTCGTGAAAAAGTCCAAGAGGGCAAGATGCTCATCGCGGAGCGTGGTCATCTCAGACTCGATCTGCGCGATCCGGGTCTCGTGCGTCAGCAGGGAAGCCGTCGTTCCAACGGCCTGCTCGAGCGAAAACACTCGCCCGTCGAGCGTGGTCAGACGGCCTTCCTCGCCGTCGATTTCCGCAAGCCGTTCACCGAACGACGCATCGTTCGTATCGAGTTCGTCGAATTTCCCGCTGATCATAAGCAGGTTATCGTCGACCGACGCCTGCAGCCCACTGAGGGAAGCGACGCTCCCATCGGTCTTCAGATTGAGCGTATCGATCTTTTCATTCGTCGCCTGGATACCGAGCACCATATACCCGAGCGTGTTGACCGGGTTGATGATGGTTCCGCCGAAGTGCATCGCCCAGGAAGACTCATCCGCCATGACACCGACATAGGTCGTCTCACTGTCTCCCGTTCCCATACCCGGCTTGTAGTTGAACCGGTAGACGTTCGACGAGAGCAACTGGTCCAATGCCGCCGACGGGCTTCCGAACGGCACGATATTCACCTTGGTCTCGCGTGTCGAACTTGCCGCTGCCCAGGTCAGGACCCCGGCCCCGTCGGTCTGCAACTGCTGTCCGCTGGCTCCGTCATCGACCGGGAGGGTATAGGTCGTATTCTGCGTCATCGCCGCCGCGGGGTTGAAGATGACCTGGTAGTCCGTCGTCCCCTGTTCCGAATAGATACGCAGCTGTCCGTCCGTCCCCGGATATCCGGTCCTGACGGCTCCGTTTACATCCAACGCGTATGAAGGCGATGCCGTCCCGACACCGACATTTCCGGTCGACTTGTCGAGATAGAGGTCGTCGGTGAAGAAGGCGATATCGCCGTTGGTCGTCGAATCGGTTGCGAAACTGAGGATGTTTCCGGACGTGTAGGAGACGGTCGCCTCATCGGTTGCTG
>DATMYW010000053.1:0-17435 GCA_035560715.1 Candidatus Fimivivens sp. | reverse complement strand
GGTACCAACAGACGCTCCCAGCGTTCCGACCCAGGTGGCGAGCTGCACGGCACCGTCGGTCAGAAGAAGGGGTGAACCGTCAGTTGCCGATTGGACGACAAGTTTTGCACTGGTCGGACTCGTCGTCCCGATGCCGACGTTCCCGCCCGCGAAGATCGCGGCATAGTTGTTGTCCGCGCCGGTCGGCGTGTCCACGTACAGACCGTAGTTGTTGGTCGCGGTGCCGGATGAGCCGACGAAGTTTCCGGTCGAGGTGATGTACATGCCGTACTTGTTGATGCCGTTGGTCGTGGCGTTGGTGGCGAGGTTCTCGAAGTATCCGTCATAGCTTGTCGCGGTGACGGCGGTGTTGGAGACGTAGGAGTGGAGGCGGCCGGAAGGAGCGGTGGTGCCGAGACCGAGGCGATGGTTCGTGTAGTCGTAGTAAAAATTAGCGTTGTCCTGGGCAAGATTTCCCGAGACGCCGGCATAGAGGACGGAGCCCGCGGTCGCGGATCCTATGGCGCTTCCGATGGAGATGCTTCCACCGCTGCCGATACAATCCGCCCAGGCCGAACCCTGATAACAACGGAATTTATTGTCGTACGTGTTGTAATACATCGCTCCCTCGAATCCGCCCGCCGGATCGCCGGTCGTCGACTTCACGTCGAGACCGAAGTAATCCGGGGTAGCGGACCCCGAACCGCCGACGCCGATCTGCACCGTTCCGGTCGCACCCGATCCGGCCGACTCGAACGTCAGCGTCCCGGAGGTCGTCGTAAACGACGATGCGGCACGGCCTTGGATCGCGATACCTTCGCCGGTCGCGGCATCGATATCCGTCGTAGCCCCGGAAAAGACCAGCCCCGTGGAGCCGATGGTCTTGTTCGTGAGCTGTTCCGATCCGGCAAGCGTCGCCAGCGTCCCCGTCGTCGGAAGCGTAAGGCTGGTCGAGGCGGTCGTTGTCAGCGTAAGGGGATAGGCTCCGGAAGTCGTGAACGCGTCGGCGAATGAGACCGTTTTCCCGTTCGCGACGGTCAGCGTTCCCGTCGTATCCGTCACAGTCAGTCCCGAAACCTTTTCCGCGTTGAAGGCATAGGGAACGGCGGTGAATCGGATACGCGGGCTCATTTCGCCGTTGCCGTTAAACTCGACCGTGAGGTAGATGTTGTCCGTGTTGAAGTCGATAGACCCGGGAAACGAGGTATACGTTCCGAGCGCGACCTGGAATATGCCGTCTGTCACGCCGACTTGTGCCGTGCCCGAGTTCCATGTCTCCGTCCAGATCGCCGATCCGCCGGATGAGGCCGTATAGACGCGAAATATCATGTTGTAGTTCCCGTTCGCAACGTTCGTGCCGTCGGTATTGACCACTTTGCCCTGAAAATTGATCTGACTGTTGATTCCAGTAGCCGCCAAGGCCTCCTGAGAAAACGAAAATATCCCGAGAATTACGAGAATTCCGGAATACAAGGCAATTTTTGAAATGTGTTTTGTTTTTCCCTCCAACATAGCTGCCGCAAAAAGAAAACGGGTGCCCGGAAAAGGAATCCTGGCCACCCGTTCATATATCTCTAGAGACAGTATACAGCAAAAAAAGCCTTTGGTCAAGCCTCAAATCAGGTTGACGGACCGTTGACGGCCCATCGGAAGCTCTCGACGATCGAAAGAAAGTCGCTCATTAATATATCGGCGTCATCGATTGCGGAAGTAAGGCTTATTGAAGCAATTCTTTCATCCGACACGACATATCCGGTCAATTCGTACACGGAGGATGATTTCTTGAAAATGGAAATACGTTTATCACGAATAGTTATCGAATCAGCTGAGTATTCTTTCGGACTGATTGAACGGAACTGATACGAAGACAGTTCCCGCTCGCCTCCCTGTGGTCGTTTCTCTATGGTTATCGCCAGGGCGCGACCAGAGAGACGGTCCTCACTGAAATACGACTGCTCCAAGACATTCCCATCCCGAGCAATCAGTTCATTCGTCTTCAAGGCATATATTCTTGGGACCGAGACGGTGAAATATGTGCCGTCGAACGTCGTCGGACTTCGATCGGCCGTCACTGACGGCACTGAGGCCGTTGGCGTTCGCAAAACCGTCCCCGTGGAGGGACGGTTGAACATATACCAGAGAGCCGCGCATATCGCCAAAAGCAACGTCGCGACCACCGACCATGCGATCAGCCCTATTCGACGCGATTTGCCCATGCTCATCTCATTATGACGATTCATGGATTTTTCCGGAGCGGAATGCGCGGTACGACGAGATAGCGATCACGAAGACGATAACGAGCCATATGACGGCAAGCCTGATCGGAACCATTTTGGAAACGGGCGCTTCGATGGATTCATCTTTTCCGTCATACCGATAGTCGACATGAATCGAGTACGGACCGGGAAAGAATGCCCGACCGACCGCATGCAATGAAACGGGATAAATCCGAAAACTCTCAGGTAGCATCCGTCCGGATTCGCTGTTTATAACCCCTTCTTGCACCACCCTGCCCAGAGGATCTATGACCGTGATTCTTCCCCTGGGAACGAGATGCGTGTTCCCCTTGTCTTGAAAACGCACCGAAACCTTGTTTGGTATACCAAATACATCGGATCCGGAAATCGTTGAGCCAGAATATGCCAGATCACGGATCTCTCCACCACTCTTATTCACGAAAACGAGTGAAGCGAACGATGACTGCACGGATATCTGAGCCGCTCCCGGCGCCTCGGCGCCCGACAGCATTTCGAATATGACCGCACCATAGTGACCGCCCGGCGAAAGCGATTCGCGATTTTCCACGACGATCGGTATCTTCTCGATTCCACCCGCCTGCACCGTGACCTGATCCACGGATGACTTCATCCAGGAAGCCAGTCCGTATCGTTGTGAAAAATCGCTTCCTCCACCGAGAAAGGCTATCCCGCCGGTCTCGTCCATCGTCCCGAAATCTGCCACCGATACGCGGAATGTCGAATCATTTTCGGTCGCATTCGTAATCGTGACAGCGAAGGGATGAGACGCCGATCCGTCATCCACCGAAATTTCCTGGTAAAACGGCTCCAATGAATACGATTTTCCCTCGGCGTAAACCGAAAGCGGCCCCATGGAGCCGCCGGCTATGATACATGCGAACAGAACAACGGAAAGTGCTTTCCGAATCATTTTTTTTTCGATACCTTTCTCCATATCCCGCCCAATGTCGAACGCAATCCCAACAGTATGAGCCCCAATATGACAAGAGCCACAAGGATGATCCTCCATGGAATAATCCAGAAATCCACCGTGCCCTCGATCGGGACGTCCCGCTGCCCGTCATCGTAGACCAGCAGCAGTTTCGCCTGATATTTACCGAATCGGATCTTGGCTATATCTCCGAGGTTCCAAGCGAGTTCCCGAACGATGTTTCCCTTACTGTCACGCACGACCTTTCCATCCTCGATCTTGTCCTTATACGAAGGAAAGCCCTCATTCCAAGAGGCCATATATTCCCGAAACGATCCGGGCAGAATATTCCCCTTCTCCGGATTCACCTCGATTATGGATGCGTCCTGCTCTCCCGGTCTTCCAACGAAAATGTTTCCCCGGGGCGCCAGGTGGACATTGCCCGTATTCTGAAGTCTCACGGTGAACGTCGCGGGAAGGAACTCGTACACCGAATGGTTCGTTGAAAATGAAACGACGCTCGCTGCCCGTTTCGCTCCGGGAACTTCCGCATCGAGCAAGACCAGAACCGCCGTGCCGCCCGTCAGTGCGGTTTGCCCCGGCTGCGTCTCCGGAGCGCCCCCCGCTCGCGAGAAGACGACGGAGTAATAGTACCCGAATGCCGCGGAAGCCGGAAGCGATATCTTCATCGGAACGGTCTTCCACTCTCCGGGACCGACCGTGAACTCCTTTTCTGGAAACGATACCCACGAGAAATATTCATCTCCCGGCTCCGGATCAAGAATGCGAGGCGCGCCGCTCTCCCCGTACGCCGCGAACTTCATGAGTGATACCTTCAATCTTTCCTCCGAAGAACCGTCGTTCTTGAGTTTTATCTGAGCGGTCGCCTCGGAGCCGGGCTTCGCGCTTATATTGATCGGCAACGGCGACGTCACCAATCGCAAGTCGGATGTCTGAGCAAACAAACCGGTCGGAACAAAAAAAATGACGGCTGACAGAAAAACAAACAATCGGAATCGATTCATACCCTCGTGGCGTTAAATGCCCTCCATATGAAGTTATTGTAGCCGATAACACAAGCTTTGAACAGCAAACGGCCAATAAAAGCCATTTAGAAGCGTGCCGCCGCAACCACTGTCAGTGTATCCGTGTAATCGGCAGCCGCCTCCTGAACCGCGGTGATTTTCGCACGTTCAATGAGCGTCAACACGTCTCCTCCGGTCGTACCGCTCGATGCCGCAACCGGCTGGAACGTCGTTGAAAGGGTGCCGCCCGAAGTCGTATTCGTGCCATTATATTCAGCTCCATACCCTGCCGCCTGCGAAACGGTTCCGGTTCCGGTGCCGCTGTCGGTCGTGATATCGACGTCCAACAGATAGCCGGTCGCCGAGGTAAGATCGGTCGGCGAATCGTCGATCGAACCGGTCGTAGCGATCGTCTTCGAAGTACTGGCAGAGTTCAGTGCGGCATTGGCACTTTTGACCCACGTGATCCAACCGCCGTTCGCGTTCGTCGTAAGCGTGACCGTCTTGCCGGTAGTGGACGCGGTCGTTGTCGAAAGGTTGCTACCGAAGGAATCCGTATTCCCCGACAGAGCGAAAGAAAAAGTTGCCGGTACGACCGCCGACACGACTATCTGATCGTTCGAGATGATGGATAGAGCGAAGGAATCCGTATCGATAGTCGTCGGACCGGAAGCCTGCGTCGTAACAACTCCGCCCTTGTCGTTTCCGGCCGTCGAAGTCGTAAGCGTGGAGGTTCCACTGAAATTGAAACAATACAATGTTCCGACCACCATGTCACCGCTCGGAAACGTCACGTCCTGTCCTACCGCCGAGGACGCCGTAGTGATTCCGATCCATGCGGTCGATCCGTTCGGAAGGTTCGTTGTCGTTACGGTCCAGTTCGCCGCCGTCGTATTCACACCGAATCCGGTTGGAAACGTGACTTTTACCGTGGTTTCAACCGATGCGGTCGCGGCCTTCGCGCAAACGGTTCCGCCAGTCGCGGTCGATGCGGCCATTCGGTCGATCTTCACCATCGACTGCGTCAATCCAGCAGCGTGCGTGTTTCTGACGGGAACCATCAACAAACCCGCCGACATGATCGCGAACAGGAAACCGACTGCTATTGATGAAACTTCGTATTTCGTGTTCATTTCAATACATCAAAACGCGGCTCGCTCGCATCCACTCTATCGGAAACCGGAGGGAAACCACTAGAAGCGGCCCGCGGCGACCACCGTAAGCGTATCGGTATAATCCGTCGCCGCCTCCTGAACGGCGGAGACCTTCGCACGTTCGGTAAGCGTCAATACGTCTCCTCCGGTCGTACCGCTCGAAGCCGCTATAGGCTGAAATGTCGTCGAGAGCGCGCCTCCCGACGTCGCGTTCGCGCCATTATACTCGGCTCCGTAGTCCGCGGCTTGCGTCACGGTTCCGGTACCGGTGCTACTGTCCGTCGTAATATCGACATCCAATACGTACCCGGTCGTTGAAGCGAGATCCGATGGCGTATTATCGACCGAACCCGCGGTGGCGACAGTCTTCGAAATGGACGCCGAGTTGAGCGCGGCGTTCGCGCTCTTCACCCATGCGATCCATCCCGCATTGGCATTGGTCGTAAGCGTTACCGTCCTTCCGGACGTCGATGTCGTCGTCGTAGAAAGGTTCGACACGAACGAATCTGTGTTGCCGGATAGGGAGAACGAAAACAGCGCCGGAACGGTAGCCGAAACGACTATCTGATCATTGGAGACGATCGAGAGCGCATAGCCGGAAGTATCTATCGTCGTTGGTCCGGCAGCTTGGGTCGTGACCACCCCGGTCTTGTCGTTTCCCGCGGTACCGGTCGTAAGCGTGGTCGTTCCGGAAAAGTTGAAACAATACAGCGTACCGACGGTGAGATCGGTCGAAGGAAACGTGACATCCTGACTCGCTACGAGTGTCGCAGTACCTATACCCGGCCAAATCGTGGCACCGGACGGAAGGTTCGTGGTAGTCACCGTCCAGTTACCGGCCGTACCATTGACCGTAAAGCCCGTCGGAAATGATACCTTCACCGTGGTTTCCGTACCGACCGTAGCCGGTTTCGCGCAGACCGTGCCTCCGGTCGTCGTCGAAGCCGCCAGCCGGTCGAGTCGCACATAGGCCTGCTGGAGTCCCGCCGCGTTCGCCCGTGGTACAAGGAAAAACGGAGCTACCAACACCGTCATGTACGTCAGCACATTGAGCAGTGCCGCCCTGCGAATCGTTCTTCTCATAATTGTTTCATTTTTGATTCCGGCTCCAATGAACGACACGGTCCGTTCTCGAACGCCAGCCGATTTCTTTCTTCGGTCCCATGCGCCTTAGGCGCTCGGTGCGGAAGTCGCTTTCTTACTCATGAAAATTGTATCACTTTTCCTCATGTCAAACAACACATTAAAAGTTTGCTGCCGTAACGACTGTCAGGGTATCGGTATAGTCCCCAGCGGCCGGCGTCACCGAAGACGATTTCGCCTTCAGCAGGAAAGAGGCTCGGCCCGACGTAATCGGATATGCCGAGGAGAAAATTTCCCGGGACGAGGAATCGAGGACGCCGACATTGCTTCCCGACTGATTATAAGGCGTCAGCATGCCGAACGGTCCGCCCGCGCTTTGAGTGGCGGAATATCCCTGCGCACCGTATCCCGAAGCAAGAGAAGCCAGGTCGCCGGTCGCCGCCGCGATCAACGAACCCGCGCTCGTGCTTGATAGGCCGCCGTTTTTTCCCGAAACGAATACTTTCCCGCCCGAGTTGCCGTTTGTGGCGAAGTCGACCCAGACCTTAACGGGGCTGTCCGTCACCGTCCCCGCGATCAGGTTGCCGAAACTGACCGCAAACGGAGGACTTGTTTCCGAGTCCGTAGCGGACACATCTATGTCGAAAGACAACTTCGCGGTCGAAGTGGTCGCCGAGGATTCCGGACCATACCCGGTTTCGGTAAACTTACCATGCATCGCCTTCACCTTCACCTTATACGTCGTATTCGAAGCCAGGCCGAGCACGGAAGACCCGGTTCCGCTTCCCCAACTCGGATAAGTCCGATAGTCCTCCGAACCGAGGACGCTTCCCACCGTCATGTCACTTTGGACATATTGGGTCGTCGACCAGTTGTCGCTACTGATCGCTACCGCGAACAGCGCATCGGATGCATTTCCACCCGTATTCAGGATAAGTCGAAGTTTGTCATAGTAATCCGACGGATTGTCGAACGTCGGCGCGGCCGGCACGTCCGCCTGCTGCGCATACGAGAGCCCTGCGCCGAGAGAATAATTCGCTCCGACCAGATTGCTCGCTCCGGTCTCACCGGTCATGGCGTCCAGCGCATAATTCGCCGATGTCGCGTTTTCCTCCCCTCCACTTCCGAATCCGTATCCCTGCAGCTGATAATTGGTGCTTGCGGGGAACACGAACAAAAAAACGACACAGAACAACTGGGACGCGATTCCGATCCGACACGGTTTCCGGCGATCCCCTTTCATACGTACCACAATCATTTTCCGTAGATGACGACGACAGGCGCTTTCGTCGTTTCGGCTATCTTCACATCCGCCGGTAGCACGGTCACGGAAGGGTATTTTTTGGAAAGCGAGTCCTTCACGGATTCAGCGGCTTCATCATTTCCGTCCTGACGATAGACGACGATTCCGGAATAGTCCGCATCGGTGTTTCCTGTCGTAACTTTCGCGAACCCGGCTGACTTGAGGATATCGGCGAGAATCGCCGCCGAACCCTTCGGTGCCCCGCCATTGAGCACGAGTACTGCGAGCGTGTCCTTCGACAGGGAAGACGCGGCATCCGGTGCTGGCGAGACCGCATCCTGAGCGGACTCAGTGTCGGCCGAGGTTTCTTCCTGCGAGTCGTTTTCCCTATGAAGCGATACGATGGATGTCCGATCGGTGGAAGCCGAAACAGATGCCCGATAGCCGAGATAGATGAAATAGGCAACGATGGAAACGCAAACGATACCCGTCACGATGAGGACCAATTTTCCGAAAAGTTCGTCTTTCTGGCTTTCCATACGCGTCATCATTCGTCACGGAAACGTCGCCATGCGATAAGAAGAAGCGACAGGAGCGCAAAACCGGAAACGACGACACGCAGCCGGTCGTCCATGTCCGACCAATAACGCAACGAACCGAACAGGAGCGCGAATACGCCGCCAAGCGACAGGCCCGACGAAACGGTCCGCGATCCGACCAGGAACGCGCCTCCGAGCAGAAACGACGCTCCTGCGATGACGAACACTATGAAGAGATTCCGGGCATACAGGGCATCCGCCTTCTCGAAGTCCTTCGCACAGGAGAACTGTTCGTTGCAACTGCCGAAAACACCCTCTTTTCCATACAGGGCGGACTGTGACGGATCCGGCTCCGTCCACTGACCACCGACAGACACGCATTTTTCCCGATCGGCGATCGACTCCACGACCTGCCTTTCCGGACAAAAATCCGTGAAAATCGGCTCAAGATAGAACACCCGTACGAGGTACGCGAGAAACACATTGAGAAGAATCGCGACACCGACCAACACCGCCGCACGAACGAGTGCGTTCGACCGCTTCACGGATTCCTCACCGGTCCCGACCGACAGCTTGTCATTTTCCATAGTTGAACGGATACTGTTCGTTCAGTATAGCACAATCATCCGCACAAAAAAACGGGTATCGGGATATCCCGCTACCCGATTGATTCCGTTGACACTATGCGTCCGCATCGCGCCTGCGCGGATGAATGGTTCCCGGTTTATGCTCCGGCGGCGCGTAGATCGTATACAGTTTGAGCGGGACGTCCGATGATGTGTTGACGATATTGTGTTTCATGCCGGCCGGCACGATGACCGCGTCGCCGTCTTTCATGTCGTGCGGCACTCCGTTGAGAATCGCTTTCCCTTCCCCGGACTCGAAACGCAAAAACTGATCATGATCGGCATGAATTTCCTCGCCGATCTCATCGCCGGGCTCGAGCGACATGACAACGAGCTGCAATTTCGGGCCCGTAAACAGCACCTCGCGATAATTCACGTTCTCGCGTGTTCTCCGTTCGATATTCCCGAGAAAGGCATTTGTCATAATTGCGTCATATATGGTTCGGTGGCCATTGTACCATAAAATTCTCTCGGAAGAATCTTGACAGATCACTCCCTCGACAATAGAATCAGCTCGGAGGGTGTCGAAGAAAGCAAACTGCGATTCTGATCGGTGCGAAAGACAGACAGCACCGGCGAGAAGCCTAAACGTGAAGAGGGACGAAGCCACGCACGGCACGCGAAAGCAGTCTCTCTGACCGGGTCGGAGGATCGTCATGAGAAGTGCGTATATCTAAGGGACCGATATTCCGAAAGGAAACGGACTGAGACGACTCCTGGATCCGCAACAACGGATCACTCGAGGTGACGAACTTCGGTTCTACACCTAAGGCTAAACGACACCCTATCCAAATCGGCCTCCGGCACCCCGTGCAACGGAGGCCCTTTTTTATACCTATGCACCGCTACGTTCATTCCCTCTCATTTTCGGCCATACAAGGCCAAAAAGAGCATTGGCCCTTGCTTTTTTCCCGTCTTTGCGCTACAATACCATCAGTAAGTTTTCTTTTTGGTTTTCCCGCTTTCGGTTATCCGGAAGAGGGGCGCGAGAGGGCATATCGCCTTAGGCGCGCCAGAAGAAGGTCGTCTTACGTGTTAATCAGGATTCTTCTGCAACTATGGCAAAGAAGCTCTACGTCGGTAACCTTTCCTACGGCACGACCGAGGAAAGCCTCCGCTCCGCTTTCTCACAGGCGGGCGAGGTGGTGTCTACCGCTGTCATCATGGACAAGATGACCGGCCGCTCGCGCGGTTTCGGTTTTGTCGAGATGGCGGACGCCGATTCCGACAAGGCCATCGACATGTGGAACGGGAAGGAACTTGACGGACGCGAACTCGTAGTCAACGAGGCCCGCCCGCTCGAGGATCGCCCGCGCCGCGATGACCGCCCGCGCTACTAATCGTAGCCGAGAAAAAAGACCCGCTTCGGCGGGTCTTTTTTTACATGTTATCGGAGCAGCAGGTCCGGCAATTCGTTTGGGCTCGCAGCGATACGATCCGGATTCGCGCTCCGCAACGCCTCCTTGGAATTGAATCCCCACATAACGGCCAACGATCTCATTCCGGCTCCGCGCGCGGCTTCCACATCGCGAACCTCGTCGCCAACGTACCATACCGTCTTCGGTTCGACCTGCAGCCGCCGCATGATTTTTCCCAGCGGTTTCGCCTTTCCGAACAGACTCCGTTCCGAATGGATGATATCGAAACAGTCACGGATTCCGTCCCGATTCAGGAGATGCTCCACATTTGAACGACTGTTCGATGTCACTATCGCCATAACGTATCCGCTTTCTCGAAGCTCCCGTATCACGTCCGCTATCCCTCCGAACAATTGGACCTTTGGCGACGCTTTTTGGAAATATCCGTGAAACTTGCTCGCGAGGAACGGGACTTTCCATGCGGGCAGTTTCAGTTTCGCGATTACGTCCCGCATGGACAAATTCCGAAGCTCCTCGGTTTCCTCCGGACTGAAATCGAAGCTCTCACTGCGGGCGAATTCGACAAAAACCGGAAACGTGTCCGCTATCGTCCCGTCGAAATCGAATATGATCACTTTCTTGTCCATAAGCCATTATTATTGCTGAGAGCGTATCAGTACATACGGATCTATCCAGTCTGATAGCTGCCGAGCGATCGCCACGTACCCGCGTATATCGACGACGTCTCCCCTGTGTATTCCGAGATGGAGGTGCTTCCGCTCCCCATCCGTTTCCGAAGAGTATCCCGCTCCAAGATTTCCTAGGAAATCACCTGCGATGATCGGCTCCCCAACCTTTACCCGGATACTTGAAAGTCGTAGATGACCGTATACGACCGTTATCGGCTGCCCATCGTATGCGCACGATTGGACCGCGACGCCACCGTATCCGCTTACGGAGCGTTTCATAAGCAGCGCACCGTCGCAGATTGCCGATACGCCCACGTCCGTATCCGTCTCATCCGGAAAGACCTCGAAATCCGTTCCCGTATGATACCCCGAAAACCGTTCCGGTCGAACCGGCGACGCGGCTTTCGTGATATGCACACCGAACGGTTTTTTTGTCACCCGCTCGGCTGCACGCGAAAGGGGCGCCATGAACCCGGCTCCATTCACGAATCCAGGCATCGCCGACGTTACGGAGTCCGGCTTCGATGCCTCCTCATTCGCGGGCTTTTCCTTAATCACATCAGGAACAACGGAAAATGGACTCGGCATCATAAGTTCGAACGGATTTCCGAACAGAAGAAGGAGCGCCGCGACAATCGAAAGCACGATCGCGAGAAAGAAAAGGAATGATTTCGGAGCCTTACCCATAGATATGACATATCCATGCAGGCATCATAGCACACGAAAACGTATTACCATCCAATAATAAAAGCCACCCTTATTCCTTCAGGATGGCTCTCATAAACTCCGCATGCTGTGCCGCGACCGACTCCGGCACCACGTCCGGCAGACGTATGAAAGTACCGTTCACGCACAACCGCTCCTGGAGCATTTTCGGCGTTCTCCCTATAATCCCTCTTCCGTATGTCAGAAACCGGAAGAGGATGGACAGGAACGTATCACGTACCTCTTCCGCCATGTCCGATAGGTCGACCGAGAGTAGAAATTCGCCTACGAGCGATTTATCCGAACGACGGGAAAACGGTCGGTTCGGATCGGAATGTGCCAGACGAAGGACTTCTTTTTCTCCGAAAATTGCGACATACCCGAACGGACACCCTTTTTCCCGTTTCGGTACACGGAAACCGGGAAGAACTCCGAACAGATCTCGGAAGACTCCGCCAAAAAAGGCGATGAATTCGTTTTTCTGTCCGGAAAAAGCCTTATCTTTTCCTCCCGTCCAGAGTATGGTCGTCTCGATTGACTTCGACATACCGGCACCTCCTCTTTTCTTATCTTCTTTGTTATTGGAAAACGACAACTGGTGATTCTTGCCTATCCCGGATGTTTTGTCAACGTTTCACTGCCGATTTCCCGAACCGATTGACCGGCGTATGACAGTACGGCGCACCTCCGGACCTGTCATAGTAATTCTGATGATAGTGCTCGGCCTTATAAAAGATCTTGGCCGGGACGACTTCCGTCCGCACGTCGTACCCCCGGTCGCGAAGAATGTCGATCAGTTCCCCGGCGACCCGCTTCTGGTTCTCGTCCGCATAAAAGACTGCCGAGCGGTACTGCGGGCCTATATCCGGTCCCTGTCGGTTGAGTTCGGTCGGATCGTGGATTTCGAAGAACCGCTTCGCGACCTCACGATAAGAGATCATCGCCGGATCGAAGATGACTTCGACCGTCTCGGCGTGTCCCGTCCTCTCCGAAGATACTGCCTCATAGGTCGGATCCGGAAGAGAACCGCCCATATACCCCGAGCAGGCTGACCATACACCGTCCAGCTTCTTCATCCAGTACTCGACACCCCAAAAGCACCCTCCCGCGAAATAGGCTGTTTCGGTCTGTCGCGTATTCATAGGATTTTCAGTTACGGATTATTCCGACTTATCATCAGAATATCGGCATCCTGACTCTGAATAACGCAGTATGTCGATATCAAGATGCTCCCACATGTCATTCCGGGCTTCCGACCGGCGTATGCGGGTTGACCCGGAATCCACATCTTCCCCACTCTCACATCATGGATCGAGTCACGTCGTTCGAGAACGACTGTGACAGGTCCGGGATGACAAGAGACTATACCTTCTCTTTCTCGAACTCAAGCGAGATCGAATTGACGCAGTGTCGCACATTCTTCGATGTCATCCCCTCGCCTTCAAACACGTGTCCGAGATGCGCCCCGCAGGACGAGCAGGTGATCTCGGTCCTTCGCCCGTCCGCATCGGGAACACGCGTGACCGCACCGGCAATCTCGTCGTCGAAGCTCGGCCAGCCGCAACCGGAAGGGAACTTGTCACGGGAACGATAGAGCGCGACACCGCACCGCCGGCAACGATACGTCCCCGATTCGAAGAAATCGTCATACTTCCCTAAGAACGGAGGCTCCGTCCCCTTGCCGACGATCACGCGCTCTTCTTCGGGGGTCAGTTCGCGGTTCATAGAGGTATACCATGAGTCCACACGCTCCCGCCTTCCGACGCTTCAAGGCGGAGAGCATCCATGCCACTACTGTACTCCCGATCGTGCGAGAGCGCCACGATTCCGCCGAAGCAAGGCGAGCGTAAACGCGACGACCGCGGCCGCGAACACGAACGGGAGGAACGGCCTGATATCGAACAGCCACCCGGCCACGATAGGTCCTACGATCATCGAAAGCGACATGACGGACGCGGACATGCCGAGAAGCTCACCTCTTCGTGATTCCTCGTGTGCGAAACGGCCGTTCATGATGACACGGATAACCGGCTGGACGGCGGACAAAAGGACGATTCCTGCCGTAAAGGCCCAGAACCACGGAAGTCCCATGACCAGGAACGCGATGGAAAGCAGCGCGAGCAGCACGGGCTCGAGCGCATGTTCCGTGAACCGCTTCAGCCAGAATTTTTTCAGCAGAAATCCCTGATTGAGCGCGATCATGACCCCGACGCCGGTCATAAAAAGTCCCACGACCACCTCGCCGGATCCGAACAGCCTCCCCATATAGAGTGCGAAGACGGACTGCTGCGCGGCGAATGCCGTTCCAAACAGGAACCAGGCGAGGAACGTCGGTCGAAGTGCACGGTCGCGGAAGGCGCTCCGGATCGGAAGTGTCGGATCCGCGAGCGAAATATCGAATTGTCCGGAAAAATCGCCCTTCCTGGTTTCGGGAAGACGAAATACCGCAAGAACGAAGTTGACGAACGCGAGCCCCGCGACGAACTGGAACGGCAGCCGATGGTCGATGCTCCCGAGAAATCCTCCCACCAACGGACCGATGATGAACCCGATGCCGAATATCGCACCGATAGAACCGAGGTTGTGCATCCGCTCATTGCGGTCTTTGGCGATATCGGAAAGCGCGCTCTGTGCCGTCGAGATATTTCCTGCCGCGAGTCCGTCGATAATGCGTCCGAGAAACAGGACCCAGAGACTCTGTCCCATCGCGAAGACGAGCCACCCGAGGAACGTACTGAAGATGCTGACAAGAAAAACGGGTCGCCGTCCGAATCGGTCGGACAGGGTCCCGAGCAGCGGCGCCGAAAGGAACGAAAAGAAGGAAAACGCGACGATAAGCCACGTCACGACCTGCGGGGACGAATTGAACGTGCCGATGTAGAACGGCAATACCGGGATGACCACCCCGATGCCGAGCACGTCGACAAAGACGGTAAAGAGGATGAGTGATTTCGGCGACATCTTTTTCATAGGATTCGGCTGGCATCATCGGACGACGGGTACCGCGACAGTCTATCACGGTTCCGGACAAAGAAAAACGGTCCGAAGACCGTTTTCCCCTTCCCCGCCTCACCCTACTCTACCGCTGCTCCAGCGGATACACATCGTACGCGACTTCCTCGTACGGATGGGCTGATTTCATCACGGCGATGACCGCATCGATCGATTCCTCGGTACATAAGACTTCGATCCGCTCCTCCTCGACCTCCTCAGGTTTTCCGACTTCACCGATCGACGGATGCGCGCCTTCCCCGGGCAGGAACCGCCCCGTCCCACGCGAACTGAACGAGCAGTGCGTATAGTTTCCGATCTTCCCAGCCCCGACCTTTCCCATCGCTTCCCGCACCGCGTCCGCATACGTGATCGGCACGAACACGACGAGTTTGTACGATTTGGTAGTCATATCCTCTCTCACAGCTTTGCGAGCGCCTCAGCGAACTCGGCGTCGGTCGCTTCCTCCCCTTCGAGTATGGTGCAGGTCTTCCCCTGCCAATATGGCAGCCCCTTCATATTCTTGCGTGTCACGCGCTCCGCGAGTGCGCGGTCCGCACCCGTCGCCCCCATGAAAAACTGAACGCCTCCCTCAAAGATTTCCTCGCACGAATGCACGCTTCCGCTCTCATCCGCGCAATGAAGACAATAATCCATCTCCTCGTTCCCTCCCGCGAAATCTTCTTTTTTCTCAAGTGGCATCCCGCACGCGTTGCAAATCTTGGACATATTCGTACAAATGAATGGTTTAAACCTGTTGAAATTCTTTTTTCCTGTCATTCCGGACTTTGAGCCGGAATCTATGCTCTGGATCCCGGGTCTAGCCCGGGATGACCAATGACGAGTACCAAATAATCTCCCCTACTGCCCTTTATTCACCTTGAACCTATACCACCCGAAGGCAACTGGCAAGACAAAGGTTAGGACGTAGTACAGATACACATCCGGCTTGTAGTAATCGGTCAGGTGAAACAATTTCACATTGAAAATATAGTCCAAAATGATCGCCATGATCGTCCAGATGATGCCAAGCCCGAAGTAACACATGAGTTCCTCCCGCTCTATCTTCTTCCACAGCACCCAGAGCGTAAATACAACGCCGAGCGGAGCAATAAAATATCCAATCATTTCACGCGGAACGACTGCGAAAAGCACTATCCCGAGCACGTAGCCAAAAAGCCAAAGCACAAATCCCCAGAATATCGTATTGAGAAACGTATTCATGTCACGGTTTTCCATAATATTTCCGTTTACGAATAATTATACAACCAGTCTTGCATATTCGCCTTCACCTCGAAAAAATTTACGAACGATACGCATCCGATCAATCCTTCCAGCTCCACCACCTAAGCTTTTCCGGATCGCGGTCCTCGGGCTTCGTATCCGCATAATATACCGCCAAGCGGAAGACATACAGGAGGCAGCGGTCCTGGACCGCGCCCACCCGGCGGTTCGACCGCTCATAAAGCCGCTCGGGATACCGTCCCCGCAGGTCGGCAACATGTCGGATGCCGATCTTCCGAAGGTTATCCGCGATGGACTTCCCCACACCTGGAATTTCTGTCAGGTCGTCGGGTTTCAAAACGCTTTTCATACAACGAAACATACTCCCTAAAGGGCCTACTAGAATATAGTATCCCTTAAGAAACGCTTCCGCACAAAAAAATGGCCAGCAAACATGAGTGCTGGCCACAAAAAAATTCCGTTCAGATATCGATCCTGTTTTCGGATAAAAAGTATTCTTTCCCCCTTGTCAGAAGACCGAGGTTATCCTCATATTTCCTCCCGACGGCGATCGATCCACCACGATCCATCTCGATAAGCAAGCAGTGCGGAATCCCGAGGTCGACTATCCTTCCGTTTTCAACCGAGTGCTGATCATATGTTCCCTCGTCGGTCGCCGTGAACTTCGGTCTGATAAGAGGGGGTTCCCCTTCCGTGAGGCAACCATAGAAATCGCCATAACGGACTACCAGCTGAAAATACGGTACGGCACCGATATCATCGCGCTCTACCATTAAGCCGCCCCAATCATCGGCAAGGGAGAACGAAAACTCAGCGCTTCCAGCAAGTATCGTCCTTCCGGCACAATACCGCTCGTATGCCTCCCTGGAACGAAATTCAACTTGAGGCAAAGTTCCGGTGACAAAATCGTGGTAGACCTCGAACGCGCCGAATTCGCTCAGATCGCCAATTGCGGACTCCTTAGAGGCACGAGAATACGATATCCAGTTCAGCTCGCGCATAAGTTTCAAAATCAACGAAATTTCGCCGCCTTCTGGACTCTTACAGAAACCGACAGCATAGGCGACTCTCAAATCTCCGGTTCCTATTGGATCGATAGCGCCATCACGGGCCACATGGCTCTCAAAAATGAGCCGCATTGTATCCATAAGAACCGAGCTTCGTAACAGTCCCTCCTTAACGAAGCGCGTTTTTTCAATGTACTTCACCGTTACCTCCCTTGTATTTGGTTTTCCTGATATTTATCGTCAGGACATTGTACTCGTCATTTCACACCCTGTCAACGATGTACCTCATCGTATTCATGAGACGAAGTGGATGAGCAGGAATCAGATCCTGTCCCCGCGGCCACGACCGAAAATCAAAAAGGTCCCTGAGATGGGGCCCTTTTCGAAAATTTTCGGAGAGGACAGGATTCGGTCACAACTCCCGCGCGAAAGGCATCAGAATGTCTCGCGCGGGGTCGCGACCCCGCCTCCCCGCCCCTTGAGCAGGTCCGGCTTTCGAATCCCATCCTGGTGGCCATTACCGAAAAACGAAAGAGCCCCATCAGGGACCCTTTCGTTTTTCGTTACGGTGTATTTTAGAAATAGCTCGAACTACATTCCCTCGCCGCGCACAATGACAATTA
>DATMYW010000052.1:0-33555 GCA_035560715.1 Candidatus Fimivivens sp. | reverse complement strand
TAGCAAGACCATTCTTTCGTTGAACGAGTTATATTTGAGGGTCCAAAAGGGGAGTACTCGTGACCCGGAGCGTGTTTCCTGGTAGAGTGGTGAAAATACGTAGCGGAAAACAGTGATGAAGCGGATCCGGACCATCGTCCTCACCGGCGGGCCGTGCGGCGGCAAGAGCACGGTCCTGCGGGCCTTGCGCGAGGAATTCGGCGACCGGCTGGTGCCGGTGCCGGAGGCGGCGACCGTCCTCTTCGAGGGCGGGTTTCCGGTTCCCGGCCTCGATATCGAGTGGAGCGAGGAATGGCAGGAGGCGTTCCAACCGGCCGTGCTGGCGTTGCAGGCCGCGCTGGAGCGGAGTCACGCGCTCTTGGCAACGGACCGGGACGTGGTGCTCGTGTGCGACCGGGGTCGGCTCGACGGGGCGGCGTATACCGAGGGCGGCGTCGGGACGTTCTGCCGGATCCACGGGCTCGACGAGGCCGAAACACATGGTCGGTACGACCTGGTGATCCATTTGGAATCGCTTGCGACGAGCCATCCCGAACGCTACGGGACCCAGGGGAACGCGTCGCGCTACGAGTCGCTCGAACAGGCGCAGGCGCTCGAGCACGCGACGCGGGAGGCCTGGGGGAACCATCCGCGCCGGAAAGTGATCGGCGGGGAACGGGGGATGAAGGGAAAGATCGAGGACGTGGTCGCGCTCGTGCGTGAACTGCTCGGGGAGGACGAAGGATCGGTGGCTGATGAATCGTGATTTTTCCGTTTCCACGGGAATAACAAAAAACCGGATCGGATTCGAGAGTCGGAATGTCGGAAGAAGCGGCTTTGAGTTATCGGATCGCCAGTCGTTATTATTCGGACAGATCGATATGGAGCTCGATGACATCATACGACGCATGCGGTCCTCACACGGCATTCTCTATATCCTGTGCGGTCTTCCGTATTCCGGAAAGACGTATGCGGCTCGGAAGATCCTCGATACCGTCCCGTGCGTGTACGTGAGCGTGGACGATATCCTGGAAGCGCTCGGGTATGACTGGAACGCGGGAAAACTGCCCGACGAAAAGGGATGGGAATCGGTCATGGATATCTCGTATCGACGGACCCGTGAAGCCCTCTGGGATTCCAAGAACGTGCTGTACGATTCGACGAATCACACGAAAATCAGTCGTGACAAGCTGCGGAAGGTTGCGGACGATGCGGGTGCCGGTTCTCGGGTGGTGTTTGTCGATGAGCCGGCCGTCGTCGTGAGGCGACGCTGGGAGGAAAACAAGACCAGCAGGAAACGATTCGTTTTAAGCGAAGAGCTTCTAGACATGACCATCGACGCCTTGGAAGTTCCCGGAGCGGACGAAGATCCATGGATCGTGGCTCGATGATATGATCCGTATCCATGGGGAGGGGACCGTGCGTGAGTCGGAATGTATCCCATGTTTTTCTCCGCTTCCGTAAACGGTGGCTTTATAGTAAGCTTGACGCAGTGAACGAACCCTTCCGCTTATGACCGACAAGTCGATAAATCATCCCGAAAAGAAAGGGAACGGCATCCTCCGGGGGTTGAGCAAGACCGAGCACATCGCGCACAATATCTTCAAAACCATGCTGAGCCGGAAGCGGTTCAACCGGTTTCTGCATATCCTGGGACCCGGACTGGTGACCGGTGCCGCCGACGACGACCCATCCGGAATTGCGACCTATTCGCAGGCGGGTGCCGGGAACGGACTCGGGCTCCTGTGGGCGTTCCCGCTGATGTACCCGTTCCTCCTGGCAGTGCAGGAAAGCTGCTCCCGTATCGGGGCCATCACCGGCAAGGGACTTGCGGCGGTCATCAAGGAGCATTACGGACGGCCGCTCCTGGTCATGTCGGTCGGATTGGTGGTCGTCGCGAACACGGTCAATATCGGTGCGGATCTCGGCGCGATGGCCGCGACGACGCAGCTCTTCGTGAACGCTCCGTTCGCGCTCCTGGCGATCCTGTACGCCGTCATCATCATCCTGTTGGTCGTGTTCGTCAGTTACAGACAATACGCGAAACTGTTGAAGTGGCTCGCTCTGGCGCTGTTTTCCTATCCCGTCGCGGCCTTCATGGTCGGGCAGGACTGGATGGAAGTGTTCAACAACACATTCACTCTGACGCCGAAGATCGATTTCGAAACGATGTATATCTTCGTCGGCATGCTTGGGACGACCATCTCGCCCTATCTCTTCTTTTGGGACACGTCGGAAGTGGTTGAAGAGGAAATCGCGAATCACAACCGTTCCAAGATCGGCGAGGACCCGAAGCGCACCAAGCGGTTCCTGCACAACCTCCGTATCGACAACTTCGTCGGTATGACGCTCGCAAGCGTGACCGCGTGGTTCATCGTGATCGCCTGCGCGTCCACCCTGTATTCCGCCGGCATCACGGAGATCGATACGGCGGCGGATGCCGCACAGGCGCTCGAGCCCCTGGTCCGGAATTTCCCCAATTCCGGTTTCGTGGCGAAGCTTATCTTCTCGGTCGGCATCATCGGGCTCGGACTGCTGGCCGTGCCGGTGCTCGCCGGTTCGTCTTCGTACGCGCTGAGCGAGGCATTCGGATTGAAGGAAGGCCTATATCGGAAATTCAGGAAGGCGAAGGGTTTCTATCTGATCATCATCGTCGCGACGATCGTCGGACTGGGTTTGAATTTCATCGGACTCGATCCGATCAAGGCGCTCATCTTCACCGCCGTGTTCAACGGCATCGCCGCGGTGCCGCTCCTCTTCATGATCGCCAAGGTCGGCAACGATGCGAATATCATGGGTGAATACAAGAACGGTCGGATATCGAACCTCTTCGTCCGACTGGCGTTCGTGATCATGACGCTCGCGGCGCTGGTCCTGTTCTACGCGTTCCTGAAGGGGTGAATTTTGACGGCAAGGGAGTGTGAAAGAAAACATACTCGAAATTCGTGTTATGAAGTGATGGCGGACCTTCGGGGTTCGTTCCGGGCCTGGATCTCTTCCAAAGGCTCGAATAAGCCGTAAAAAGTCAAATGTATGAATAGGCGAAAGGCGGCAATCGGGACGATATCGGTGTTGTTTCTGGCGTCTCTCGGCCTCATGGCCGGGCAGGCGCTCGCTCAGGACGGAAATACCGGCGACCACGGTTGGTTTGGGCGCGAGAATCGGTCCGACGAACGGGGTCGGGGCGATAATCGGCAGATGGGAAGAAAATTCGAGGTTTCGGATGCGGCGAAAACCGCGTGTAGTGGAAAGAGTACCGGTGATCCGTGCGCATTTACCGGAACGAAGCCCGGGAGCACCGATTCGACGACTTTCGACGGAACCTGCAGGAATCTTCCGAAGGTGACTTCCGAATCCTCGACGACGACCGTGCTTGCGTGCATGCCGAGTCCGAAGAACGGGCAGGGAGGCGCCCTTCGCGGTAATGAGATGAAGAATGAGTCAGGAAAGACCGCTCTCGAACGGGCACAGGCCATGAAGACGTGGCGAGAAAAAGAGATTGCGCGGATCGAGACCCGTGTGGAAAAAATCATAACGTTCCTCAAATCCAAGGAAGTAGACACGACCGCCATCTCGGACGATTTCGCGACGTTCAAGACCAAGGCACAGACCGTGCTCGACAAGATAGATGCCTACATCATCGTGTTGAAGGCGAGCGGAAGCAGTCAGACGGACATTACGACGGCGCGTGACGCTATCCGGACGGCCGGGCAGGACATGCGGACCTATTTCCAGGGAACGCTCCGTGTGGCGATAAAGGCCGCAATCGATACGATCAAGGTCTGATTTAGACTGGCGTGCCGATCACGTCGGGGTCGATCATTCATGAATGTTCACTATGAAACTGGAGCGGAATCAGGTCGTCATGGTCGCGGTCGGTGGGGTGGTCGTTCTGGCGTTGACTTTCGGGTCGTGGCTGATGGTATCTTCCGGCAAACGGTCGGTATCGCCGGTTACCACGTCGAAGCCGACACCGGCCGCCGCGCAGCAGACGGCTTCATCGGATGTTTCTTCGGCTCCGACGAAGGAAACCGTTGATTCGGATAATGCCGACGTATTGGATGCCGCCGCTTTGGTGCCGGTCACGAGCAAGGCCGAGGCGGACAAGGCACTCGGCGATCTTGACGGGATGGTGAATTCCGCCGGGAACGAGGCGGAATAGGATTCACCGGATGTGTAGTATACGAAGATAAGCCGGCCATAGGGCCGGCTTTTCGGTCGGAAGTGTCAGATGCCGTATCCGGACAGAATCGGTCCGACCATCATCGGGAGGATGATGGCGATGCCGATGAGCGGGAGGACGAACGCGACGACGGTCGCGATGAGCGTCCAGAGGAAGTACTTCCGCGTCTTCTCGACGGAAACATAAATTGCCTCGGTCCTCTTCTCCAGCGCCTCAAGGCGGGTTTTCAGATCTTCTTCCATACGATTGTGACAGAGCTGTTTATGATTGTCATGGACAGTATGCCAGATTGTCCATCTTTTCTCCAATGATCGCCGTGACCGCTCCGCGTTCTCCTGATCTTACCGGATGCCCTGCTCGGATCGAGGGGTTCGGTGAAGCTGGCGGAGGAGTGCCTTACTGAAGCACAGCCGTATCATCCAGACCCGGAGCGTATTTCTCTCGATTTTCGCCGCACCGTACTGTTCGCATTTGAGGCCGATGTAATCGAACTTGTTGTAGACGTCGCGGTGCCGCGGGTCCTTGCGCTGGTTCTCTATGTAGTACCGGATGGCCTTGTTCTCCCAGACGGTGGCGATATAGTACCCGAATTCCTCATAGACCATGTCGATATCGACGATTCGTTTCTGTTCGAACAGCCCGAGATCATACACGTCTCCAAGAATGAAGTCGTCGACTTCGTAGATCGTGAAGAATTTTCTCGTTATGCCGAGTTCGGATTTCGTTTTCTCATCGATCTTTACGACCTCGAAGACCTCGTTTTCCTCGTCATATCGGAGATAGTCCTTCTCGAAAAGAAAGAAAAGCTCCCGGGTCTCCTTTCCGAAGAAATCGTTCTTGAGACGATGGATGAAATCGGCGCTCGATATGTGGTTGGCTTTCCGAAACTGCAGGTACGCGACGATCACGAGGACGAACGTCCACACCGCCGATCGGCTGAACGATCCGCCGCCGTTCGTGTCTTCGAAAATGAATGTCAGAATATCGTGCATGAAATCGTTCGAATGGCCTTAGGAAGCCATTATACAGCATTTCCCGTTCCGTTCCAAGCGGCGGTCGTCAGATAAAAAGAAAGACGACACCCGCGAAAATGACGGCACTCGAAACGATGCGACGGACAAGGCTGGCGCGTCCGTTCTGTTCCGAAATGATATGGGGCAGGAACAGGGTGAACATTCCTCCGATGAGCAGCATGATGAACGGCTGGGTCCCATTGATGATCGATACGACCGCGAGCGGTGCGGAAAGCGAGGCGAACGACATCGCGAGCGTTCCGAAAACGGTGAGGATTTCGCCGGGGACAGGTTGAGGGCGGCGATGCGCGCGCCGCCGGTTTCAAGCAATGTGATGAACGGCTTCCGATATGATCCGATGAAGGCGAACAGGAAAAGCGAACCTATTCCGCCGCCGACGGGTCGAGCGAGTCGAGCGCGAAATATTTGAAGAGGAGCGCGCTGGTCGCCAGTCCGAACGATGAGAGAGCCATCAAACCGAACGTCTTGCGGTCCGGTCGGAACGGTTTTTTCGGATCGGACGAAAGTGAGACGGCGCCGGCTATGACAAGGACCCCCGCGAGCATCTGCAGGGCGGAAAGGTGTTCGCCGAGGAACACGAGGCCGAGAACATAGCTGAAGATGGGCGTAAGCTGGTACAGCGAGACGACGATGCTTGCGTCGGCTTCCTTCATCGCCGTCAGGTACGGAATGAACGCCGCGACGTAGATGATTCCCGCGATCATGATACACGCGACGTCGCGGACGGGGATACCGGTCACCGGATGGCCGAAGAGGAAAATTCCCGTCGCCATGACGAACCCGGTGAGTCCGGTGAAGATGACGAGTGACTCGGCGCCCTGATCGTCCCGAACGTATTTCGATATGACGAACTTGTCCAAGAAGCCGACAAGCGACCACAGGATCGGGGCGAGAAACGCGAGAAGGGTCCAGGAGGGGAGCATGAGGGTATGATAAAAGACTCAAGAGAATGCTATATCGTTTCCGAAGGTTGAGCCTTCGGAAACGAGGTATTCATTTCCATCATATATCGGATACGGCGCTGTCGAGATGTTCCGAAATCTGGGTCTCTATGTCGCGGGCGGCATTCAGGAGATCCTCAAAGTCGGGTCTCCGGTAGTATTGCGGCATACGGTTGCGGACGTCCGCGAGCCGCTCTTCAAGGGAAGCGACGCCGAACGGCATGACCCGCATATCCGCGTACAGGAGGATTTTTGCGCTCCAATCGTTTCCGGCAGCCACCTCGATCGCATTCGAAAAGGACTTATCCTGGATGGTCGAGAGCAGTTCGTGGGAGACCCCGAGTTCTCTGAGCATGTTGCCGCTCGCGAGGTGATCGTCTTTGCCGTATCGGTCGATGATATCTTTTTGAACGGCCTTCCAGTACTCGACGTTCGCTTCCTCTTCTCCCAGGAATTCCGGATGGGCATCGAAATCGAATTTCACGATATTCCCGATATCGTGAAGGAGTGCCGCGCGGACGATGAAATCCCAGTCAATCGGCTCACCGACCCAGTGGTCACGGATGACACGGACGACGGCCGCCACCGTCTCCATATGCTCCGCCAAGTTCGGCGGTACGCAAAATCGCGTATATACCTGCCGAATGTCGGGTTCGTGATCTTCCATAGGAGTCGCGATTATGAGGCGGATTCTTGATGATTCGGGGAAAGCACGATTCCTCTGCCTGCGTAGTGGTCGAGGAAGTCCCGTATCGTGACGGAGTGGTCTTTTTGGGTTTTCGAACTTTCGAAGCCAGAAGGGTTGTTGATAGAGATCGTTTCCCGAGAGAGGTCATATCCGGTTACGAGCACGAGATGGCCTCCTTTCTGGTTTGCGGATGCGGTAGCGTATCCTCTGATATTCGGGTTGACCGATACGATTGCCAATCTTCCGCGGGAAAGGGCGTATCGTATGCCTTGTAGGTTCAGGCGCGTATAGATCTTCGCCGTAATCCCGTATTTCCTTACCCAGGCGGAATACGGCCGGTATTTCATGTCGGACAATCCGGTTCGGTCTCGTGCGTAGACTCCATGAGCCAGCGCATCCTCTGCGAGTTGCGCGACTTTCAGGCCGGGGTCCTTGCGAAAAAATTTCAGTGCCATCAATGTTGAAGACATGCCGCACATGGTATATGCCCATTCGGCATAGCGTTCTGGCGAAGAAGCCCCGGTGTTTTCCCAGTGCGGATCGTCGATGGCTTTCAGCTCGTTCGTCAGGCTCAGTTCCGGGCTCTTCGGGGTCGCGAACTGGCAGACATAGGGGACATCGTTTTGGACGGAGGATTTGGCAGAATGAAAACGGGCGCAAAGCGCGTAGGCGACGTTTCTTGCCTCCTGGATGATCCGAGAAAAGATTTTCATGCTGTTATCTGCTGGGGAGGTAGGGATCGAACCTACGCATGACGGGACCAAAACCCGTTGCCTTACCGCTTGGCTACTCCCCAATTGTTTCTAGAATATAGAATCAAGAATTATGAATAACGAATGAACTTCCGAACTCAGTTCGATTCTTGTTTTGCCTTATTCATTATTCATCATTCTCAATTCCTCCTACACCACTTCCCCGCCCATCATCGAGAGCGCCTGGGAAACCAGCGGATTCTCGGCGGCATCTTTCTTCGTCTCGACCGTGACCGCGATCTTCACCCTGGTCGAAAATATGGTATCAAAGGCCTGGGCGAGGGTCAATGCGTTCGCGGGATCGGCGAGTCGGTCCTTGTGGAAGGGGAATCGGACCGCGATGGTGACCAGATTACCCGAAACCGAGAGGGGGCGTGCGTTCGAGAGGGCGAGCGTGAGGGATGCGTTGATGCGGGTCGCCTCCCGGAGTATCTCGCGCCAACGGTCCTGTACATCGACGAACGAGAACGATGCGGGCTGAGCGGGTTCGTTTTCTGATGACGCCTCAGCTTCCCCGTCTTCCGATTCCGGCGTCGAGGGGCTCGTTTCGGATTCTTCCGGAGTGTCGTCCTCCTCTGTGATTTTTTCGGGTTCAGGGAGGATTTCCTCTTCCTCCTCTTCCTCGCTGCGGAGTTCACGGACCTGACCGGTCGATCGCGCGAGCGATTTCACGACCGCGATTTCGATCGGCAGTTCGGGAATGGACGAATTTCGCATCTCGGTTTCCGCGGTACGGAAGAAGCCGATGATCTCGATGAGCCGCGCGGTCGGGAGGGACGACGCGATCGAAAGGAGTTCCGTCCGGCGTTCATCGGTGAGCCGCTCGAGGTCGGCTTCCGCGGTTTTTGGGTCGATCGATATGAGCAGGAGAACGCGGAGAAGCCGCAGGAAGGACGGTACGAACGCGGAGAAGTTCTCGCCCTTGTCGGAGAGTTCGCGGACGTACGCGAGCGCGGCGGTAAGGTCGCCTTCGGATATGAACCGCGCGAGCGAGGCTAGCTTCGTCTGACTGGTCATGCCGAGGATGAGCGCGGCGTCTTCCTCGGTGATCGGGTTTTCCTGGAGCGATGCGACCTGCGAGAGGAGCGATTCGGCGTCGCGCATGCCGCCTTCGGCCGAGAGCGCGATCAAGCGGAGTGCTTCATCGTCGATGTTCAATTTCTCTTTTTTCGCGATTCGGGAGAGTTTCGTGACGATGTCCTTGACCGGGAACCGCGTGAGATCGAACCGCTGGCAGCGCGAGACGATCGTCTCGGGAACCTTGTGCAGCGCGGTGGTCGCGAGGATGAAGATGACGTGCGCCGGCGGCTCTTCCAGTGTCTTCAGGAACGCGTTCCAGGCACCGGTCGTGAGCATGTGCGCCTCGTCGATGATGTAGATCTTGTGGCGGCCGGATGCGGGAGGCGTCGGCACGGTCTCGAGAATCTCGCGCATGCGGTCTACCTGCGTATGGGTCGCCGCGTCGAATTCGATGAGGTCGAGTGAGCGGCCTTCCGTCATCAGGAGGCAGTTCTCACACTTCCCGCAGGGCTCTGCGCCTTTCCGGTCCGTGCAGTTCGCCGCTTTGGCGAGGAGTCGGGCCAATGTCGTCTTGCCGGTGCCGCGCGGTCCGGTGAACAGATAGGCATGTCCGATCTTTCCCGTAATGATCGCGTTTTCGAGGGTGCGGACCACATGTTCCTGCCCGACGATCTCGGCGAAACTCGACGGGCGGTAGGTGCGGTAGAAGGCGGGCATAGGTCTATACAGTCACAAATCTACAGTAAAAAGTCGGGAACGGAGCGACGAGTCGAAAGCGTGCCGCGTGACCGAATCCGCGAGGTTTTATGGGGTCAAAAGTCTATAAAGACCATCAAGTCGAAAGTCGCAAATCAACATGTGGGAACGCAAAAAATGTATCAATGTAACAATGTAACAATGTATCGATGCGACAGTGCATTCTGATTCCAGTATACCAATCAAAAACCCTCCCGACCAGTGCCGTCGTATCACGGCGATGGGTGCGCCTTCGCGGGGGTTATCCGTCACGATCAACCGATAATTCCGACATATCAAAACGTCCCCATGCGACGGCATGAAGGGACGTTTCGTTTCGAGATACCGTTTCCGATGGTTATTTCTTGAAGACGATGAGCTTGTAGCCGAGGAAGTTCCAGACCAGTCCGGCGAGGCTGCCGAACACCGCGCACAGGAGTCCCCACTGCGACGTATTGATGCCGCCGAAAGGTGCGACGGACGAGAAGATGAACGATGCGAAGAAGATGTTGAGGAGGAATCCGACGATGCTGACGACCAGAAACTGCCCGAATTCCTTCGCGCCGTCCTTGGTTGCGTTGCCGGAGAAAATCCAGAGCTTGTTCCAGAAGAAACTATTGACGTTCGCGACAAGAAACGAAAGCGCCTTGTAGAGCGCGTAATAGGCCAGCGCGATGCCGCCGATGCTCAATATCGCCGCGTTCGGATCGATATCGTACGATGACCGAAAGAATGTCTGGAGCGCGGCAAGGACACCGATATCCATGAGGGCGTTGAGGCCGCCGACGAGCACGAACTTCGCGATCTGCCAGATGATGGGAAGGAATCGCGTCAAGCGGGAAGCGATGTATATGCCGGTCGGTGCGGCGACGAGGAAAAAAATGATCGCGATCGGCCATACCTTCGGGAACAGTTCCGGATACGCCGTAAAAAGAATCGGCAATGAGAACAGTCCGATAAGGAGCCCTGCTACGATACTCGCCTCATAATCCGATTTGACCGCGGGTCCCGCGCTCGATGGAATCGTCTGATTCATGGTCGTGAATTTAGTGTGTTGGTCCGACTACTCCGTTTTTACGGCAGCGACTCCCGGCGCGGCCTTCTCCTGTTCCTCGATTTCCTTTTCGAGCGCTTCCATGTCCTTGATCCACTCTTCAAGGACACCGCCGTCCCCGGGCTGGGTCGCACCTGCGGGAGCGGCGGTCGGAGCCGCCTCCGGCGTCATGGCCCCGATTTCGGAGACCGTACCGGGCCTGAATCCGTCTTTCCAGTCACCCATACGGGCCTCGCCCGATGTGATCGTCTCCCGCGCGATCGCCAATGCTTCTTCCGCGACGAGCGCGCCCTTCTGCAGGACGTGTTCGATCGCCGCATACGTCGCCTGCAGGTCGCGAGGAAGAAGAATCGCCACTTCGTCGCCTGGATCGAGCTTGAAATAGGTCACCGATGCGAACAGCACGCGATATGCGCGGCCTTCGGCGGCAATCAGGTATCCGCCGCGCTCATCCTGAGTGACGATACCGATCACGTGCCTGCGTTCCACGGGACCAACCTGCTTATAGATGAACGAGCCGTCGGGCGTGATGGTGAGCTTGAGCATGTCGCCTTCGACGAGCTTGGATTTCGAGGCGTAATTGGCCGGTACGGGATACTGCTTCCCGTCCGTACCCTGCATGAACTGTCCGTCGAACGTTCCTTGGACGACGGTTCCCTCGTTCATTTCGGTATCATGCTTCCTCGGCCGTCCGGTTTTCTTCTTGCCTTCGAGTTGCAGGAGCATCGACTTGGCTCCCTGAATGGTGCGTTCGGCATTGAGTATCATATCCCGCAGTGCCTGTACTTTCGCGGCGCTGTCGGCAGCCGATTGTGTCGAATCCTCGGAATGGTCCCTCGTGTCCATATTTCTTTTTCGGTTCGCCCAGCGCGCCGACGTGTCGGTCGCAGAACGCCCCCTACTTGTTTATATTGTCTTCATTATAAATGGAATGAAAAAACACCGCAAGTCCGAGTCGGATCCCGGATGCGATGCGCGGACGCGTTTCCGAACCAAGAGTCTTGATGATTCGTATGATTCGTTCGGACAATACGTTTCCGATTTCCTTTTCATGCGTATCGTACTATGAGATGTCCGTTTCCGACGTTTTGCGTACTCGCCTTTCATGCTTTGGGAACAAATGGGCATGCGATAGGTTTCAGCCGATCTCGAATACGAAATTCGGAAGCTGTCCGATTCGCCGATTCGATTCGTAGAAACGCCATGAGGAGCATTCAAAATCGGTACCGGATCGTACGGGTGGTCAAATACTTGACAAAGTTTTATAATATGCGATAGTATATTCATCTGTAAAACGGATGTCCGGTTATGCCTTTCCCATGGACTTTTCCCGGTTTTCCGGAAGAGGGAGTGGCATCGTCCGGTATCGAATTAATGCAATTGCTATGGCGAAGACGAAAACGGTCGGGATCGGAGTGAATAAGACGAAACCGGCAGCCGATGAAGGTATCGGCGGACCGTTCTATGAGGGGTTGAAACTGTTTTCCGCGTCATTCCTTCCCCGGACGAACGATATCGTGCGTGCGCGGTTCGGACTCTCCGGATCGAAGCCGAAGACGCTCGAGGAAATCGGGAAGACGTACGGAATCACTCGCGAACGCGTGCGGCAGATTCTTGCAGGCGCGTTCGCGTCGGTGAAACAGCGCCGCGACGATGCGTCGTTCGTCGCGCTTTCCGAGATAATCGAGAAAGCGGTCCGGGATCATTCCGGTATCATTTCCGTATCGGAACTGTTTTCTGTCCTTGCTGGCGATTCCAAACGGGAAGCCGGTTCGCTTTCGTTTTTTCTCGAGTGTGTGAAGTCGGTGAAGGAGGAGCGCGAGACGAAGGACCGCGTGCGTGCGTATGCCGTCGCGGGATTCCCGTTCACCGAGTGGGACGCGGTACATGCGATCGCACTGAAGGCGGTGCGGTCCTCTGACAACGCGTTCACCGAGGAGGCGCTTTTCGCGAAGGCGAAGAACGGCTTGTCGATCGATCGAAAGACGTTCTTCGGATACCTTGCGGTCTCGTCCGAGATCCGTAGGAATCCGTTTGGCCGGTGGGGTGTCGCCGAATCCAATGAGATCACACCGCGTGGCACGCGCGAGAAGGCGTATCTCGTACTCAAGATGAACGGCTTTCCGATGCACTTCAAGGAGATCGCGAAGCGGATCGACGAGTCCGGACTGCAGAAGCGCGGCCGCGCCACGCACCCGCAGACCGTTCACAACGAGCTTATCAAAGACAAGAAATTCGTCCTCGTCGGACGTGGTCTGTATGCTTTGTCCGAGTGGGGATTCGAGAAGGGGACGGTCCGCGAGGTTATCGAGGACGTCATCAGGAAACACCCCACGCCCATGACGCGCGAGGAGATTATCGACGCGGTACTTTCCGTCCGGACGGTGAAGCGTTCCACTATCGTCATCAACCTGAACTCCTTTTTTGGAAAAGTCGGCAAAGACAGGTATACTGTGAAGTAGATTTCCGGTTCCCGCGGGGGAATCTTCCTGCGGACGGCTTTCCGTCCGAAACATGAACCACAACGGAACGGGTGACGCGCAACGCCGCGGTCCGGCTCCGAAGACACCCATGAATCTCTTCTTTCTCTCATTACGCGACCTCTTTCACGGCTTGGGCAGCGCGTTCTCCCTTCTGGGGCAGTTCTGGTTCCTCGTGCTGACGCCGATTCTTTACGAGGTTTTCTTGACCGTGTGGCTCGACCATGTACAGGGCCGGTATGCCTCCGGCGTCAAATACATACTCCTCGAACTCATACCGCCGCGCGAAGTCGAGAAGAGTCCCAAACTCATGGAGTCGGTGTTTTCGGGTCTCGCCGGTATCCACAAGAACTACAATACCTACGAAGTGTACGCGGAGGGGATGTTCGTTCCGCCGCTCAGTCTCGAGATCGTGAGCGATTCCGGCGCGGCGCACCTCTATATCCGGACAGCGGCCGTATTCCGGAACCTAGTCGAGGCGAACTTCTTCGCGCACTATCCGGATATGGAGATCGTCGAGGTTCCGGACTACGTGAAGAACGCTCCCGCGACGATCCCCAACGACAAGTACGAACTCTGGGGATCCGACTTCGAACTGAACAAGCCGGACCTGTACCCGATCAAGACGTACAAGTCCTTCGAAGAGGAGGTGACAGGGAAGATGATCGATCCGTTGGGCGCACTGCTCGAAGTCATGGGAAAACTCCCGCCGGGACAGACGATGTGGCTGCAGTTCATCATCGCCCCGGAGAAGGACAGCTGGTGGAAGGACAAGGGAAAAGGCACGATCGAACTGTTTCTCGGAAAGGCGAAGAAGGAGTCGGGCGGTATCCTTGCCGATATCCTCGACATATTGAGGAATCTCCTGAAGGCGTTCACGTCGACACCGGAGTTCGAGAAGAAGAAAGAGGACAAGAACGATCAGCCGCTCGAGTTCCGACTCTCGCCGGGCGAGAAGGATGTCCTGAAGGCGCTTGAGAGCAATCTCGGCAAGCAGATGTTCCGGGTCAAGATGCGCATGGTATACTTCGGGCTTCGCGAGGGGTTCACGAAGACGTTCGTGTCCATGTTTCTCGGAGCGATGAGACAGTTTTCAGACAACAACCTGAACGGGTTCCGACCTGAGGGCGTATCGAAGACGCAGGCAGACTTTCTTTTCGTGACCGAACGGTTGCGGTTCCTGCAGCGGCGCATCTATCGACGCTATATTTCACGCGACCGCACTCCCTCGTCCAAGCAGTTCAATCTCTCCGTCGAGGAACTCGCCACCGTGTTTCATCCGCCGGACCTCTCCGTCATGGCGCCCTCCCTTACCCGCGTGTCGGCGAAGCGTGGTACGGCCCCCTCTAATCTGCCTGTACTTGAAGATTGAACACGCGTATGCCTGAACAGAACGAGATCAGTTTCTTCGCCAAGACGAACTTCCGGAATCAGGAACGGATTTTCGGCATCAAGACGGACGATCGACGCCGACACATGTACGTGATCGGCAAGACGGGTATGGGCAAGACGAACCTTTTGGAGAACCTCGCCATCCAGGACATCAAGCATGGCAAGGGTGTCGCGTTCATCGACCCGCACGGTGATACCGCGGAGAAACTCATCAAGGCGATTCCCGCGGACCGTATCAATGACGTCATCTATTTCAATCCGGCCGACCAGGACTTCCCCATCGCGTTCAACGTGATGGAGAGCGTCGATCCGGAATACAAGCATCTCGTCGCTTCCGGACTCGTCGGGGTCTTCAAGAAACTCTGGGCGGATTCCTGGGGTCCGCGGCTCGAGTACATCCTCCGCAATGCTATCCTCGCGCTCCTCGAGTATCCGGGGTCGACGCTCCTCGGAGTGACGCGCATCCTGGTCGATAAGGACTACCGCGAGCGGGTCGTCGCCAAAGTGACGGACCCGGTGGTCCGGGCGTTCTGGGTGGACGAATTTTCGAAATGGAATGACCGCGTCCTTCAGGAAGTCATCTCGCCTATTCAGAACAAGGTCGGTCAGTTCCTCTCGACCTCGCTCATCCGAAACATCGTCGGTCAGACGGTCTCGTCGTTCGACGTGCGCGATATCATGGACAATCGGAAGATTCTTATCATGAACCTCTCCAAGGGTCGCGTCGGCGAGGACGCGAGCGCCTTGATCGGCGCTATGATGATCACCAAGATCCAACTTGCCGCGATGGAGCGCGTGGATATGCCCGAGGAAGAACGTGCCGATTTCTATCTCTATGTCGACGAGTTCCAAAACTTCGCGACGGAGTCCTTCGCGAACATCCTGTCCGAAGCCCGTAAATACCACCTCAACCTCATTCTCGCGAACCAGTACATAACCCAGCTCGACGAGAAGGTGGCCGACGCGATTTTCGGCAATGCGGGGACGATCATCTCGTTCCGTGTCGGTGCTGCGGATGCCGAAGCGCTCGAGAAGGAATTCGAGCCGGTGTTCATGATGAACGATATCGTGAACCTTCCGAAATACAATGTCTATCTCAAGCTGATGATCGACGGTATCGCGGGGGATGCGTTTTCAGCGACGGTACTTCCGCCGATCTCGCTTACGGATACGTTCGGAAATGAGGAAAAGGTGATCCACGTCTCGCGCGAACGGTATGCCTCATCGAAAAAGGAAGTCGAGGACAAGATACGAAGGTGGAGCGGCATGTTGACCGAAGAAGAGCGCGCCGAGCTGTTGCAGAAGCGTGGACTCGCACCTCCTTCCGCATCCGCAGGCCCGTCGACGCCGGCACCCGTCGCGCAGGCACCGCGATCCCAGAATCCTCGAACCACGCCGCAGTTCCAGGCGCGGCCTCCTCGTGTTCCTGAGCCGGAACCGAAGCGGGATGCCGCTCCGGAGCATCGAATCGAGAAGACGGCAACTCCCATCGCGCCGTCCGACGTTCGTCCGGAAGCGGTCCCAACGGAGCGCATCGTGGAACAAGCCGCGCCGTCGATCGGTTCGAAGGGCATCGTCCGTCCCACGAGTACGCCGTCTTCGGGAGTGGAACAGAAAATTTCTTCTCAAGCCGTTCCCGAAGCGGAGTCTTCGCCCGAGGCGGAAACGCAATTTACGGCCCCGGCAACCTCTCGACGGACGGTTCCGGCAGCGGTAGCCGAAGAGGACGAGGAGCTCCTGTTCGCCGCCGCGACCCGTCAGGAGAAGCCGCAGAAGGCGTTTGACGATCGACCGACCTTTCCGGCGATCTGTGACACGTGCGGGACCGAGATCCGTGTACCGTTCAAGCCGGACGGCAAGCGGCCGACCTTTTGTCGGGACTGTTTCAAGAATTTCCAGAGGAACACGGTGAAGACGAAGCCCGCCGCCCCTTCCCAGGGGCAAGGAAGCCCCGTTCGCAGCGTCCTGTCCGAACCCGTCCGACCGAAGCAGCCCGCCCGCCTCACGGGTGATCCGAGTCCTCGCGCATACGAACCGACGGAAGCCCCGATATCACTTTCACGGGCGGCGCTCGTCGCGCCGAAGAAATTCCGTCCGCTTCGCGACCGTCCCGCGCCGGATCTCGGGGCAGTGAGGAATATCATCGGCCAGGCCAGACCGCAGGAGGCATCCGACCAGGATGAGACGGGACTGAACGGCTGATCGTTTTTCCGGGACCGTCCGGCTTTCGCGGGGCGGTCTTTTCTGTTAGAATATAGGAGCCTTATGGAATTCAGGAAACGACACAAAAAACTCTATATCTTCTGGACGATATCCTCCGTTTTGGTCGCTCTTTCCATGGTGGCCTTCTTGTTGGCACCCCTCTTTTTTTGAGAGAGATACTGAGATAACTAACGAGGGAGGACCGTATGAAGATCCCGCTCTTCGCGAAACTGGCGCTCGTGGTGCTTGTCATCGGGACAGGCGCCGTGCTTTCTTCCGGATGGAAAGAGATGGAGCGTTCGAAACGGATCGAGGCCGAGGTGGACTCGCTTCGCCGGGAAGCAGACAAGATTCGCGGGGAAAACCGGACGATCGGAGAGAAGATCGCGTTTTTTTCGTCCGAGTCGTTCGAGGAGCGCGAGGCCAAGGAGAAACTCGGAATGAAGCGATCTGATGAGGAAGCGGTCGCTTTGGATACCGGTATGGTACTTGGTGCCGCGACTCCGGCAGAGGGATTGGCTGCGGACACGACGAGAGGAAAGCTGTCCGACACCCCGAATTACCGGAAGTGGTTCGCTTATTTCGGTCTCGGATCCGACCAATAAACTTGCTTAAGGAAAACGTATGAATCTCATCGAAAATGCTCGGAATTTCTGGTCGGAGTGGCGCGTGGGTTCGTGGCTGCTCGGGATCGGGAGCGCGCTTCTGGTTTCGGCCGTGTTTTGTCTCCTGTTTGCCTATGTCGCGCCCGGTACCTGGAGTATGACGCAGAAAGTGAGAAGTCTGCTACCGTTTCCCGAGGTAACCGTCGGATGGCGCGCCGTCGCATCGTTCCGTGAGGTCGCGTCCGATCTTAGGTCCGTCCGGCATTTTTATGAGAGTCAGGATTTCTCCTCGCTTGGAATGAGGGTTGATTTCAAGACTGAGGACGGCCGGAAGCGGCTTCGGATCAAGGAGCTCGAGATCATCAATAAACGACTCGAGGACGAGGCAATCAGGGAGATCGCACAGGGCATGGGTATCACCATTACCGATACACAGGCGCAGCGGGCCGTAGAGGACCAATTGACGACGCAGGGGAACGACGCGAAAGCAGCATCGGATCGGATAATGAGTCTCTACGGATGGACCATTCCGGAGTTCACCGAGAAGGTCGTGCTCCCGTCACTCTATCGGGAGGCTCTCCAGCAACGGATCGAGGCGGACGAATCCCGCTTCGCTGGCGCGAAGGGAAAGGCCGAGGACGCCCGCAAACGCCTCGATGACGGGAGGCCGTTTTCCGATGTGGCCACGGCGGTATCCGAAGGGCGCACCGCGGACAAAGGTGGCGACCTGGGATGGTTCTCTCACGAGGATCTCGCTCCGGAGCTTCAGGATGCCGCGAAGAACCTGAAGATCGGTGTCGGTAGCGGAGTCATCGAGAGCGATCTCGGATTCCATATCATCGTCGTGAACGACCGGAAGAAGGATAACGGCAAGGATCTTGTCGAGTTGAGCCAGATATTCTTTCGTAAGCAATCGTTCGGCGACTGGTTGACCGAGCGGATGAAGTCGATGCCGATCCGTGTGCTTTCGCCAGACTACCGGTGGAATAGCGAACGAGCCCAGGTGGAATTCCGAGACGAGGCGATGCGGCAGTCCGAGGCCGATCTGCTTCGGAACTCCCAGGGTGACCCGTCGCTCCTGTTCTGATCCGGGGGAGTATGAATGAAAACTTATCCGCGTTTTTCGCGTAGGATGTTCCGAAAAGTCCGTCCCGGTTTCGGGTTTCAAAAAAAACGGACATGAACAGTAATATATGACCTATGGAACATGAAGCTGTCACGGTTTCCGAGCCGGTGAAGCCGACAGAGGGTGGAAATTCGAATCCTGTCCACGCGATTGGCCGTCATGGAGGGAATGTACCGCGAACGATCGCTATGGGCGCGGTCGTAATCGCGTTATCGTTCGTGTCCGGCATGGTCGGATCCTCATTTGAGCGCCGTCTTCCCGGATACGCGGCGAAGTTCCCGTTCCTCTCGTCGGTCCTGAAAACGGTTCCGGTCGCGGATCCGGACGGCGCGAAAGACCCGATACGGACGACCCCGTCTGATTCGGGCGACGAAACACTTGTCGGAATCGTTGACCGTTCGTCATCGTCGGTCGTCTCCGTGGTCGCGACCAAAGAAGTGCGTGCCGGAAACCTCGGGAACATCCCGTTCTTCTTCGGGCCGTTCGGCTTCGGTACCGGAACCGGCAATGGAGACGGAAATGACGGGGTACAGGGTCGGGGGACGACAGAGAAACGGAAGATCGGCAGCGGAACCGGATTTTTCGTCACTTCCGACGGCCTCGTCGTGACGAACAAGCATGTCATTTCGGACCAGGCGGCGGACTATGAAGTGGTCTTACCCGGCGGCAAGGAATATCCCGCAAGGGTGCTCGCGGTCTCCCCGAATCAGGACATCGCCGTGCTCAAGATAGACGGTTCCGGCTTCCCGTCGCTCCCGCTGGGCGACTCGTCCTCGCTCCGTGTCGGGCAGACGGCGATCGCCATCGGCAATCCGCTCGGTGAGTTTCCGAATTCGGTTTCGCGTGGCATCATTTCCGGCCTCAATCGAGATGTGACGGCCGGAAGCGGCTACGGCGATTCCGAATCTCTGTCCGACATCATTCAGACCGACGCGGCGATCAATCCCGGTAATTCGGGCGGTCCGCTCCTCGATCTTTCCGGAAACGTGATCGGCATCAACGTCGCGGTCGCCCAGGGAGCGGAGAATATCGGTTTCGCGATCCCAATCGATCAGGTGAAGCGCGTCATTGACGAGGTGAAAACGACCGGAAAGATCACGACTCCGTACCTCGGCGTGCGCTATGCCGTAATCGATGAGTCGGCTCAGAAGGACAACGGCCTTCCATACGCGTACGGCGCGCTCGTAGTGCGCGGCGCCAAGGCGACGGATATGGCCGTCATTCCGGGATCGCCCGCGGATAAGGCCGGCATCGTGGAAAACGACATCATCCTCGAGATCGACGGTACGAAGGTGGATACGGACCATCCGTTGGGAAATATCGTCGCGGAACACAATGTGGGCGATACCCTGACGCTCAAGGTCTGGCATAAGGGGGAAACGAAAGACGTGCACGTCACGCTGACCGAGCGTCCGCAGTAGTGATGTATTATACCCTGTCGGATTACATGAAGAACGTCGTCTGATGCGGTGCGAAATAGGGAGTCCGCCCCGGCATTCGCGGGGCGGACTCCCTTTTCCTATCGTGTTTGCGAAAAATAAAGTTTTGGGTCACAGTAGAAGTATATGAAACCTCCCGTTTGGAAACCAATCTATTTCCTGTTCCGCCTGTTCGGCGCTCCCGTTTCGTGGGAAGTGTCCGCGGGTTCGGTCGTGTTCCGGGAGGAATGCGGACGAAGACTCTACCTCGTCCTTAAGTATCGGAGCGGGCATTATGATTTTCCGAAAGGGCATATTGAGGCCGGTGAGACGCCGGAACGGACGGCACAGCGGGAAACCGGCGAGGAAGTGAATATCTGGGAGACCGACGTGCTCCCGTTCCGGAAGACGATCCGGTTCTTCTATGCCCCGAAAGGAGAGGAGTACGAAGACCGGAAACGGAGCGGTCGCGGACTCTGGATCTTCAAAGTCGTCCATTTTTTCCCGCTTCGGACGAAACAATCCGAGATTTCCGTGCCACCGGACTCCCATGAGAACGCGTCCGCGGAGTGGTTGCCGTATGCCGAAGCGCGGAAACGGCTGACCCATGAGAACGCCCGGCTCGTGCTCGACATGGCGGAACGTGCCGCGTCGGAACATTGACGGAACGCGACAAACAAGGGATAATGGACTGATATCGATAAGAGACCCGTATGACAGACCACAAGCCGGCATTTCAGGAGGATTCCGCCCAGTCGCTCTTCGACGCGCTCCGCGAACGGGTTCGAGACGAAGATATCAAGACGTACGGGGAATACCGCCAGCTTGTCCAGGACATCATTCAGGAACAGCTCAGCGAGGGAGCGCTCGACGTCAACGAGGATCTCGACACCCTGGAGAGCGATCTCGACAGCCGCTGGCACGAGATCGAAGCGACACTGGTCAGATAATCCGCTCCATCTCCGCAAAGCTGAGTGAGCGGGCAAATAACAGGGAGCGGGGGAAGAAGAGCCTGATTCCCCGCTTTCTCATCTTGATTCCATATTCTTCATTCTCGATTCATCAGTCATGCTTACCGTCCGTAATCTCTACAAACGTTTCGGTCCGATCCGGGTCCTCCTCGGGGCGGATTTTTCGGTAGCGCGCGGACAGAAGGTGGCGCTCGTTGGACTCAACGGTGCGGGTAAGTCTACTTTGCTGCGTATCATCGCAGGGTGGGAGAAGGAGGATCGCGGCGAGGTGATACGGGAACGTCGCGCAGCGATATCGTACCTGCCGCAGGAACTTCCCGACGAGGTTTCGGACGATACGGCGCTTGGTTATCTTCGTCGCGTCTCGGGTATCGCGGAACTCGAATCGGGCATGACCGAACTCGAATCGAAACTCGATGACGAGGCCGCACTGCTTCGGTATGGCGAGCTTCGCGAACGGTTTGACCGAATGGACGGATATTCCTTTGAAAAGAAGGCGATGGCGGCGCTGTCCGGACTCGGGTTGCCGGACGAGTTCCTCTCCCGGACGCTTTCGAGAATGAGTGGCGGGGAGCGTCGGCGGGTCGCGCTCGCGGCAGCGCTTCTCTCCGAGGCGGATCTGCTCCTTCTTGACGAGCCGACGAACGATCTCGACTTGTCGGCCATACTGTGGCTGGAATCATATTTGAAAAAAAGCGCTTCGGCGGTCATCGTCGCGTCGCACGACCGGGTATTCCTTGACGCGGTCGCGGACAAAGTCCTTGAGATCGACTGGCATTTCCGTACGACACGGATGTGGACGGGCAACTATTCGACCTACTTCAAGGAAAAGGCGGAAGAACTCCGTCGCGATCGCGAGGATCATGAGCGTTCCGAGAACGAACGTGTCCGATTGTACGAGACGGCCGATGAGAAACGCGAATGGGCGCGTATCGGCGGGGAACAGAAGATGCCGGACAAGGACCGGATGTCGCAGGGATATCATCGCGACCGGGCGGAAAGGAAGTTCGGCGCGGCGGCGAGCGCGCTCTCGACACGCGCCGACAAGGTCCGCAAGGTGAGGATCGCCGCGGCGCGCGATCCGCTCGCGGTCTATTTCGAACCGTCGGAGGGCGAGGGCCGCGATATCGCGATCGCGAACGCGACGGCCGGGTACGACGGAACGTTTTCCGCGGGTCCCGTGAACCTCGATATCCCGTACGGGTCGCATGTCGGCATCTTCGGACGCAACGGGAGTGGCAAGTCGACCATCCTCAGAATGATCGTGGGGTCGCTTCCGCTTACCGTGGGGACGCGTTCGTTCGGTGAAGGCGTAAAGCTCGGCGTCCTGACGCAGGAGAACGACCTCATCCCGGGAGACAAGACGGCACTCGAGTGGTTCGCCGAGAACTCGTCGATAACGGAGGAATTCGATATCACCCGGTACCTGCGGACGTTCCTTCTCGTCGGTGACGCGACGCATTTCCCGATGCGCGAACTTTCGCCGGGGGAGCGCATGCGGCTCTCGCTCGCGTTTCTGATGGCGACCGGCGCGAACGTACTCGTCCTCGACGAGCCGACGAACCACCTCGATATCGAGGCGGTCCAGGCCTTGGCGGACGCGGTGCGGCTGTTCCCGGGGACGATCATCCTCGTCTCGCATGACCGCGCGTTCCTCTCGGCACTGGACTTCTCACAGGTCTGGTCCGTCGAAGGCGGCAAGATGACCGCCGAGAACAACTATCCCAAGTATCTCGACCGCGCGATGAGGGAGGCCGAACGGGGAGGGTAAATGCACCTCTGCGGATAGAAACAATACATCGCTTGATCCGATATACATGAAAAGCGACTGACAATGGTGCCAGTCGCTTTTTTTCTTGAATCTCATTTCCCACATCCGGGTAAGGATTCCATCTTCACGAATCGGAGCGTAACTTCAGGATTTCCGGTCTTGAGATTGACTATAGGGAGACGATAGTCTGTCCCGACGATTTCCACCATATTCGGTGTCAGTGTGATAGGCGTACCGGTGAACATGCAGTCATGAAGCACTTTCACAGAGATGGTGCAGGTCAATCTGTTGGGTTGTACGAACGGTACCTCTGAACTGAGCGTCTCGACGTAGTCCTCCGTGAGCATGACCGCGAAGGGAGTCGTGAACTCCAGGACACATTTCGTATTATTGGAGGGTATCGTTATCCGTGTTCCCGCCCGGAATGTCGTGAGACGCTTGGCCCGATACAGATACACATCGGTCACGATTCCGTTTTTCCGGACGATCTCATAGCGACCGGAGGCTCCCTTCTTGAAATACATGTACCGCTTGGATGTCGCGAACGCATACAGCTTCCGAATTTCCGATACTGTATCAAGGAGGAAAACAACGATGAACATCAGCCAATAATTGGGCCTTCCGATTCCGAAATGGAAAACAAGATCGAAGCCGACACAGCTGAGCCAGGCAATGAAGGAAATGATTGCGGCAAAGATTATGCTGCCGATTGCATTGTCTCGCATTCGCTTCACTGAATTTAAGACGTCGTATCGAGTCATGGTGCGCTCCTTTTGGGATGTGTGAGTTGACGGGATTGTTAATTGATGCTTCAGCATATTGTAGCACTTTTTTGTGTTTAAGTCAACAGTCGGTTCTTGGCTCAGAATAAGTGTAAAGTACGGGACGACGGTATTGAGAATAGAGCCACTCGTAAGTAGAGACGGGGCGTGCCACGTCTCTACGGGCCGAATAAAACGTTTCAAAAAATAAAACAGGCGGGGATCGCGGTCCGTCGCCTGGATGTGTTTTGGTCGAACGATACCGTCGACGCCCTTTATCGGAGCGTGTCTGTTTCCGGAATGGAAAACATCTTCTCGAACAGCCTCTCGAAATAGCCCTTGACACGTTTCCCGGCGTAGCGGTCAAGGGAAAGAAAAAGGAGAAACATAACGGCCAGTCCGATGAGGAGGACCCATGCTTTTTGCATGCCGGATGACGTCGAAATCTCGGCGGCGGTAATCGTTGCCAGGATCCAGGAAGGAAGCGCGAACGTCAGTGTCGTGAAAAGTTCCGCAAGGAATGTCGCAAGTCCGACTACGAACCGATACTTCCGGGTTCGAGTTGGAGTATTCTGAGTGGTTGTCATGAATTTCCTCCGTTTGTTATAGGATGATGATAGTATGATGATAAATAACCGTGCGTTGACAATGGCATTTTACTGATACTCTGTCAACTCTTCCCAAGGCGTAGGAATGCGTCTATACTGCTCATATTAGCCATTCCACCATGAAGCAAAAGGACAAAATCCGCTGGCAGTTCGCCGGAGTGCTGGGGTTGGCGCTCGTTTCGGGCGTCATCGCCTATCCAAAAGTGTTCTCGTATCTCCCGCTTCCGAATGCCAAGAATATCGAGCAGCAGCTCAAGGTGAACCTCGGGCTCGACCTGCAGGGCGGCATCCACCTCGAATATGCGGCGGATACCTCGCAGGTGCCTGCCGGGAAGAAGACCGAAGCGCTCCAGGCGGTACTCTCCGTCGTCGAGCGGCGCGTGAACGCGTTCGGCGTCGGCGAATCGGTCATCCAGTTGTCCAAGTCCGGTTCCGAGGACCGCATCATCGTCGAGCTCCCGGGCGTGAACGATGTCGAGCAGGCGAAGAAGATGCTGCAGGAAACGCCGTTCCTCGAATTCCGCGAGTCGGACGACTCGCTCCCGGCGCAGATCGCGAAGGCGAACGACACGGCGAAGCAACAGGCACAGGACGTACTCGCCCGCGCGCAGAAGGGTGAGGATTTCGCATCGCTCGCGAAGCAGTACAGTCAGGACTCCGGCTCCAAGGACCAGGGCGGTGACCTCGGATTCGCAAAGAAAGGGACCTTCGTACAGGCCTTCGACGACGTGCTCTTCAAGGACGATTTCAAGGTGGGAACCGTGTATCCCGAGCTCGTCGAGAGTCAGTACGGCTGGCATATCATCAGGAAGATCGAGTCGCGCGGCGAGGGCGACGCTCTGGAGGTGCTTTCGGCCCATATCCTGTTTCCGAAGACGTCCCTCGATTCGTTGCCGTCGTCGGTCCGCTACAAGACGACGGGACTGTCCGGCAAGAACCTCAAGAACGCCTCCGTCGACTATCAGGGACAGGGATTCGGCATGCCGCAGGTCGCGCTTCAGTTCGATGTCGAAGGAGCCAAGCTGTTCGCGGACCTCACGAAGCGCAACGTGGGCAAGCAGGTCGCCATCTTCCTCGACGGCGAGATCGTGAGCGCACCGACCGTGCAGAACGAGATACCGGACGGTCGAGCGGTCATCACGGGCAACTTCACGCTTGACGAGGTCAAGAACCTCGTGCAGCGCCTCAACGAGGGTGCGCTCCCGGTACCGATCACGCTTGTCGGACAACAGACGATCGACGCATCACTCGGCGAAGGCGCGCTGCGCCAAAGCGTGTTCGCGGGACTCATCGGTCTCCTGGCCGTGTCGATCTTCATGATCCTCTACTACCGGTTCCTGGGGCTCGGCGCGGTGTTCGCGCTTCTCATCTACTCCGCGATGCTGCTCGCCATCTTCAGGCTCTCGAGTTTCACGCCGTTCCCGATAACGCTCACTCTCTCCGGTATCGCGGGCTTCATCCTCTCGATCGGTATCGCGGTCGACGCGAACGTACTCATCTTCGAGCGGACACGAGAGGAACTCTCGTACGGCAAGAGCGTCGCCAAATCGCTCGAGGAGGGATTTCACCGTGCGTGGCCGAGCATTCGCGACGGTCACGTCTCGACCCTCATTACCACGATCGTCCTCGTGATGCTGGGGACCGGTTTCGTGAAGGGATTCGCGGTCATCTTGGCACTCGGTGTGCTCCTCTCACTCTTCACCGCGGTCGTCCTGGTGCACACGTGGCTCCGCTTCGTGGTCGGCGACTGGGCCGAGAACCACAAGACGCTCCTCATCGCGCCCAAGAAGGCGCCGCCGGAAGGGATGCGAAGCGGGAATAAAGAATCGGGAATCAGGAATGACGAGCAGGAAGGCGACGACAAGAAGCCTGCTCAGAGAAAGAAGAAGTCAAAGCATAAGAAGAGATAACGTAGGAACCATGAGAAACTGCCCGTGGGGGATGATCGATTGATAGATGTAAGTCGTGAGTCGTAAGCCTGCCCTATGCTCAATATCATCGGCATCAGGAAATACACGTATTGGGCCTCCGGGATACTGGCCTTGTTTTCGATCGCGGCCATCGCCGTGTTCGGGCTCCGGCTCGGTCTCGACTTCAAGGGTGGCACCCTGATCCAGGTCCGGTTCGCGAAGACGCCCGTTCCGCAGGTGTCAGAGATCCATGGATCGCTCTCATCGCTCGATCTTCGGAGCCTCACGGTCCAGATGACCGGCGATAACGGGGCGATCATTCGATTCCTCGCTTCCGACGATATCGTGAACGGTCAGGTGCTCGCCGGTCTCAAGACGGTCGATCCGGGCCTCTCCGTGGTCCAATCGGACTTCATCGGCGCTTCCGTATCCGACGATATCCGCAAGAAGGCGATCAATGGAACGATTATTTCAGTGCTTGCCATCGCGGCCTACATCGCGTTCGCGTTCAGAAAGGTCTCACACCCTATCGGTTCGTGGGATTACGGATGGGGTGCGGTCATCGCTCTCGCTCACGACCTGCTCATCACGACGGGATTCTTCGCGCTGTTCGGTCGGTTCATGAACGTCGAGGTCGGCGTGCCGTTCATCGCGGCGCTGCTGACTATACTCGGGTACTCGGTGAACGACACGATCGTCGTGTACGACCGTATCCGTGAGAATCTGTTGCGGTCGGGCGCGAAGTCGGATTTCGAAGGAATCGTGAATCGATCCGTGAACGAGACCATGTCTCGTTCCATCAATACTTCGCTTACCGTGCTTATCGTGCTCGCCGCGGTGGCGGCCTTCGGGGGCGAAGGCGTTCGTTGGTTCGCGATCGCGCTTCTCTTGGGCGTTTCATTCGGAACCTATTCCTCGATCTTCGTCGCCTCGGCGCTGCTCGTGTCGCGGTACAGGATGAGAACGCGATAGCGTCGAGTCGAAAGTGAAAAGTCGAAAGTCGATACGGTACGCATGTTCCGTTTTGATTCCTGAGGCAGAATCCTTTTTTCCTGATTCTTCATTCTAGATTCATAATTCTTCAGTCATATGCTGAACATTTTTCCGGGAAAGAAGAGGGACTCGAAACAGGCCGATGAGAAGACCCTCGAGGAGCAGCTCGCGGCGATGCCTGGCGCGCCAAAACTCGAGGACATGAAGTGGCATGAGAAGGTCGCGATGAAACAGTTCCTCAAGATGAGTCCCGAGGAACAGAGGAAAGCGGCAGAGAAGGCGATGGCGAAGATGAAGCCGGAAGACCTCGAGAAGAACAAGTCACAGATCATCGCGTCCCTCGAGGAGATGAAGAAGAATCATATGATCTCCGACGATCAGTATCGCTTGATGAAGCGCAAGTACGGGATTAAGTGACGGTCGCAAGGCACGAGTCACGAGTCAGAAGCCCGTCAAGTCGAAGAACGCGGACGATATCGAATGTTGAGACGGAGCGAAGGCGACAAGTCGAAAGTCGGAGTAAGGAACGCCGATATTCTCCGTCATTCCCGCACAGGCGGGAATCTTCGTGTCACCGTTTCGTGATACAATGAGAACGAAATACCGAATCAACACCGAATGCTATGAACGAACGCGAAGCGAAAATCGAGGAGCTGCTCACTCGCGGCGTAGCCGAGGCGATCGACCGGGAACACCTGAAGAAGCGTCTGCTCGCCGGTGAGAAGCTCCGAGTGAAGCTTGGCATCGACCCGACGAGTCCGAATATCCACCTGGGCCGTTCCGTCGCGCTGCTGAAACTGCGGGATTTTCAGGAACTCGGCTGCCAGATCGTCCTCATTGTGGGGAACTTCACCGGGCTCATCGGGGATACGAGCGACAAGGACGCCGAGCGTCCGATGCTCGATCAGGCAACGGTCGAGTTCAACATGGGCTCGTACTTCGATCAGGCTGCCAAGGTGCTCGACATGAATTCCGTTGAACGGCATTTCAACGCGGAATGGCTTCGCGATCTCGGTTACCTCGAGATCGGTGAACAGGCTGACGCGTTCTCGGTGCACGAATTCATCTCACGCGAAAATATCAGGAAGCGTCTCGACGCCGGGAAGCGGGTGTCGCTTCGCGAAATTCTATATCCCCTGATGCAGGGCTACGACAGTGTCGAGGTCCGTGCGGACGTCGAGATCGGTGGGACCGACCAGCGGTTCAATATCCTCGCCGGTCGGACGATGCAGTCGAAGTACGGGCAGCACCCGCAGGACATCGTCACGGTGAACCTCATCCCCGGCATCGACGGGCGCAAGATGAGCTCCAGCTGGGGGAATACGATCAATCTCTCCGATGAACCGAACGAAATGTTCGGCAAGGTGATGAGCGTCCCGGACGAACTGATCGTCACTTACTTCGTGCACGCGACACGCGTCCAGACGGAGGAGATCGTGTCGCTCGAATCCGCCATGAAGGGCGGATCGAACCCGCGCGATGCCAAGATTCGGCTCGCGGGTGAGATTGTTCGCATGTACCATGGGGTCAAGGCTGCGGCTGACGCGGAAGCGTATTTCGTGCGCGTCCATTCGGAAGGCAGGGAACCTCTCGATATGCCGTCGGCATCGCCGTCACCATCACCATCACCATCACCATCTCCTTCCCATGGATCGGAAGCTGAAATCTTTGAATCGCTCGAGTCGTTCGTCGCGAACGTAGGGTTCGCGACGAGCAAGTCCGACGCCCGGCGCAAGATCGAACAGGGCGGGGTCTCGATCGACGGTGAAAAAATCAGCGACCCGAAAACGCCTCTGGATCCGGCGCTTCACGACGGCAAGGTCCTCAGGGTGGGGAAGCGGGATTTTATCCGCATCGTTTTCTGAGCGCGCGCGACCAGATCGCCTGAGGAACCTGAATGGAGGCACGGGAAGCGTTGAGTACCGTCATGCATTCCGATTGAGACGATCGAATGCGTTCTTTTGACCTCGCGGTGTTCCGCTGGTATCATATCCCATTGAAGGGCTTTTTAGTTCATTAAAATCCATAACGTCAGGAGGGGTACGCATGCCCAAAATACTGTCAGTCGATATTCAGGTCAGACTGCCGCAGCAAGGCGCGATGATCGAGCATATCATCAGGATGAACGATACGATACTGTTGTACTCGATAAAAGTCCGGGATGTAGAGGGGCGGAAACATCGTGAAATAGGGCTTTCGGACGTGAAATGTATCTTGTGTCCACTGATCATGGGGCAGGAACCGGCCGTGTTCGAGGAATTCGAGATGACGATCCATATCGGCGGTTCCGATGGTACGGAAGATACGAGGGAAGTCTATTCATTCGGGATCGAAGCGAAAGGAGACGAATCCTCATTCGTGTTCCGTGAACAGAGGAACAGAATATCCCGCGTCGTGACGCCTTATGAGATCAGAAAGATCCTGAACGTTCTGCTCGTCGAGGGTGGACATATCGAGGATTTCGATGCCACGCTCCGGGGACCGGACATGTGTCGTCCGGAATGTGAGGGACGAGTCGCATGCTGAAACTCAAAAATGGAAGAGGGCGCGCCACGATGGTCGCGCCCTTTCGATTTATCCCGATCGGCGCCGACCGAAGAAATCCGACAAATTGAAATATTACCATACCATATGATGTGGTAATATGTATCTCCGGAAGCGGTGGTGAAGTCGGAACGGTTTGTCAGCATTCGTGACTCGTCTGATTCATATGGAAACGGAAAAGAAGCAGATCGTGTTCATCCACGGCGGAGACGTGTTCGCGGACCGACACGAGGTCGTGGACTATCTCCGCGAAGTGTGGCAGCTGCGAGACCCCCTGTGGTCGCTCGAGCCGAAACCGTACTGGCGCGACGCGATCGCGCGACGGTTCTTCGAAAGGGCCGATATCTTCATGCCCGAGATGCCCAACAAGCTTGACGCCCGGTATACGGAGTGGGAGGCGTGGTTCGACCGGCATGTCCCGCTCTTTCGAGACGATCTCATCCTGATCGGTTCGAGCCTCGGCGGCATCTTCCTCGCGAAGTACCTCGCTACGCGGACACTTCCCGTGTCGGTACGTCTCCTTGCGCTCGTCGCGGCGCCCTTCGACGACGAATCACGGGAATCGCTCGGTGATTTCCGTCTGCCGAGGAATCTCGACGGCATCTCCCGTCAGGCGGAGCAGATCCTGCTGTTCCACTCGAAGGACGATCCGGTCGTGCCGTTCACGGAGGTAGAAAAATACGCCCGCGCGCTTTCCGGCGCCGAGGCGGTCATGCTCGACGGTCGCGGTCATTTCATGACCGAGGACTTCCCCGAACTCTCCGATCGGATCGGACGCGTGATCACCTAAGCGGGATCGATGGAATCGGAATCTTGACGCGGACCCTTTTACAGGTCCGCGTTTCGGTGTACATTCAAGACAGAGAGTATAAACGAAACACTTCGAGTATGCTTCGTATAAGACACACGCGTCAGGTCACCTCCCCGGTGATTTTTTTCGTTCTCCTCATCGGTCTCATGTGGCCATCGCAACGTGATACCGGACGAGCGCATGCCGAAGATGATTATACCTGGCAGTACTATGACAACTTTGAGGTCATCGACAAGGATACTGTCTGGCAGGGGAGTTTCGTACAGAAAAATTTCTGGAAGCCGGTCGTGGTAGTGAATGGCGCCACGCTTACGATCGAAAAAGGAACGAAGGTCGAGATCAGTCATCTGTCGGTCTATAACGGGAAAATCATCGCGGAGGGGACCGATACGGAGCGGATCGTCATCACCCCGGCGCCTTCATATCTGGATATTGGTGACGGAGGACTTGGAAATTGTGATGCGGAGTGCTTTCGACAGAGGCCTGAAGGGGTCATCGAATTCAACGACTATACGGAAAAGGGGAACGGGCCCTCGATATTCCGGTATGTCGTATTCGACAAGATGGGTTCAGACCTGAAAAAGTATGTGGGGAAGTGTCCGGTCCAGGTTATGAATCGTCCGTCATGGCGATCGTTTCTCGGCGAAACGGCCCATGCGGTACAAAATATCGATTTTAGTTCACCGTCGATAGACTTCGTCGCGGGAAACGTCGACATGGATCATTGTTCCTTCAGAAACGGTGCAATCGCGGATATCCGGTCGAACGTGGGTATCAGTGACGATTGGAATTCGTACGTTTTCCTCAGGGTCACGAATTCCGACTTCGAGGGTAATCTGAAAAACACGGCGCTGTTGTCAAACGCCTACTACAACGGAGTGCCGGATGGCAGACGGCTATATTTCGGAAATAACTGGTATGGATCGGCTGATGGACCGAAGACGACGTCGAATCCGGACTCTTCCGGAGAAATTGTTTCCGGTCCCGCGATTATCGACGGATTCAGTACGACCCGGAACCTGCAGGATGCCCAGGCCGCGTCGAACGTCCTGTTCCTGCCGGGGATCAAGGCCAGCAAACTTGCCATGAACACGGATCACGGGACGAAAGACGAACTGTGGCCGCCGGACTTTTTCAGCAATGACCTTTCCGATCTCGCGCTCGACGGGGACGGGGACAGCGTGAACCGGGTCTATACCGACGGCGTGCTGGCGTCGGCCGGAGGGTCGGATTTCTATAAATCGTTCGTCGCCGACCTCGAAAAGATGAAGTCAGATGGCGTTATCAACGACTTTGACCCCTTTGCCTACGACTGGCGGATGAGCGTCAAGGACGTCGCCTACGGAAACACGGCCACCCCCGGGGATTATCGGTCGCTTCTCGAGAGCGCCGAGCAGCTCGCACATTCCTCCAAGAGCGGAAAGGTGACCGTCATCGCCCATTCGAACGGCGGGCTCGTCGCGAAGGAGCTGTTACGGCGCTTGGACGCGATGGGGGAGGCCGGTTTGGTGGATCAGGTTGTTTTTGTCGGGACGCCGCAGATGGGAACGCCGATTACCATCCTCTCCCTCCTGTACGGGTACGACGAGGAAATCTTCAACGGCTGGCTCGTATCACGGAAGGACGCGCGCGCCCTGGTCGAGAATATGCCGGGTGCGTACGGCCTGCTGCCGTCTGCGGAGTATTTCGATCGGAGCAAGGGCGCAATCGTGTCGTTCTCGTCGAAAAACACGCGCTTCAAGACGTACCTTGACGCCTATGGCGGGAAGATCGACGACTGGGGAACGTTGGCGGATTTTCTCTCGGGAAAGACCGATGGGAGACAGAAACCGGCGAAATCGGACGTATCGTCGGAAAACATACTCCGATCAAACATTTTAAGCGACGCGAACGACATACATGAAGACGTCGATACCTGGTCGCCACCGGCCGGAGTCGAGGCGGTTCAGATCGCCGGCTGGGGACTCGATACGATCCGCGGCGTGGACTTTACGGAACGAAAGAAAGCGGCCTGTTATCCGTCGATCGGGAGCGGTTTGCCGTCATGTGTCGAGACGGACCGATATGAACCTATATATGAACCGAAATTCACGGTCGATGGTGACAAGGTCGTGACCGCCCCGAGCGCCCTCATGCTTTCCGAAACGACGAACGTGAAGAAATATTGGGTGGATTTGGTTTCAGAAAAACAAAACCATGCAAATCTATTTGAAAATCAATCGCTTCGAATATTTCTTTCACGAATTATTCTTCACAGCATAAACGGTGCTTTACCTGAAAAAATCTTTGCTTCAAAACCGGAAAGCTCTGTAGGTTCAAAGAGAATCCGAATGTCGCTGTATTCTCCGCTCGATATCCATCTGACGGATGCGGTAGGCAATCAGACCGGTTCCGTCGAGGTTGATGCGAATGGAACGAAGTACAAGACCTTCGAGGAACACATTTCCGGAAGCACCTACTACGAATTCGACGGTCGGAAGTACGTCTCGTTCCCGGAAGGAGTTCCTATCGATATCCGACTCTCGGGATATGACTCCGGGTCGTATTCACTCTCGCTTCAAGAGGTCGCCGTCACGCCGGACGGGGAGGAGACCCTCTCTCATACGGATTTTGCGAATCTGCCGGTCACCCCGCAGACGACCGTCGACCTGTCGGTTCCCGCACAGGGTCTTTCCGGTCTCTCCGATCTGCATGCGGACGTGAACGGAACGGATGCCGGTGGGCAGTATGTCGTGAAGCCCGTACCGAACGGTTCGGCGACGCTTGTCGTCGACCGGCAGGCCCCGGTGACGACCGCGACGGTCTCGGGCAAACCGGGAAAGAACGGCTGGTACCTCGATTCGGTGACCGTGACCCTTGCGGGGGACGACGGAACGGATGGTACCGGTGTCGACCGTACTGAATACTCGTTTGACAACGGAAGTACCTGGAGCACCTATTTCGGGGCCATTTCGGTTACGAAGGCGGGAGAAACGGATTTCTCGTTCGCATCCGTCGACAAAGCCGGAAACCGGGAGGAAACGAAATCCTCGCGGATCATGATCGATCGGACCGCTCCCGAGGCGCGAATCGGATTCGATTCCGCGACCAGGGCGCTCTTCGTTACCGGAAAGGACGATCTTTCCGGAACGGTCTCCGTCTCTATCGCGGAGACCGCCGTACCGAAGATCAAACGGCGGTTTCGCGACGTCGCGACACTGACCGACGAAGCGGGACACAGGACGGTTGTCACGTACGACCGGACCGAACAGGTAGGAAATCATATTCTGATAAATCCTCTATCCGTCTCGTATGACGGCGGTTCGCCGTTCGCCGTACAGGCGGAGGCGGACTACCAATGGTTTCCTGGTCCGGTAAAAAAAGGGTACCTGTACCTGCTTTCGCAGTTGCAGAACAGTACCGAGGTCGTCATATCCGACTATTTCCCGAAACCCGATCAGACGCTCGTGATACGGTATCCGAAATATCCGTCACGCAGCGCGCCCAAGGCATCCGCCGACTGGTTGCAAAGACTGGTCGTGCCGGTATTCGAAACGCGGAAAGGAGTCATGAATATGGTATATTGAAGACGATATAT
>DATMYW010000051.1:0-33886 GCA_035560715.1 Candidatus Fimivivens sp. | reverse complement strand
CGGTCGGAACGCTCGCTGGTAAGAACGGGAAAACCTAATATTTTTTGTGTGAGATGAATCGCGATGTATCGAAACGAAAGATTCAAAAAAATCCTCCGAGTGATCGGAGGATTTTTGAACGGTGGAGTGTCGGACTAGAGGCTCTTGATCTTCTCGACGACGGCCTTGAAGGCGTTCTCGTCGCGGACTGCGAGCTGGGAGAGGACCTTACGGTCGAGCTCCACGTTCTTCTCCTTGAGAAGGCCGATAAAACGGCTGTAGCTGGTATCGAAGACACGAAGCGCGTTGCCGAGACGGATGATCCACAGCGCGCGGAACGTACGCTTCTTGTTGCGACGGTCGCGATAGGCGTATGAGCCGGCCTTGGTAACGGCCTGCTTGGCGGCCGCGAACTGGCGGCTGCGGCCCCAACGGTAGCCCTTGGCGGCGTCGAGGACGTTCTTGCGTCGTTTGCTTGCGGCTACGCCGCGCTTCACACGGGTCATATCGTTCGGGTTTACGGATGGATATTCGACAATGGTACGGAGAATCTTGGAGAATGTCAAGAAGGATTCTGAGACACTCTCCAATCCTCCTCGCCCCTCACCCTCGCGGACTCGGGAGCTTCCCTCCGAGAGGGGCGCAGGTGAGCAGCGGGCGGAAGTCGGAACGAATGGTTACGCGTATGGGAGCGCTCGCTTCGTGTTCTGTTCTTCCTTCGCCACGGAGAATCCCGCATCGCGGCGCTTGGCGCGGGTCTGGGCGCCTGTGTCGCGGGAATTGTAGTGGTTCTGACCCGATGCGCGATGCATGAGTTTCCCGCTTCCGGTGACCTTGATCTTCTTTGCGACCGACTTCTTCGTCTTCTGCTTCATAATGGTTTCTTGAGTTTATTCAGGATGAAAATTATGGGAAAGCTCTTTTTGGCTCACCCCCCTCACCCCGGCAAAGCCGCGGGGACCATCCTCCTTTCGTCGGATAATCCTCCTCCGAGAGGGGAACGGCGGGGACCCACCTATTCCGGGATGATGAGGATGCTGATCCCGTTCTGGATATTCTTCATCTCTTCCTCGACCTTGTAGGGGATCGAGAGGAGTCCGAGGAAATCCCGCATCGCTTCCCGTGCCCGGTCCCGCATGGCCTTCTCGCGACCTCGGAGGAGGAGTTCGATGCGAACCTTCTGCCCCTTCTTGAGGAACTTCTCGGCCTGTTCCTTCTTGAAGTTGAGATCGTGGGTGTCGACGCGGAGTCCGATACGGATGCCCTTGATGTCGACTTTCTTCTGGTTGCTCTTCGCCTGCTGTTCCTTCTTGGTCTGCTGGTACTGGAATTTGCCGTACTCGAGGATCTTGCAGACCGGCGGATTCGCCTGAGGAGAGACCTCGATCAGGTCGAGCTCTTCCGTCCGGGCGATCTCGAGTGCCTGCGAAGTCGGCATCTCGCCTAAGGGCTGACCGTCGAGTCCGATAAGGAAGACGGTCGGAGAGGCGATCTTCTCGTTGGCCCGGAACCGGATGACCACCTGCGGCTTCGGCTTCGGTCGGTTGTGTCTGCGTCGTCTCATATGTTCAAGCTTCGGGAGCTTCTGAAGCTTTTGAAGCTTCTTTAGCTTACATTCGGATTTCCATGAACCGAAATGGCGTCATGAAAAATTAAAAAAAATCACGCCGTATAGTCTTCTTCGGCTCTGAAAGCTGTTGCAGCATCAGAATCTTTCGAAGCCTCGGCAGCTTCCTGTGGAGTTGATGGGAATCGCACCCATGTCCAGACGAATTCTTCCAAAACCTTCTACAAGCGTAGTCATCCTTTGGTTCCCCGGAAAGCGGAAAGGCTGACAAAAACCTTGCCGGGACTTCCTTTCATGCCGGACCGACGGAGTGAAGGGAAGAAAGACCCCTGTCGGACCGCCTGATGATATGACACCGGAGACCCCGTATCAGGCGTCGGGGGTCCGATGGCTCAAGCCCTTAGGCGAGAGCGGAAGCGAAAGACGGGGTGAACGCTTGCGCGAACGCCATCTTCACTTTCTGTGCGATGTTGGCAGTTATCGTGTGTGGGGAGTTTTTGCGATGATTCCCCGCATCGGCTTGCCGGTTCTGAAGGAGCGCGCTGTCGAAACTAGACAACCCCATTCCATCGCTACGCGATGGAATGACCAAAACACAAATTCCAATGACCAAACAAATCCCAAAATACGAACTCGAATTCTGAAACCGTTCGGACTGAAATTCCAAGTGCCAAGCCGCTGATTCCCGAAGTGGAATCGGATGCTTGGTTGTGGGAACTTCATTTTGACCGAAGCGCGCGGCCGATATCCTTGCGGGCCTCGCGTTTCTTGATCGACTCACGCTTGTCGAAGTGTTTTTTTCCCTTGCCGACGGCGAATTCAAGCTTCACGAGTCGTTTCTTAGTGTACACCCGGATAGGCACCAAAGTCAAGCCTTCGACGCGTGATTTTCCAATCAGGGAGCGGATTTCGGACTTTCTGAGTAACAGCCTGCGGGGCCTCGTGTCATCGTGCCGGGTATCCTTGTGGGCATGCTCGTATCGGGGGATGAGCGCGTTCGTAAGGTGGAGTTCGTTCCCGTGAGCGGTCACGAAACTTCCTTTGAGGCTTATGTGTCCCGTTTTCACCGACTTCACCTCGTTTCCGGTCAACTCCAAGCCGGCCTCATAGCGGTCCATGAGTTCGTAGTCGAACGATGCTCGTTTGTTGACGGCGAGTGTTTTCATGGCTTCACTCTACCGCGATACGTGACGTGAGACAAGAAGAAAGGCCGTTCATTCGAATGAGCGGCCTTTGAGCTGCGTTCGTTTTAGCAACCGTGCTTCTGGATCCGTAGGATTTCTTCGAAGCCGAAGGGTTGAAGATACAGCGTCCCGTCCATCATGGCTTTGGCACATTCTGAACAGATTTCGGCAGTGTTGCGATCGCGCTTATCGTGCGTCTCGGAGAGCTCCTCGGTCTGTTTCGGTGTCAGTATCGATTCTTCGGCAAGGATCTTCGAATGCAGGCGCCGGACGATATTGATCCGCCACCGGTGCCAGATTTGGGAATCGAAGAGCAACCTGAAGGTGATGATTCCCGTATGCGGGGGTGACTGCCGTTCTCATGGCCGGTCTCTTTCGTTCTGCGAATGTCTTAGTGGAACTACTGAACGGCACTTCCGGCGTCCGGACTTTCTCGTTTTGTTTGTTCATGTCGGCATGATGGCGTTTTTACGACAGGTAGTCTTCGGGTTTTTCATAGGGTACCCCATCAAAGACAAAGGAATCCTCGGCTTCGGTTTCGGAAGGATTCTCCGGAGCGTCGTACGCCGTGGGCAGAGGGCTGTCACCGCGTGAGCTGAGGGCCACCCTGATTTCATTGATTAAATTTCCCTTGTTTCCACGCTTCCTGGAATGGAATCCCGTGGCGCATGCTCTCTTTACCATGATGATCCTGGTTTATTGGTGGGATTGAAATAATCGTTCACCACCTATTGTGAAGGAAAAATCCTGTTTACTTTGCTTTTTATACCAGGAAAAGAAAAATAGCGCAAGTCTTCACGGAATGCGGCAGGTATCGTAGGATAGGGGCATGAAGTCCCAATGGGTGGAGCAGATCCGCGAGGTGATCGAAGTGCTGCAAGGGGAAGGTGTCCTTCCTCCTTTTGATGTGCCGGAAATTTCAGTCGAATGGACGCGGGACGAGCGGCACGGGGAGTTTGCGACGAACGCGGCTCTCGTGCTTTCGAAACTTGCCAAGAAACCGCCGATGGAGCTCGCCGGACTCATCGCGGGAAAACTGGCTGGAGACGGGGCGGTCGAAGTCGCGACGCCGGGCTATATCAATATCACGCTGACACAGGGCGCGATGGCGTCGGTCGTCACGGACATCCTCCGTCTCGATGGGCACTATGGGGACAATCGGATCGGGGAGGGTACGAAAGTGAACAACGAGTTCGTTTCCGCGAATCCGACCGGACCCATGCATCTCGGGAACGGACGGGGAGGATTCTTCGGCGACACGTTGTCGAACGTGCTCCGTAAGTCCGGATTCGATGTGACGAACGAATACTACGTGAATGACGGCGGGGGGCAGGTTCTGAAACTCGGGCACAGTGTCCTGCGCGACGCGGAAGCGGTCTATGGTGGTGAATATATCGACGAGATCAGGACAGCGCTTGGCATCGGAGATGAACCGGCGGCAGATGTGGCACGGGTGCGTGAGGTCGGAACGAAAGCGGCCGATTTCGTCATGAACGAATATATCCAGAAGACGCTTGCGGACAAGATGCATATCGCGTACGATGCTTTCATTTCCGAGCGCACGGATATCATGGAAAAGGGACTGGTAGATCGTGCTGTCGAAGTGTTGCGGGACAAGGGACTGACGTATGAGCAGGAAGGCGCGATTTTTCTCCGGACGACCGACTTCGGTGACGACAAGGATCGGGCGCTTCTCAAATCCGACGGTGAACGAACCTATTTCGCGAACGATTGCGGGTATCTGCTTTCGAAGATCGAACGCGGCGCGGATCGGCTTATCCTGACTTTGGGCGCCGATCATCACGGGTACGTCTCGCGCATCAAGGCCGCCGCCGCCGCTCTCGGATTCTCAGGCCGGTTCGATGTATTTATACTGCAGATGGTGCGGCTCGTGAAGGACGGACAAGAAGTACGGATGTCGAAGCGTGCGGGCAACGTCGTAACGATCGACGAGCTTATCGACCGGGTCGGACATGACGTGGCGCGATTTTTTTTCCTGATGCCGTCGCTTGATTCGCATATGAATTTCGATCTCGGTTTGGCGGAAGAGCGCTCCGAAAAAAATCCGGTGTTTTATGTCCAGTACGCGCACGCGCGACTTTCAAGCATCCTGAGAAAGGCCGAAGATGCCGGGATGTCTTTTGAAGATGCGGATCTTTCGCTTCTGACGCATCCGAAGGAGAGGATACTGTTTCGCGAGCTTTTGATTTTCCCGGAGCTGTGTGCGGAAGTCGCGGAAACGGGAGCAGTCCATCGTTTGCCACAGTACGCGATTCGGCTTTCGGACCGCCTGCATTCCTTTTATGCGGACTGCCGTGTGATCGACGAGGCGGACAGTCCGCTGTCTTCGGCCAGGCTCGCGCTCGTTTCGGCCGTACGTACGGTGCTTGCCGAGACATTGCGCCTCGTAGGGGTTTCCTCGCCGGAGAAAATGTAGTAGGATGCGGTGGCGGTTTCATATCTCATCAATCGTTAATACTCAACGGTATGCCTGGTGACATGTTTATGAAGGATATCCCCTCCGTCTCCCCGGCGCCGACCCCTGGGAAAGAAAACCCATTTCAAGAAAGGCCGACCGCTCATCGGGCTAGGATTGAGCAGAATGCGAAAGTACTGACGGATCTCCTGGTTGAAAATTATCTCGACGAAACCTTTTCGCTTGAGATGATCAAGGATTCCCTGGAAAACGGTAATTTCGAAATAGAACGGGCATACCTTACTCACCTGGTATCGACGGGAGTCTTGGATCATGATGAGGAAAACGGTACTTATTCTCTGAATCATGCGTCACCTGAGGTGCAGAGACGTATCGGCTGAACTTCGCCTTTTCTCGAATAATCTTGGAAACACGAACCATATGGGCAGACCGCTTAAGAATGATGAAAAGGCCACCGTATTCGCCCTGAAGTTCGTTACGCCGCTTCTCGTCATCTTCATCTTCGCGGTCATTTCCGATGTTTTTTCTCTCGCCCATTGGACCGAATCGGTTTTCAGCACGATGTTCTGATGCCGGTCGTCTATTCTCTTTCGAACCGTCGTTTTTCGTACTTGTTATGAGGGAAGATCGCCGCGAATTGATCGAGGTGCATGTCGCGTGCATCTGTTTTCGTGAATCTGATGGTCGGGTTTCGGTGCTCATCGCGAAACGGGGCGCGGAGCGGTCGCTTTATCCGGGTCTGTGGGAGTGTGGGGGCGGTCAGGTGAATGCCGGTGAGAATTTCGACGAGGCGATCATCCGGCAGATCCGCGAGGAGTGCGGTATTTCTGTGGACCGGGCGTTACCGTTCAAGACCTACGAGATCGCGGTACCGGATCTTCCGCAGAAGAGGATTCCCGGCATCGTGTTCGTCAGTTTCCTGTGTAAGTGTGCAGGCGATGGATCGGAGCCGTCCATAGACGGCCGTGAACATTCCGAGTGTCGATGGCAGCCGATCGATGAGCTTTCGGGATTTGACTTCATCCCCGGTTTACGGGATGATATCCGCACGGGATGGGAGTTTTATTCCCGAAACAGCGACATTCTCTTACAATAGGTAACAGGCGCCGACGGAGCCCTGTCCGCAATGCTTTCGATAGCGATGCAGGCGGGATATCACTCCGGAGTCCCGAACGGTCGGGACGCGCTTCGGAAAGAAACGTCAGTCATGCGTGAGAAGGTAGCCAACCTTCGCGAAGCGCTTCGGCTTGGCGCGGTAGAATCCGACGGGTAGGCCCGTTATAGCCATGAATGAAGGCAGAGCGCATCCTCGTTTGGTTTCTGTGTATTGGGGATCGTGTTTTGCGAAGCGAAGGTGGTACCACGGTCTTTCCGTCCTTCCCTGTTTTTCAGGGAGGGATTTTTGTATTTAATGGTCATACCGTTGAATTGCTGTATTGTTAGGGGAGAAGAGTTATGGGAGATGAATATCTGACATTGAACAAAATCAACGCATATCGGCTCGCGTTTTCACTTTCGAACGAAGTTTGGGATATCGTCGTAAAGCGGGATGATTTTCCTCGAAAAACGGTCGCATCGCAGTTCGTGAGGGCTATTGATTCGATATCCGCCAATATTGCGGAGGGATTCGGTCGATATGGGAAGAAAGACAAAGTCTTCTTTTATCGGATAGCGAGGGCTTCCTCATATGAGTCATTGGATTGGTTGGAGAAATCGAAGAGAAGGAAGCTGATTGAGCAAAAAGATTATGATCGGACATTTATGGCCCTCAGTTCTTTCCCGAAGGAAATCAACAGTCTGATAAAATATACGAATGATCGTCTGAAGGTCTGATTGACAATTGACCGTTGAGCGATGTAGCCATTCGGCGGTTTCTCCATTCAACCATTCAACAATATATCCATATATCCATATGACCCCATTAAAAAAAATCGACCCCAAATCCGATTTCCCGAAGATGGAGGAAGAGATCCTCGCGTATTGGGACGCGAACGATATCTTTAGGAAGTCCGTGAACAAGGACGCGCCAAAAGGGGACTTCGTGTTCTATGAGGGACCGCCGACGGCGAACGGCAAGCCGGGACTGCACCATGTGCTCGCCCGGTCGTTCAAGGATGCCATCCCGCGGTACAAGACGATGAAGGGATATCGGGTGAACCGCAAGGCCGGATGGGATACGCACGGACTCCCGGTCGAGCTGCAGGTGGAGAAGGCGCTCGGACTCCGAAACAAGCTGGATATCGAAAACATCGTCCCAGGCGATGCGCGGGCGAGCGTCATCGAGTTCAACAAGAAGTGCAAGGAATCCGTGTGGGAATATCGCGACCTGTGGGAGAAGCTTACGAAACGGATGGGATATTGGGTGGATATGGAACACCCATATGTCACCTATGAGGACAGCTATATCGAATCGGTCTGGTGGCAATTCGCGCAGATCGCGGGACTCAAGGATGTGAAGGGGGATTCGCTTCTCTATAGGGGACATAAGGTCGTGCCGTATTGCTATCGTTGCGGGACAGCACTTTCCTCGCATGAGGTCGCGCAGGGGTACAAGGAAGTGAAGGATAACTCGGTGTACGTGAAGTTCAAGGTGAAGCCGGGACAGAAGATCGGTGATTTCGTCGCGGACGAGAAAACGTATCTTGTCGCATGGACGACGACGCCGTGGACGCTTCCGGGGAACGTGGCTTTGGCAGTGCGGAATGATGTTAAATATGTTTCGATATGTTTTGATAATAATACAAACAACGTCAAAGAATTAACTGAACATGACGAGCCGCCCGTCCTTGGGGAAGAAGAATTGGAACGTCACATTATTGCTAAGGATTTATATGACCTTCATTATGGAGGGTTAGAAGGATCTCATGGAATTGAAAATGAGTTTGATGGGGTCGATATTGTCGGGATAACTTATCATGCACTTTACGAAGGAGTAAGTGGTGGTGGTGATATCACGCATCGAGTTGTTTCGGATCAGGTGAGTGGCCAATATTTCATTACGACCGATACGGGAACTGGCATTGTTCATATCGCGCCGGCGTTTGGTGAGGACGATGCGAATGTCGCGCGGGAAAACGGACTTTTGACATTGCATACGGTCGATCTTGAAGGAAAGATGACGGAAGGCTTTCCGGGTGCAGGAATCCCAGTCAAAAAACTCAATGACAAGAATCGCGGAGCGGTAGACGATCTGATTATCACGGATCTGAAAGCGCGAGGGCTGCTTCTCAAGGAAGAGGCATACGAACATGAGTACCCGCATTGTTGGCGGTGCGATACGCCGCTCATCTATTATGCGAAGCCGTCGTGGTTCATCGCCGTTTCCAAGATCCGTGAAGAGCTCGTGAAGAATGCCGAGGCGATATCGTGGGTGCCGGAACATATCAAGGAAGGCCGGTTCGGGGAATGGCTCCGTGGAGCCAAAGATTGGGCGATTTCGCGCGAGCGGTACTGGGGCACGCCGATTCCGGTGTGGGAATGTTCGGAATGCGGAGAAAGGGTCGTTATCGAGTCGAAAGCTGAACTTGAGAAACTCTCTGGAAAGAAATCAGAGGATCTGCATAAGCCGTATATCGACGATGTCACGTGGGTGTGCGCATGCGGAAAGGGGACGATGAAACGGACGCCCGAAGTGCTCGACGTCTGGTTCGATTCCGGAGCGATGCCCTTGGCGCAGTTCGGATATCCGGAAGGTTCGAGCGGCGAGACGAAGGAAAAGATCGGCGAAGGAAAATATTTCCCGGCCGACTATATCAGTGAGGCGATCGATCAGACCAGGGGGTGGTTCTATACGCTCCATGCGATAGCGACCCTGCTCCATAAGGCGGGCGTGGTTAACGCGGGGAACGCGTATCGAAACGTCGTTTGTCTGGGACACATACTTGATTCGAAAGGGAAGAAAATGTCCAAGTCCAAGGGCAACGTCGTCGAGCCGTTCGAGATGTTCGGCAAGTACGGTGCGGACGCGCTTCGTTGGTACCTCTATTCCATCAATCAGCCGGGACTGCCGAAGCGCTTCGATGAGAAAGGAATGCGCGATGTGATGAACCGTGTTTTCCGCATGTTGTGGAATTCGTATTCGTTCTTCACGACCTATGCGGCGATTGATGGGTGGAAATTTAAAGAGGATTCGAAACCGTCTGAGAATCTGCTTGACCGATGGATATTGTCCGAGTTGCAGGTGCTGATTCGCGAGGTCGACGAGGCGCTTTCGGTATACGATATGTATACACCGACGGCCAAAATCGAATCGTTCATCGACAATCTGTCGAACTGGTATATCCGCCGGAACCGGAAACGCTTCTGGAAAAATGAGAACGACGGCGATAAAGATGACGCCTACGCGACTTTGTACGAGGTGCTCGTAACGCTTTCGAAACTCATGGCGCCGTTCACGCCGTTTCTCGCTGAAGAGATCTATCGGAACCTTATGAATTGTCATTCCGGACTCTCGACCGGCGAATGCGCAGTTGACCCGGAATCTAAGGATGTTCCTGAGTCCGTGCATCTCGCCGAATGGCCGGAGGCGGATGTGAGTCAAATTGATCGAAGTCTTCGTGAAGACATGCTCATAACGCGGGAAATAGTTGCTCAAGGACTAAAGCGGAGGGCCGAGGAGGGCGTTAAGATACGGCAGCCGCTATCACATGCATACATTCGAATAAATTTGGGAAATGATTTTGTTGAGATCATTCAAGATGAATTGAATGTTAAGGTTGTTGAGTACGACATGGACTATGAATTACACAAAATGAATAAGGATGTTGATATTGAAATTGATTTTGAAATCACCCCACAGCTCGCACTCGAAGGGGAGGCGCGGGAGATCATTCGCGCGATCCAGGAGGGTCGCAAGAAGGCGGGGTTCGAGGTGAGCGATCGGATTACGCTCGGTATCGTGGGGAAGGAAAAGGTATTCGACGGGGACAAGGAGCAAGGACTTTCCGGCTTCGGGGAGGAGATCGCGCGTGAGACGCTCGCGACGGAGATCGTCCGCGGCGATATTGCGGACGCCGACTATCGCGACACGACCGACATCGAGGGTGGACCGTTCACGTTCTCGCTCAAACGGAATGTATGAGTAAAGTCGTCATATTCTGCGGTTTGCCTGGTTCAGGGAAGTCAACGCTTGCGACTGAAGTGTCGCGTCGGGTGAACATATTCTGCCTGCATAAGGATGCTATCAAAGAGCGTCTGCATGGGTATTTGAGCGGTTCGACAATCGAGGAGAGTCGGATAATCGGCTTGTATTCGATACGTCTCCTCGTCGCCTTGGCTGATGATGCATTGAAGAACGGAACTGATATTATCATCGAGTCGACGTTCAATCATCCAGATAATGTTGAGCAATTCGTAAAATGGGTGGCTGAAGGACGGGATGCAAGAGTAGTCGTGTGTCAGGTGGACGAAGGGGAACGAAAGCGGAGGTTCGTTAACCGTCCCCAGCATGAGGCGTATCATGGCACGGAGAGAACTTTTTCAGAGGAGATATTTGATTATGGATTGATGCCTGGAAAGAACCTTGTGTTGGATACCGGAAGACCGCTTGCGGAAATCGTCGGGGAAGTGATGACATTTCTTTCGTGATGTAATGTTCTTGCCACGCTCATGGAACTCCGACTGACCGCTATCGTGTTGCGTAAAAGGGAGATCGGGGAGACCGATCGGCTTTATACGTTCTATACGAAGGAGTTGGGAAAAGTGCAGGCCAAGGCGATCGGGGTGCGTAAATCGCAGGCGAAGCTTGCCGCGGCGCTCGAAACCCTGACCCTCTCGGACGTGACCATCGTTCGTGGGAAAGGAAACGGGCGGGTCGCCGGCGCGACGGTCGAGGAGTATTTCCCGGGTATTCGATCGGATTATACGACGTTGTCGCTCGCGCTTGCCGCGGCCGCAGAGTTCGATTCGATCGTCGGGCTCGAACAACCGGATCCGGCGTTATTTTCGCTCCTTCACGAATATCTGTCGCTGCTTGACGGTGTGGCCGGAAATGGCGCCGCGACGACACTTCTGACTGAGGCGTTCTTCGTGAAGTTTCTCGACGAACTCGGATACCGGATCGAGGCGGACACATGCGCGGTTTCGGGGAACGTACTTGGGCGTGGTAGCCGATGTTTCTTCAGCCCGGCCGCGGGCGGGATCGTTTCGGAAGAGCATGCGGGAAGGGAATCGGTTGTCGTCGGCGAGAACGCGGTGAAACTTATCCGTCTATTTCTAGGAAACCGGCTTCGTTCCGTGCTCAAGCTCCGGGTCGGAGCCGCCGATCTCGCCGAAGTCGGCAGGATACGGAAACTGTTTCTCGGATACGTACTCGGAAGGGCATGACGTGCGACGGGCGTGACTTCTTTCCGCTCCCGTCCGCATTTGCTACAATGAGGGAAAGAAATACATACCTATGTCACTTCAGGACCTCAACGAGGACGTTTATCGCCGTGATTTCGAGGGTGGCAGGGATCTGCATACGCGCTATGATCCGATTGGCGCGGAAAGCGGCAAGCAGGTCACGTTCGACGACGGTCGCTGGACCGCTCCCCCTGTCGCCCCGCCGACACGGGCCGAGCTTTTTTTCGCTTTTTTTAAGCGTCACTGGGGTTGGTTCCTGGCAGGGTTCCTGTTTCTCGCGTTCCTCGTTTTTGCGGCCAATTTCATGACGCTTCGGTCGATGCTCTTCTCGGTCGACCGATTTACGGTTCAAATGACCGGACCGACGGATATCGCGAGTGCCGAACCGGTTTCATATACGATTCATTGGTCCAACGACAATATCCTTGGTGCGAAGGGGGTTGGAATTCTCTGTACCGTTCCCGACGGGTTCAGGCCGGATGCGACGGCAGGCATGACGGTTTCGGGCAAGACGATCGGATTCACGGTCGGGGACGTCAAGGGTCATTCGTCCGGGGACGTGATGCTTTCCGGGAAATTTTACGGTTCTCGAAATACACTCGGCTATTTTCAGACGGTCATCCGGTATTCACCGGACGGATTATCCGGGAAGTACGAGTCGCGATCACGACTCGGGACGACTATAGTTTCCTCTCCGCTCTCAATCGACGTGGTCGCGCCTCAACAGGCCGCATCCGGAAACGAGACGGAGTATGTCGTTTCGTACCGGAACCAGGGGGATGTCGCGTTCCCGGATCTTCGTATCAGGCTTGCATATCCGGAAGGGTTCGTTTTCTCCCAGTCGACACCCGCCCCGTCGACGGACAAGACCGAGTGGAAGATCGGCGCGCTCGCAGCCGGAACGGGGGGCGAGATCCGTGTGAAAGGAACCCTTGCGGGCGACCAGGGTCAGTCAAAGACGATCGCGGCAGAATTCGGTGTTCTGCAGGGGGACGGGTCGTTTCTCACGTACGACCATCGTGACCAATCGACCCAGATCATCGCCCTGCCTCTACTCATCTCGCAGACGGTCAATGGGAAAGCCGAACTCTCCGTCAGTCCCGGAGAGAAGCTTTCCTATGAACTCGTTTTCGTGAATAATGGGACGATCGGTCTTCGGGATGTCATCATCACGATGGACGTGAACGCGGACCTGCTCGATATGTCCCAGCTTTCCCTCGGAGGAGGAAAAGGTGCCTATGACGTACAGGGTAAGCGGATCGTCTGGAAGGCGGCGGATATTCCGTCGCTTGCCCGGCTCGAACCGCGTCAGAGCGGCACCGTGCAGCTTACGGTTCCGGTGCGGAAGAATATCTCGTCAGGAAGCGCTCTCGTCATTCGGACCGTAGCGAAGATCGACAGTCCCGACGTACCGTTCTCGAACGGAGTCAACAAGATCATCGCGAGCAACGTTCTGAATGTGCGTATCGGGGCTGGCGCCCGGTTTGAGACGTCGGTGCTCTATGCGGGTTCGACGCTTCCCGTTTCCGGACCGATCCCGCCCAGGGTCGGGCAGGAGACCGACTATCCTGTCTCGCTTCGTGTTACGAACTATCTGAACGACCTGTCGGGTGCCAAGGTGACCGTGACGATCCCGACCGGAGTCCGATATGTCGGGAAGAAATTCCCGGATTCCGAGCCTGTCGAATACAATGACCGGACGGGGCAACTGGTCTGGAACATCGGCACGATCCAGGGCGGCGGAGCTTCGACCAGGGAACTTATCCTGCGATTGGCACTCGTTCCGGGGCCGAACCTTGCGGGGAAACAACCGGCCTTGATCCAGGATGCGGTTCTCGACGGGAGGGATACCTTCACGAAGAATTCAGTCAGTATTCATTCCGGCATCCTGACTACGGTCGCCAAGGAAGGATCCGGAATACCCTCGGGAGGGGATACGGTCGTTCCTTAGTAGCTATCTCAAAACTCACCGCTTATATAAACTGAATAACCTGCTTGTCGTCTGAAAAACGGAAATTTCGGCTGCAAATCCTTCAAGTCTCGTCGGGTTACGATAGTAGCCCTCCATCCACTTTCAGTGTTTTCGGGCGAAATTTCCGCATTTCAGTTCGACATGAGATTTGAGATAGATACTTAGCGAACACATGAAACCATTCACACTCACGGACGGGTCGGACGGGCACAGGAAGGGAATGCTTCGGACGGGGGCGGGGAGCATCCCTACCCCGTTCTTTATGCCGGATGCGACGCGTGCCGCGATGCGAGGTGTCACGGCGGGCGAGATCCGCGAGACGGGGATCGGCGTCCTGGTCGTCAACACGTATCACCTCATGCTGCAGCCGGGCGAGCGGCTCATCGCGAAGGCCGGAGATATTCATTCCTTCATGGGCTGGGAAGGTCCGATCTTGTCCGATTCCGGCGGGTATCAGGTATATTCGCTCATTCATCGCGATGCGAAGATGGGGAAGATAACGGAAGAGGGGGCCGAATTCAAGTCGGTGCTCGACGGATCGAAACATCTTCTGACTCCTGAACGTGCCATCGCGATCCAATTCGACCTCGGTGTCGACATGATGGTCGTGCTTGATGACCCGCGTCCGAACGATGCGCCGGAGGGCGAGATTTCTGAAGCGGTCGAGCGGACGATCCGGTGGGCGAAACGGTGTCGCGAGGAATACGATCGGCAGATCGTCGCACGCGGGATTTCCGAGGGGGAAAGACCGCTCCTTTTCGGCGTCGTACAGGGCGGTATGTTTCCTGATCTGCGGACGCGGTGTGCGGAGGGGCTGCGGGAATTCGATTTCGACGGGTACGGGTTCGGTGGACGCCACGTGGATCCGGAAGGGAAATTCCTTGCAGACATCGTTTCGCATACCGCGTCCGTCATCCCGGAGGACCGAATCCGGTTCGCTCTCGGTATCGGGACACCGGAAGATATCGTCCGTTGCCATGCTCTCGGATGGGACATGTTCGACTGCGTCATTCCGACGAGAGAAGGGAGGCACGGAAGACTCTTCTTGTGGAAAAATCAGTCGAAAGTCGAAATCGTAGAGACGAGGCGTGCCCCGTCTCTACGAGGGGATTTTTACGAGACGATCAATATCAATAACGAACGGTTCGCGGAGGATTTCACCCCCGTCGATCCCGCTTGCGATTGTCCGCTCTGTACGAACCATACTAGGGCGTATCTCCGCCATCTTTTTCGCGTGGAGGATCCGCTCGGAAGTCGGCTCGCATCGATGCACAATCTTCGTTTCTACGGGAAACTGATGGAGGCTTTACGTGGGAAAAGCGACTGATTATTTTCGGGGTCGGTAACAGGCCAATTTTCGATTCTCATTTTCGATTCGTTGACTTCAATCCCTATGGATATTGAAAAACCGTACTATCAGCTGTCCGCGGTCGAGACGCTGGCACGGTTACGGACTTCCATGAACGGACTTTCCGGTGCGGAGGCCGCTTCGCGTCTGAAGACGCATGGCAGGAACGTGATCGAGTCGAAACGCCGTTTCGTCGCGTTGAAACTGTTCGTGAAGCAGTTCAACGACGTATTCGTCTGGATCCTTGCGGTTGCCGGCATCGCGGCGCTCGCGCTCGGTGAGACGCGCGATTCGAATATCATCGCGATCATCATCCTTTCGAACGCGGCGATCGGTTTTTTCCAGGAATTCAAGGCGGAACGTATCATCGAGAAACTGGCCACGTTCGTCGCCGATACGGCCACGGTCATCCGCGATGGCGAGAAGCGCGATATCCCGGTGTCGGAACTCGTTCCCGGTGATGTCGTCTTTCTTGATGCGGGATCGAGCGTCCCTGCCGACGCGTATGTTCTCGAAGCCTACAATTTCAAGGTCAACAGCTTCATTTTTACGGGGGAGTCCGTCCCCGAAAAACGGGTTTCCGGCGCGATGAAGGGAATAGTCGCGCGGAGTGACATCGAAAATCTCGTCTTCATGGGCGAATCCGTGGTGTCCGGCGAGGCGCGTGTCGTCATCATCGCGACCGGAGCCTCTACGGAACTCGGTCGTATGGCGGAGCTGACGCACGGAATCAAACAGGCGGCGACGCCGCTGCAGAAAAAGATGGAACGTTTCGGCCGAAGGGTCGCGTTCCTTTCGATCTCCATCGGGGGCATCGTCATCATGATCGGCCATTATCAACACATCCCGCTGTACCAGTCGCTGCTGCTCGGGTTGGCGCTTTCCGTCTCGGTGGTTCCGGAAGGATTGCCGGCGGCGCTCTCCGTCGCGTTCGCGCTCGGTATGAAGCGGTTGCTCACAAAGAACGTTCTGGCCAAGAAACTGTCCGCGGTGGAGACGCTCGGTTCCGTGTCGTTCATCTGCACCGATAAGACGGGCACGGTAACTAAAAACGAGCTTTCGGTGACCGGCATCGTTCTCGGTGCCGAACGATACGAGATTTCCGGCGTCGGGTATGAGCCGAAAGGTGATTTCTCGCGAAACGGAAAACTCGTGAATCCTGCCGACGTTCCCGGCGCCGAGATGCTGTTCCGTATCTGTACGCTTTGTAATGATGCGTCCCTTTCGATGACGGATGGACGGTATGTCGTGACCGGCGATCCGACCGAGGGCGCGCTTATCGTAGCGGCGCGGAAATACAACTCCCGGCCCGATTTCTTCGAGGTCGGTTTCCGGAAGATCGCCGAGAATCCGTTCGAGTCCGAGAGGCGACGGATGAGCGTCATCTACGCGAATGCGGAAACGAGATCGTACGTGAAGGGTTCTCCGGAAGTCCTTCTGGAGCTGTCGACCGAATGGATCGATGCCGGCGAAAGGAGGCCGTTTACCGCGGAGGACAAGACACGTGTGCGAGCCATATATGACGACCTTTCCTCCCAGGCACTGCGTGTCCTTGGGCTCGGCTACCGCGATCTCGACGGTGTGTCGGAAAACGCGTATCCGGAGGAAGCGGAGAGAAATCTCGTGTGGGCCGGTATGGTGGCTATGATCGATCCTCCGCGGGAAGGAATCCGTGAGGCGATCGCCGAATGTCGCAATCTCGGCGTTTCGGTAGTCATGGTGACGGGGGACTATGAGGCGACGGCCAAGGCTATCGCGTCGAAGGCCGGTTTTTTCTCCGAAGGAACGGCACCGATTTCGGTGAACGGGACGATTTTCGACACCCTTTCCGACGAGGCGATCGTGACGGCGGCGAAAAGTGGAGCCGTGTTTTCCCGGATCGCGCCGGAACAGAAACTCCGTTTAGCGACCGTCCTTCAGGCGGCGGGGGAGGTAGTCGCGATGACGGGTGACGGCGTGAACGACGCGTTGGCGCTCAAGAAGGCCGATATCGGTGTCGCGATGGGCATCACGGGAACCGACGTTTCCAAGGACGCGGCGGACATGATCCTGCTGGACGATCACTTCGCATCGATCGTACGTGCCGTTCGTGAAGGCCGTCGCATCTTTGAAAACCTGCGCAAGTTCACGCACTACGTGTTCACCTCGAACGCGAGCGAACTGTTCTCCGTGCTGCTCGGATTCCTGTTGCATATCCCGTCCCCGATTACGGCGGTACAGATCCTTTCAATCGATCTGGCGACGGACGTCTTCCCGTCCTTCGCACTCGGTGTCGAACCCGAGGAGCCGGATTCGCAGAGTCATATCTCTCCCGCGACCGGCCGCAAGATCCTGGATGTCCGCGGCGTCACGCGTCTTATGTGGATCGGCGCGATCATGGCGATCGGCGGGGTAACGGCGTTCCTTCTGGTTTTGATGCGTGAAGGATGGTCATACGGCATGGCGCTCGATCCGGAAGGTCTGCCATATCGTCATGCGACGACGGCGACCTATGTGACGCTCGCGCTTACCCAGATGGCGAACCTGCTGCAGTCGCGCAGCGAGACGCGATCGTTTTTTCGGATGCCGTTCTTCTCGAACCCGATGATATTCGTCGGTATGGGTATTTCCATCGGCATGCTGTTCGCGTTCACCCGGATTCCGTTTCTTCAGGATACGCTCGGGATGGCGCCGATCGAACGGATAGATTGGGTCGTCGCATGGTGTTTCACCGCGCTCGTCTTCTTCTTCGAGGAAGGAAGAAAACGGCGTTTAACGGTCCGGATGGAAACGGTCGCAACGGATTAGGACGGCTTGTTTTTCGAAAGACCCCGGATTTGCATGCCCGGGGCTTTTCTGATAAATTTCCGGCGTAGTTCCAAAGGGCGGATTTCCCGCTCATTTTCTTAACAATTGAAGAAGGACGGTGTGTATGGGTTATTTTCAGCAATTGGAAAAAAGGCAGCATGAAAAGAAGTCACTGCTGTGTGCCGGGCTTGATATCGATCTGGACAAGATCCCGGCATGCTTTACCGGAAGTTCCCGTTTCGTGAACTTTGGTGACGCATTCATCGAGGCGGTCGCCCCGCATGTCGCGGTAATCAAAATCAACTTCGCTTTCATTGCGAGACGCGGAATGTTCCTGGAACTGAATGAGTTCGTTCATAAGGCGCATCACCTCGGTCTTCTGGTCATACTCGATGGAAAGTTCGGCGATATCGGGAATTCTTCCGAAATGTGGGCCGGGTTCGCGTTCGATTATGTCGGTGCGGATGCGGTTACCGTCCATCCGTATATGGGAGGCGATTCCGTCAAGCCGTTCCTCGACTATGCCGACAAGGGCGTGTATGTCCTGTGCCGGACTTCGAATGAAAGTGCCAAGGATTTCCAGTCGCTCGAAGTAGTGCACTCGACTCTGCTCGGCGGAACCGCGCCGTTGTATCAGGTGGTCGCCGAAAGGGCAAAGCAATGGAATCGGCACGGCAACTGCGGCCTGGTTATCGGCGCAACAGCCCCATCTGAACTCAATCTGATTCTCGAGAAAACCGATTACATGGCGTCGCTGATTCCCGGTGTCGGTGCCCAGGGTGGCAAAGAGAGTGATATCGTTCCGCTGTTTGGCAAGTCGATCACTACCATCAATCAGTCACGATCGTTGATGTATCCGAAAAAAGCGTATGAAACAAAATCACCCGATGAATACGTTCAGATCGTGGGTACCGGAGCTGCAGTCGCGGCCGAGGAAATCAATAAATACGTAACTATCACAGGAGGGTATTGAACATGTGTGCTTACAAAAGAATTAAAAATGTTCCCGGAGATCTTGTGGCGACGATGCGGAACTGCGAGGCGTTCTATACGCGCCCGATCGTCGATGGCATCGCTCGCGGTCCGCTGGTCGCATATGCAGGAACATACGACGGTCCGGATGGAGAAAGGCTGCGGTATGTCGGTGAGACGTATGTGAATTTCGCGAAGGTCGAGGAGGACCCGGATTCCCTTGCGCTTTTTGCGGAGGAGATGGCTCTGAAAATCGAAAAATGCGGACTTCCGGCCGTGGAGGAGTACCTGGATTCCGAGGGGGATGAGGCATCGCTGGTACTGGTCGGCATGCCTATGGCGGCTATCATGTTTACGAATCAGGTCGGCTCATTCCTCAGTTGCCGGACCATCTTCTTCGAGAAGAAGGTCATCGAACCGGCAAAGGACGGAAAAAAGGAGGTGTCGGAGCTGGTCCAGGGTCGTCATCAGGCGCATCCCGGTGAGAAGGTGATCATCGTCGAGGAGCTCGTCAATAACATTTCGACCGCAGGAAAGGCCGTGAAATTGGCCGAGAGTACCGGAGGCGAAGTCATCGCGATCGCCTGTGCGTACAACCGGTCGTACCCATTCAAGGATCACTTCGTAGTCGACGACGGAAGAAAGATCCCGATCATCGCCGTCATCGAGAACTCGTTCCCGCAGTACCGGCAGGATGATCCAGTGGTGAAAGCGGATGTCGAGGCGGGGAATGTGGTCTGGGATGCCAAGCACGAATGGTCCAGGCTTCGTGAGGCGATGGAAAAGGGTTCGTGATGGGAAGCATCGCGCGGCAAGGGGATATCGGAAACGATGTCCTCTTTTTTTTGAAGATGGGTCTTGTTTGGAATTAGCGAACTTCTTTTCGCTCTTGCATGGATGGCGGTTTCCTGATATGGTCATAAGTCGTTTTGCAGATTAACATCATTCATTTAAACGAAAGGGAGGGGGTCGTGGCGAAACTGAAACATAATACGGGTCGTGGACTCATAGAGACCGGGCAGGATTCCATTGAACGAACGCTTCGGAATTGTGGAGCCCTGATTCGAATAAAACCGAGAGGGAAGAAGGCGTATGTTACGGATACGACCTATGACGATGGAGAAGGAGAGAGAGACCGCATCTTCGGTTTGGGACTATACGGATGACCGAGGCGGCGCAGTATCCTGAAGTAATGAAATTTTTGGCTGAACACCTTGGGAAGAAGCCGCGAAACAATCCGAAGCAGGAGAAAAATCAGGTGAGACAACGAATCGAGTTCGTGGACACCTTTGTCGCGATTCCTGGGGAGCCGGGAAGTGAGGCGCTCGGATGCATGTTGGCCTTGAAAAGGAATACAGGCATCGTTCATGTCACCGCCGTCGAGAACGGGCGGTTCCGTTTGCTCCACGAGATCAAGAAGGGCGAGAAGATCGTTTTCGTACTCCTGACACTGACTGAAGACCGAATCCGGGAGATCACGGAGCTTGCCAAAACGATCGTGACGGCGGGCGGAGTAGTGACCGGTATCGCGTGCGTCGTGAACGATACGTTTCCGGTTCTTGAAGCGATCAAACTTATGAAGACAGAGGTTCCCGTCATTTCGCTCTTCACGCCGTCGTTTTATCGATATCGGTGGGATGCTCCGGAAGTCTCGGCGGCGGTCGGACCGAATGGCACGATTATGTGACCCGAATCCGAATTGTTCGCCTCAAAGCGAACTGATAGGGGATAGTGAAATCGCTTTCCCTGGAAATGGCGAACTAACAGAAGACTCCGGAACACTTGGAAAAACGGAAAAGAGGCATCGGCTTTACGCGATGCCTCTTTGACTTTTGGCTTGAAACGGGAAGCAAATAAAAAGCCGTACGAATGGTGTACGGCATATGATTTCTCAGGAGGCGCTTCAAACCTTTAATCTTGGAGCTCATCGCAGAGGCCGATACTATTCGTGGTCGCCCATTCGCGATCGAAGTAGTTCTCAAGTTGCACTTGATTCACGGTTTGATCCGCGACGTCTACGTGGACGTCGAGTATATACTTCCCCCCTTTGATATATAGGGATTTACCGGTCACGATGAAGAGGATGTCCTTTCCTGTTTGCTTGTCGTGAGTCACGATAACCGTATCTTTGGAAGGCTCGTAGGGAATCTTGCAGATATAGTCTTCTATACCTGAACCGTCGAAGTATAGACGGATAGCGAGCCTTCTTCCTTGCAAGGATGGTCCGGAGGTGTCTTTCTTCCACTCCCGCTGCACGTAGTCTCTGAATTCTTCAGGCTCCATGCCGGAATGCCCGGTTGTGACAAGTACGATGAGCCTGTTGTTTTTCAGGTCGTACACCTTTTTCGATACAAAAAACTGGACATAGTTCTCGCCATTTACATCCTCGAAATAGAGGAAAGTGTTGTCCGACGGATCATGCAGCAACGGATAATAATAGTCCGATACCGGAAGAAGGTTGCCAATACTTGGTCCATTGGTGACCGGGTCGTTTTGTGGGTTGTAATACGCGTAAATTTTCATGGTTTTCTCCAGAAAATGGGGTTGATGTTTGAAATGATCTGCTGATTGATGGAGGAACGCTATCATGTATGAAGAGATATGTCAAGTATCCGCAAGGAAATTTTCTTTGACTTTCGGCTTGAAACGGGGTAGGTTTGAATGGAAAGAACGGTATTTTCGGATGTCAGAAGACTTTCCGAGTCCCTCGTTATCGGTTGTCAGTTCATCATACAAATCCGTCTCCGCGAGACCGAGTCGTCGAGGGCGTGGCGGCCCAGAGCTTCCTATCTCTGGATTGCTTCGGTCGAAGACTTCCTCGCAAAGACAGAGGCGTTGTCAGTTGTAAGTTGTGAGTTCAATCTTATGGCACAGGTGGAAAATCTCATGGACAAGCTGGTCTCGCTGTCGAAACGGCGAGGGTTCGTGTTCCCAAGTTCGGAGATTTATGGCGGATTCGCGGCAGTCTATGATTTCGGACCATACGGGGTCGAACTCGCCCGAAATATCCGCGAGGCATGGTGGCAGGCGATGGTTCGCGAGCACGAGAATATCGTGGGTCTCGACAGTGCGATCTTCATGCATCCGAAGGTGTGGGAAGCATCGGGACACGTGGGAGGATTCAGCGATCCCTTGGCCGAGTGTCGTAAGTGTCACTCGCGTCTTCGTGTCGACCATCTCCTCGAGGAAGCCGGCGTGTTCGCCGACGAGAAGATGAGCGAGACCGAGATCAACGCGCTCTTCTCGGCCAACAAGGACAAGGTCGTGTGTCCCAAGTGCGGCAGTCATGATTTCTCCGAGGCGAAGAGCTTCAATCTGCTCGTGAAATCCAATCTCGGCAACTTCACCGGCGACTGGGACAAGGATCCGGTTTACCTGCGCGGGGAGACCTGCCAGGGCATCTACGTGAATTTCAAGAACGTGCTCGACTCGACGCGCATGAAGGTGCCGTTCGGCATCGCGCAGATCGGCAAGGCGTTCCGAAACGAGATCACTGCGCGGCAGTTCATCTTCCGCAAGCGCGAATTCGAGCAGATGGAAATGCAGTTCTTCGTCCATCCCGATACGGCCGCGGATTTTTATGAAGAGTGGCGCGCGAAACGGTTCCAATACTATCTCGATCTCGGACTCAAGGCGGAGAACCTCAAATGGCACCAGCACGAGAACCTTGTTTTTTACGCGAAGGCTGCATGGGATATCGAGTACCGCTTCCCGTTCGGATTCAAGGAACTCGAGGGAGTGCACAACCGCAGCGACTACGATCTCACCCAGCATTCCACGTTCTCGGGTGTTGATCTTTCGTACCGCGACCCGCAGTCGGGGGAGAAGTACATCCCGTGGATCGTCGAGACGTCCGTCGGCGTGGACCGGACATTTCTCGCCGTGTTGACTGACGCGTATACCGAGGAGGAGATAAAAGAAGGAGACACTCGTATCGTGCTCAAATTCCCGAAGAAGCTCGCGCCGGTCAAAGTCGCAGTCTTCCCGCTCCTGCGCAACAAACCGGAACTCACCGACAAGGCGCGCGAGGTATTCGATATGCTCAAGCGCGACTTCGCCACCGAGTACGACGACAATGGAAACGTCGGCAAACGCTACCGCCGTCAGGACGAGATCGGTACGCCGTACTGCGTCACGATCGATTTCGACACGGTCGGACTCGGCGATGACGCCTCACTCAAGGATACCGTCACCGTCCGTGACCGCGATACCATGGAACAGATCCGCATCCCGGTTGCTGAGTTGAGGGCGTATTTGGTGGAGAATTTGAAATAGTCCATTCTGTCATTCCAGGTTAAACCGGAATGACAGAAAAGAAATGTCATCAGAAGACGAGATTCTTGATTCCTTATTCCTAATTCTGTTCCGCATATGAAATACAAGAAACTTACCCTGGAGAACGGGCTGCGCGTGATCCTCGCGCCGATGACGGAGACGGGAACGGCGACGGTGCTTGTCATGACGGGTGTCGGGTCGCGCTTCGAAACACGCAAGGAGAACGGCATCGCGCACTTCCTCGAGCACATGATGTTCAAGGGGACCGAGAAGCGTCCGACGGCGCTCGACATTTCGCGCGAGCTCGATTCGATCGGTGCGGAATACAACGCGTTCACGAGCAAGGAGTGGACCGGCTACTATGCCAAGGTCGAGGCACATCACTGGGAGACCGCACTCGACGTGGTCTCGGACATGTTCCTCAACGCCAAGCTCGACCAGGACGAGATCGACCGCGAGCGGGGGACGATCATTCAGGAGATAAACATGTACGAGGACATGCCGATGCGCAAGGTGGCCGAACTCTGGGAGGCGCACCTCTACGGCGATACGCCGCTCGGCTGGGACATTGCCGGTCCCAAGGAGAACATCCGCGCGTTCAAGAGGAAGGATTTCGTAAAATACATGGAACGCGGATACGTCGGCGGCAACGTGGTCGTCGGCATCGCCGGGAATATCGATCCGAAGAAGGTGACGGCCGAAGTGAAGAAACGGTTCGGCGTCGTGAAGCCCGGAGTACGGCCGGAATTCCGCAAGGCGTCCGACCGGCAGTCGGCGCCGGGCGTCTTCATCCACAAGAAGAAGACCGACCAGACGCACTTCCTTCTCGGAGTGCGCGGATACGACATGTACCATCCGGACCGGTTCGCACTTGGCATACTCTCGGTGATTCTCGGCGGTGGGATGTCGAGCCGGCTCTTCATCGAGGTCCGCGAACGGCGCGGACTCGCCTACCGGGTCCGGACCGAGACCGAGGCGTTTCACGACGCGGGGTACATCGCGACACAGTGCGGTGTCGAGCACGAGAACCTCGAGAAGGCGATCGCGGTCATCCTCGACGAGTACAAGAAGATAGCGACCGAGCGTGTCGGCAAGGACGAACTTCGCAAAGCCAAGGAATACATCAAGGGCGGACTCGCGATGGGACTCGAGGGGTCCGACGAGGTCGTGGAATACCTCGTATCGCAGGAAATACTCAAGAGCGAGATCGTGCTGCCGAAGGACAAGGTCCGGGCGATCGAAAAGGTGACCGCGGACGACGTGCTCCGCGTCGCGCAGGACATCTTCCGCAACGATCGGTTGAATCTCGCGATCGTCGGTCCTCAGGATGCCAAGAAGAAGGCGAAACTCGAAAAGATGCTGGATCTTGGAATTCAGAAGTGAGGAGTGAGGAGTGAGATGGGAATTGAGAAGGAGAGATCAGCCTGCTCCCCTTGGGGAGGGGAGCTGTCGAGTCTTCGAGACGGAGGGGTGTTCAGGAAAATATGAATCGTATTTTCAACTCCAAATCCAAAGAACTATCGAGAAAGGTCTTACGGAAAAAAAGCGACGCCGCAGGAAGTCATCCTCTGGTCCCGCTTGAGAAGGAACGCGTTGGGGTTCAAGTTCCGCCGTCAGCATTCGATTGGTCCGTATATCGTCGATTTCTATTGTCCCGAAAAGAAACTGGTCGTTGGATTGGATGGGCGGCAACACAGTGAAAAATGCGAATATGATGCGGAAAGGACAAGATATCTTGAATCCCTGGGTCTTTCGGTGCTACGATTCTGGAATGACGAGGTGAATGAGAATTTGGACGGGGTGATTATGAGTATAACGGAACATCTAAAGTAATCTTCCACCCCTCACCCGCGCAGGGCCGCGGGAGCTCCCCTCAGACAGGGGAGCGGGAGGGTATTATCGATGCTGGCTGAATGAATATGGGAACCCTCTATCTCGTCGCGACGCCTATCGGCAATATGGAAGATATCACGCTCCGGGCGCTTCGTACGCTCAAGGAGTGTGATGCGGTGCTTGCCGAGGACACGCGTGTGACACGACGCCTTCTTGACCGGTACGAGATCGACCGACCGGCCATGTCGTGCCACGAGCATACCGACGGGATGAAGCTGGATTCACTTGTCGCCCGTATGAAGGCCGGCGAGTCGTTCGCGTACGTGACGGATGCCGGCACCCCCGGACTTTCCGATCCCGGAAACCGCCTCGTCTCGTTCGCGCTTGCGGCCGGCATTCCCGTCGTTCCGGTACCGGGGCCGTCGGCCCTGGGCGCCATCGTATCGGTCGCCGGTATCGATATGCGCGAATTCGTTTTCAAGGGATTTCCGCCGCACAAGAAAGGACGCGAGACATTTTTCCGTTTTGTCGCCGGGTCGGATATGCCGGTCGTTTATTATGAATCGCCGCACCGGGTGGTGAAGAATCTCGAACTGCTTTCATCGTTCGCGCCTGAAAAAAGAATCATTCTCGGGCGTGAAATTACGAAAATGTTCGAGGAAACGGTACGCGGTACGGTAACCGAAGTGAAAGAGCGATTCGAATCCGATCCGTCCAAGGTGAAAGGGGAATTCGTGATCGTGGCGTATAATGGGTAGATACCACGGCGCATTCATGTCATCCCGAGCGTAGTCGAGGGATCTGAATCGTGACTCGGCAGATTCCTCCACTCGACACAGTCGCTCGCGAACGACGTGTCTCGAAGACTCTCCGGCATTCGCCGGACTCCGGGTCGGAATGACAAGAGAATATTCAAGAACTCGATATTGATGGATAAATGAATCCTGTATGCTAACCAAACCGTTTTTCATCACCACCGCCATCGACTACGTGAACGGCGTCCCGCATGTCGGGCACGCGTCCGAGAAGGTACTCACCGATGCGGTCGCGCGATATCACCGCGATGTCCTCCACGAGGAAACGTTTTTCCTGACGGGTACCGACGAGAACAGCCTGAAGAACGTCCAGGGTGCCGAGAAAGCCGGGCGGCTGATAGATGAATATGTGAAGGAGAATGCGGAAGCGTTCCGCTCTCTCGGTGATTCACTCGGACTTTCGTTCGACCGATTCATCCGGACGACGGAGGATGTCCATGTCGCCGGCGCCAAGAAGTTCTGGTCCGCGATGGATCCGAACGATCTCTACAAGAAAAGTTATCGCGGATTGTATTGCGTCGGCTGTGAGGAATTCAAGCTCGAGAAAGACCTGGTCGACGGAAAGTGTCCGGAACATCTGACCGTGCCGGAAGTCGTCGAAGAGGAAAACTGGTTTTTCCGGCTCTCGGCATACGGGGACCGGCTCAGGGAACTGATCGTTTCCGGAAAACTTTCGATCGTGCCGGATTTCCGCAGGAACGAAGTGCTCTCGTTTATCGACATGGGACTCGAGGATTTCTCGGTCTCGCGCTCCGTCGCCCGGGCGAAGGGGTGGGGTGTGCCGGTACCCGGTGACGAGTCGCAGATCATGTATGTCTGGGTGGACGCGCTCTCGAACTACATCACGGCGCTCGACTATGCGGGCGACGGGGAGGATTACGAGAAATTCTGGGCGGGCGACGGTAAGCGGGTCCATATCATCGGGAAGGGTATCTTACGCTTCCATGCCATTTACTGGCCGGCGATGCTCCTGTCCGCGAAACTGCCGCTGCCGACGGAAATCTATACGCATGAATATCTGACCATCGACGGACAGAAAATGTCGAAGTCGCTCGGGAATGTCCTGTATCCCGCGGAACTGGTGGAACGGTTCGGCAAGGACGGGGCGCGGTACCTGCTGCTTACGGCACTTCCGTATTCGAAGGACGGGGATCTTTCGTGGGCGAAGATGACCGAGAAGTACAATGCCGATCTCGCGAACGGTCTCGGCAATCTCGTGTCGCGCGTGATGCGGCTCTCGGAAGGTCTCGATGCCGATATGAAAAAAATCGCGGAGATTCCCACGTACCCCGATGACGTCGCGAAGCTCATCGAAAGTTACCGGTTCGCCGAGGCGCTCGAAAAGGTATGGGAGACGGTTCGTGACGCGAACCGCTATATCGAGGAGGAAAAACCGTGGGAACTCGCGAAGAACGATCGGGAGAAATTTACAGGTGTCATGCGTGTGTTATTAGACCGCCTCGCGCTTCTTTCCGTCGCACTCGTCCCGTTCATGCCCGACACCGCCGAAAAGATTTGGCAGTCCCTTGAATCCGGAAAGACGGAGATACTGTTTCAAAGAGTGAAATAAGGAATCTATGTCGAAAGTGTTAATCGTACCCGAGGGCTCCAGTAAGTCTGGACGTGCATTTTCTCAGGCAGTCAAATTCGATGTCGGCGAGGCTGAGATGATATTCGTTTCCGGTTTGTTACCGAAGGACGAGCTAAAGAATGTAGTGGGCGAGGGCGATATCGAAGCCCAAACGAGATGTGTGTTCGAAAAAATGATAACGATACTCAAAGAGGCGGGTGCGGATCTTGGTGACCTCGTTAAAGTTGATATCTATCTCGTCGATATGAAAAGGGATTTCGAAAAGGTATCGGCAATCCGTAACGGATATCTTATGGAATCAAAACCTGCCGCGACGACGGTAGGAATTACGAGCACTATGACCGACGGTTGCGATATCGAAATTGACGCGGTCGCGATGCGAAAAAAATGACGATGCCGGTCCTTACTCGTTTCCCGTTCTTATCCCGGTTTCAGCCTATGACCGACATCCGAAAAATGTTGTGGGTGAAGGTCTTGTACTCGACCCGCTTCTGGCTCCCGACCTTCGTCCTGTATCTTAATACGCGCGGAATCGAGACCTCTCAGGTGTTGTTCCTGCTCGGTGCATATTACGTCGCGGTGATAGCGCTTGAATATCCAACGGGTGTCATCGGGGACGTCTTTTCTCATCGGATCTCGATATTTTCGGGATATGCGGGTCTGGCCGTGGGCTTTCTTCTGCTCGCGTTTCCGATGTCGGTCGGATTCGCGTATTATCTTGGTGCCATCATGTTCGTCGCGCTCGGCGAAAGTCTCATATCGGGGAGCGACACGGCGTTGCTTCATGACGTATCGAAGGATTTTACGCGGGACTACCCGCGTATCAAGACGGTCTCGCAAGTCGTCTCGTTCGTGGCACTGTCGGTCGGCGGATTCTCGGCGACGATCGACCTCCGACTCCCGCTCGTCCTCTCGGCGCTTGCCATGGCGGCCGCGTCGCTATTCGCGATGTCCGTTTCGTATCGTCCCGCAAAACGTGATTCGCAGGGAAACGTGATCAGGACCGCCCTCACCGGATTGTCCTCTGTCGGGGGGAACGTGATGCTTCGCAATCTTATCCTTCTGTCGTTATTGGTCGGCTCGTTTCTTTTCAGTATCAAATGGCTGTATAACGACCTCTTTCGCCTCATTTCCCTGCCCGTTTTCTGGTGGGGAGTGGTTCCCGGAGTTGCGACACTGTTCGTGGCGGTTGGGACGATGACCTATCGGAAATTTCCGAAGGTGCCGATGTGGACGGTCTTCCTCGCTCTTGCTGTCCTTGTGCCCCTTATGGGATTTACGTGGTGGGCGGCGATACCGGTACTTGCCATCGTGGCCGCGCATTTCCTTCGCGGATATATCGAGTCCAGGATCATGGTGGATATAAACGGGGTTATTTCATCAGACGTCCGCTCAAGCGTCCTGTCTCTCAATAGTCTTCTTCAGAGACTTGGTGCGTCCGGATATATGTTCGTCGGGAGCCAGCTTATCGCGACGGTACCACTCTCAGTATTTCTCGGGTATTCGGGTCTGTTCATCGCGCTTGCCGGAATCGTGCCGTTACTCGCTTTGGCACGCGATCATCGGGGCATGATCGGTGGAAGCGGGACCTCGGCATAATGGGGGTTTTCCCCTGATTTTAATTCAAAAATTCCATACCTATGCCACGGCTGATCGATACTCATGCGCATGTGAATTTCAACGCCTTTCGCGCGGATGCGGACGAGGTGCTGTTGCGTGCGCGTGAAGCGGGAATCTCGGTCGTAAACGTGGGGTCACAACTGTCGACAAGCCGGCGGGCGGTGGAGTATGCGCGGAAATACGAGGGGAAAGGCGTGTATGCCGCGGTCGGACTCCACCCGATACAGCTCCGGAAGCGGTCGTTCGAGCATCGCGACGACGAGAACGATTGGGAACTGCCGGCGACCGAAATAAAGACGATCGGGGAGGATTTCGAATATGACGCGTACCTCGAACTCGCATGCGATTCGCATGTTGTGGCGATCGGCGAGGTCGGGCTCGACTACCATCACTTCGAGGAAGGGGACGACGTCTCGGCGATGAAGGACGAGCAGAAGCGCGTGCTCCGCGAGTTCGTCCGGTTGGCGGACGAGGTCGGCAAACCGATGATGATCCATTGCTGGGACGCGTACGATGACCTACTTTCGTTGTTCGATGAATCGTCGCCCGAAAGGCGAGGTGTGATACACAGCTTCATCGGAAGCCACAAGACGGCGAAGAAATTCCTGGAGCGGGGATGGAATATCGGCATCAACGGTATCGCGACCTATTCCGATTCGTATGACCGTCTGATCCGCGAGGTGCCGCTTGAGCAGATCGTCATCGAGACGGACTGTCCGTATCTCGCTCCGATCCCGCATAAGGGGGAACGGAACGAACCGTTTCTGGTGCGGCTGGTCGCGGAGAAGATCGCGGCGGTGAAAGGGACCTCACTCGAAGAAGTCGCTGTCGAGACGACGAGGAACGCGAAGAAGCTTCTGAGGCTCGATATATGAACGGGTCCGTTCCCGTTTTTCCATTGAAGGGCTATACTGAAAGCAACGGGGGTAGATTAATTCGAACGGCACGCGCTATGGAAATGAATTTCCCGGAATCGGTTCAGGATGCGGACCGAAGACGCATCGCTCCGGAGACACCTCCCGCTGCTCCGGCAATGGATGGTAACGGGGCGACCTATGGGACAGGACAGGGAGGCGGGACCGATCATATCCGTTTTTCGAATGCGGGAAAAGGTGTTGAAAATGGACACGATGATTATGGTGATTCTATGGCGGCGGTTCAGTTCAGTGAGTTTGAACCGACAATCCATGATGATGGTTCCGACGCCGTATCACTTCTCTGACCAGTGAAATGGTCGGATGTCCTGCGTTGACTTGGAATCCGAGTGTACAGAAAAAGGCGCCGTTTCGGCGTCGTTTTCTTTGACGATTCCGGTTTTTCGTCGTAGAATGGCTTCTGATGGGGATAATGTCGTGGAAACACCTCATTTCGCAGCGGGAAGCATATGGAAATATCGATCATCGCCGAAAAACTGTTCTCGATAGCGGGGTTTTCCGTGACCAATTCGCTGTTGGTGGCCGTTTTCGTGGCCGTACTTTTGGCCATATCCACGGTATTTCTCGTAAGAAATCCGAAACAGGTCCCGCGAGGCGCACAGAACGTGATAGAAACCGTTTTCGAGGGACTGCTTTCGTTCATCGAAAGCATCACGCAGGACCGAAAGCAGGCCAGGGATTTTTTCCCTTTGGTCGCGACGATTTTTCTTTTCGTACTGTTTTCGAACTGGTCGGGACTTCTTCCCGGGGCGGGGACGGTCGGCCTGAACGAGGAGCATGCGGGACGCATCATCATGGTGCCGTTCCTGCGCGGTCCGGCAGCAGATCTCAATATGACGGTCGCGCTCTCGCTCATCTCCGTTTTTTCGGTTCAGATTTTCGGAATCCTGGCTCTCGGTATACGCGGATACGCTTCCAAATTCCTGGTCGCACCGTGGAAAAAACCCTACGTTATCGGAACGGTCGTGGGCCTTCTCGAGCTTATCGGCGAATTCGCGAAGATTCTCTCGTTCTCGTTCCGTCTCTTCGGCAACGTGTTCGCGGGCGAGGTGCTCCTGACCGTGATGCTCTCCCTTGTTCCGTATTTCGTCCCGCTGCCGTTCCTGCTGCTCGAGGTGTTCGTGGGCGTGGTTCAGGCGGCGGTCTTCTCGCTCCTTACGATCGTCTTCCTCAAGATGGCGGTCACCGGGCACGAGGAGGGGGCTCACTGAATTCCGGTCTGCGGGGCATCGGTTTCCCAGGGGAAGCCGGCGGCCCGTATCCCGTAATCAATCAGTAAGAAAAAAGTATGGAAGGCGTACAGGAGGTCATCGGAAATGCCGATAACGCGAAATTCTTCAGCGCGGCGATCGCTATCGCGGCCGCAGCCCTCGGTCCGGGTCTCGGTATCGGGTATCTCGTCAGCAAGGGGCTCGAGTCGATCGGGCGCAATCCCGAGGCGCATTCGAAAATCCAGACCTCGATGATCCTCGGTATCGCGTTCACCGAGGCGATCGCGATCTATGCGCTCGTCGTGGCGCTCATGATCCTCTTCAAGTAGTCTTCGGCGTACGAAGAATGACCGGCGTCCGGCACGGATTCCTTTCGGGGAGCGTGCCGGCCGGAAGTCGTGAGTCGTAAGCAACGTCACAAACCGTATGGAAATCCTTACGCAGATCGGCATAGACGGGAAACTCCTCCTCGCGCAGACGGTGAACTTCCTTGTGCTGCTGTTCATACTGCACCGTTTCGCCTATAAGCCGATGCTCGCGTTTCTCGAGAAACGTACGGAGCGCATCGAGGAAGGGCTGAAGAACGCGGAAGAGGCCAAGAAGCGACTGGATGAAGCATCGAAGGGCGAAGAGCGGATACTTGCCACGGCCCGTGAAGAGGCGAAGAAAATCGTGACTGAGACGAGGGAGGCTTCGGAGAGGCGCGGTCAGGAGCTCGTCGCGGAATTCGAGCAGAAGGCGGAACGGATCGTCGAGGAGGCGCGGGAACGCGCAAAGGAGGAGCGTGAAAAAATGTTCCGTGAAGCGAAGGGAGAAATAGCGGATCTCGTGATCGCGACGACGGAGAAGGTGCTCCGGGAGAGATTGGACGGAGATGACGACCGGGGCAAGGTGACGAGGTTTTTGGAGAAAGCGTAGCTGTGAGAATTACAGAATGATGAATGAGGAATTAAGAATCAGGAATGAGGACAATGCAGAGCGGGAATAGGGAGGTCTGAGACATGATTCCGTATTCTTGATTCATAATTCAGCTCCGATATGAAGATCACTCCGACACAATATGCCAAGGCTCTGGTCGCCCTTTCGAGGGACGGCGGCGATGCGTCTCAAATCGCGGCGTCGTTCCTTTCATTCGTGAAAAAGCGTCGCGGGACGAAAAAACTTCCCGAAATCGTGCGGGCCGCGGAAAAGCTTTCCGATGAGGCGGACGGGCGTGTCACGTTGCTTGCCGAGACCGCCGGAGAAGCGAATGCGGACTCGAAAAAAGAAATCGCGGAGGCGGCGGGAAAACTGTTTCCCGGAAAGGAAATATCACTCGGTTTCGCGGTCCGAAACGATCTCGTCGGAGGAGTGAGGCTTTCTTCTCGGGATACGGTCGTGGACGGTACGATCAGTCGACGGATTCGCGAACTTCGCGGGGCAATGAACGGTCATCAATCCTCATAACTCAGTCAGCGAACACATATGGCAGGAAACATGCTCATCGAGGAACTGAAGAAGCAGATCGCGGATTTCCGTTTCGAGGCGGAGAAGGAGTCGGTCGGACGGATCCTGGAGACCGGTGACGGCGTGGCCCGTCTCTCGGGACTCTCCGGTGTGGCGGCGTCTGAGCTGATTTCGTTCGACAGCGGCGCCGTCGGTGTGGCGCTCAACCTGGAAGAGAGCGAGGTCGGCGTCATGATGCTTTCGGGAGGAAACGGCGTCCGCGAGGGGGAGATCGCGAAGGGGACCGGAAAGCTCCTTTCCATTCCGGTGTCGGAGGGAATCATCGGTCGCGTGGTGGACCCGCTCGGCGTGCCGCAGGATGGCCGCGGAGAGATTGCGGGCGAGAAGAAACTCATGCCGATAGAGAAGGTCGCTCCGGGCGTCATCACCCGTCAGGGAGTGAACCAGCCTCTGCAGACCGGTATCAAGGCGATCGACGCGCTTATCCCGATCGGCCGCGGGCAGCGCGAGCTTATCATCGGCGATCGACAGACCGGAAAGACCGCGGTCGCGATCGATGCCATCGTGAACCAGAAAGGGCAGGACGTGATCTGCATCTATGTCGCGGTCGGCCAGAAGGAATCCAAAGTCGCGCGCATCCTGGGCGAGCTTACGAAGCGCGGAGCGATGGACTTTACCGTCATCGTGTCGGCCGGCGCGTCCGATCCGGCGGCGCTCTCGTTTCTTGCCCCGTACGCCGGGTGCGCCATCGGCGAATATTTCATGGAACAGGGAAAGGACGTGCTCGTCATCTACGACGATCTTTCGAAGCATGCGTGGGCGTATCGGCAGATCGCGCTTATCCTTCGCCGTCCGCCGGGACGTGAGGCCTATCCCGGCGACGTGTTCTACCTCCATTCCAGACTTCTCGAACGCAGCGCGAAATTGAATGCCGAGAACGGCGGCGGATCGCTGACCGCATTGCCGATTATCGAGACACAGGCGGGCGATGTCTCGGCGTATATCCCGACGAACGTCATTTCCATCACGGACGGACAGATCTATCTCGAGTCGGATCTTTTCCACAAGGGCATCCGTCCGGCACTCAACGTCGGACTCTCGGTATCGCGTGTCGGTTCTGCCGCGCAGATAAAGGCGATGAAACAAGTGGCCGGAACGCTCCGGCTCGACCTTGCCCAGTTCCGCGAGCTCGAAGCCTTCGCCCAGTTCGGTTCCGACCTTGATGAGAAGACGCGCGCGCAGATCGAGCGGGGACGGCGCTCGGTGGAGGTCCTGAAGCAGGGGCAGTATTCGCCGTATCCGGTCGAGAACCAGGTGGCCGTACTCTACGCGCTTTCCCGCGGGCATCTCGACGCCGTGCCGGCCGAGAAGATCCGTGATTGGGAAAAGGGATTCCTCGAGTATCTCTCGACAGAAGGCGAGGATGTGTTGTCCGCGATACGCACGAAGAAGGCACTCGACGAGGAGACGGAATCGATGCTTAAAGGGAGGATTGAGGAATTCATGAAAAGAAACTGACGAAGGAAAACGAACAACTTACAACCAACAACTTACAACGGGGATAGGGACGGG